>CAYRXM010000004.1:0-42641 GCA_964428175.1 uncultured Anaerolineae bacterium
CACAAACTGAGTGTAAAATCCGCTACGCCATTTTTTCATCTCGGTATCCTTTAAATGTCACAAAAATTTAACCTTATTTATTTTTATTCCCCCCCCCCCCCCCATACTTTTGTCAAATCCATCTGGGTGTCGATACGCCGTCGTTTGCCCGCCACTTGCCTTGCCCTGGCAACCGCCTTCGTCGACACATCCTTTCTTCCGCATGCGGGAGAGGAGCGGGGTGAGGGCTAACGAACAAGTTTTTGCCTCCTCCAAAAACGGTGTTATAATCAACAAGTCGTTTCAATCCCCCTCGATTTTCACAAAGGAGTGAACCCAATGACCGTATCCCTCACCAACCTTAAATGCGAATACAAGACCAATCCACTCGGCAGCGACGTTGCCCGGCCCCGCCTGAGCTGGCAGCTTCAGGCCGACGGGCGCGGCGTCCTCCAGACCGCCTACCAGGTTCGCGTCACTAGCGGCGACGCGCCGCTGTGGGATTCGGGCCGCGTCGAGTCGGGCCAGTCGATCCACGTGCCCTATGGTGGCCCGGCGCTGACCAGCGGCCAGCGCTGCGAGTGGCGGGTGCGCGTCTGGACCAACGACGGCAGCGCTTCCGAGTGGAGCGAAGCGGCGCGCTGGGAAATGGGCCTGCTCGCCCCGGCCGATTGGACGGCGCAGTGGATCGAGCCGGACATAAAAGAAGACGTTTCCGTGTCGAACCCCTGCCCGCTGCTGCGCAAAACATTTTCGACCGACGGCGCGATCAAGGCCGCCCGGTTGTACGTCACCTGCCACGGCCTCTACGAAGCCGAGCTGAACGGGCAAAAGGCCGGCGCGGAGGTGCTCGCGCCCGGCTGGACGGTCTACGACAGCCGCTTGCAGTACCAGGCCTACGACGTGACCGATCAACTCGTTGCCGGTGAAAACGCCCTCGGCGTGACCCTGGCCGACGGCTGGTATCGCGGCAACCTGGGCTTTCGCGGCCAGCGCAACACCTACGGCGACAAACTGGCCCTGCTGCTCCAGCTCAAGGTCGAATACGCCGACGGGCGTGTGCAGTGGGTGTGCTCGGACGGAACGTGGAAAGCAAGCACCGGCCCCACGCTCGACGCCGACATTTACAACGGCGAAAGCTATGATGCGCGGTTGGAAAAATCGGGCTGGAGCCGCGCCGGGTTCGACGATGCCGGCTGGGCCGGCGTCAAGGTGGTCGAACATCCCAAAGACGTACTTGGTGCTCCCGCCGGCCCGCCGATTCTGAAAATCCAAGAGATCAAGCCGCTCGAAATCATCACCACGCCGGAGGGCGACACGGTGATCGACATGGGCCAGAACATGGTCGGCTGGGCGCGGCTCAAGGTGCAGGGCCAGGCCGGGCAGACGGTGACGCTGCGTTTTGCCGAGGTGCTCGACAAGGAAGGCAATTTCTACACCGCCAACCTGCGTTCGGCCAAACAGACCGACACCTACACGCTCAAGGGCGGCGGCGTCGAGGTGTGGGAGCCGCGCTTCACCTTTCACGGCTTTCGCTACGTCGCCGTGAGCGGCTATCCCGGCGAATTGACACTCGACAGCCTGACCGGCATCGTCGTCCACTCGGACATCACCCCCATCGGTGGTTGGGAAAGCGACAACCCGATGCTCAACCAGCTCCAGCACAACATCCAGTGGGGGCAAAAGGGCAACTTTGTCGACGTACCCACCGACTGCCCGCAGCGCGATGAGCGCCTGGGCTGGACCGGCGACGCGCAGGCGTTCGTCCGCACCGCCTGTTTCAACATGGACGTGGCCGGATTTTTCACCAAGTGGCTGCGCGACCTGGCCGTCGAGCAGGGCGACGACGGCAGCGTGCCCTTTGTCATCCCCAACGTGATGAGGCGCGGCAGGCGGGGCGGAGGCGCATCGGCGGCCTGGGCCGACGCGGCGACCATCTGCCCGTGGACGATTTACCTTTGCTACGGCGACACGCGCATCCTGGAAGAACAGTACGCGAGCATGAAAGCCTGGGTAGGTTACATCGAGGCGCAGGCCGGCGACAGCTATTTGTGGCAGACCGGCTTTCACTTTGGCGACTGGCTTTCCTTCAACTCGCCCGATCCCGGCGGCTCGTCGGCGATCACCGACAAGGACCTGATCGCCACCGCCTTTTTCGCCTACTCGACCCACCTGGTGCAGCAGGCGGCCGAGGTGCTGGGCAAAACGGAAGACGCGCAGCGTTATGCCAAATTGCTTCAAAATATCAAGGCTGCCTTCCTCAAGGAATATGTTACCCCCAACGGGCGCGTCGCCAACAATACGCAGACCGCCTACGTGCTGGCCCTGATGTTCGATCTGCTGCCCCAGGAAGGGCGCGCCGATGCTGCCCGCCGCCTGGCCGCCGACGTGCGCCGGCGCAACAACCACCTCTCCACCGGCTTTGTCGGCACGCCCTACCTGTGCTACGTGCTCGGCCAGAACGGCCAGCTCGACGTGGCCTACGACCTGCTCAACCAGGACAGCTATCCTTCCTGGCTGTACCCGGTCAAGATGGGGGCAACGACGATCTGGGAGCGCTGGGACGGCATCAAGCCGGACGGCACGTTCCAGGACGAGGGCATGAACTCGTTCAATCACTATGCCTACGGTGCGATCGGCGAGTGGATGGTGCGCGTCGTCGCCGGGCTGGAAGTCGATCCGCTCAGGCCGGGCTACAAGCACATTCTCGTCCAGCCGCAGCCGGGCGGGCGCTTGGGCAAGGTCAAGGCCAAACTGAACACGATGTACGGCAAGGTCAAGGTGGCCTGGCAGGTGACCGACGAGGGCACGTTCGTGCTCCACGCGGCGGTACCCGCCAACACTACAGCAACGGTGCGCATTCCCCGGTCGCAGGTAGCCGATGTGACCGAGGGCGGCGTGCCGCTGGCGCAGGCCGAAGGCGTCCGCAGCGCCGCGCAAGACGGCGACACGGTGGTGATCGAGGTGGGATCGGGGCATTACGCTTTCGTCAGCACGTCTCAAGTGTGGGCGACCTATCCCAAAGGTCCGGAAAAGCTGTCCACCCACAGCACACTCGGCAAGCTGCTCGACAACGAGGCGGCCAGGGCCGTGCTGACCAGGTACCTGGCTCCGATGGTGGGATCGCCCGAGATCAGGATGGCCATGCAGATGTCGCTGCGACAGGCGGCCGTTTTTGCCGGCGATATGATCACCGACGAGGTGCTGGACGCCATCGACCGGGATCTGGCGGCGTTGTAACGATTTTGTCTGGCAAGGACGAGGCATCCCAAGAAGAAACTTGGTCAATGGTGTTGTTCTGAAATATCCAGGCTTGGGAACGACAAAGCAAATAGAAGGGATGCCTCGTCTCTACTGCCGGAGAAAATCGCATCCTGATTTGATACAAGGAGAAAGACATTAAATATCTTTGTGCGTTGGTAGCCGCATCGCACATTCAACGGCCGCAGCAATCTCAACAGCGAGATCTCTTGAAGCATTCGACGTCTTTGATATCCTAAGAAAGAACTCTCGGGTTCCTTTGCCACCGGTGATGTGGCTGTAAGTAACGCCGATGGGCGTCAGACCTAACTCACCTGTGCTATTTACCAGCTCGTGAAGGATTGTACTGTACATCGTCGGGTCGTCAATCTTGCCTGTTCTGCGGTATCTGGAATCTGATACTTCAAACAAGGGCTTCACGAGGCAAAGCATATCGCCATGCTCCGTCAACAGATGCGCGACGATCGGAATGGCCACTCTTAATGACAGATACGACAGATCGACTGTGGCTAATGATGGTTTCGGTTGTAATTGCTCGGGGGATACTGCGCTGATGTTTGTCCTTTCCATATTGACAACCCGTTGATCGGCGCGCAACTTCCCAGCCAATAGTCCATACCCTGCGTCTATGGCATAAACTTTGGCGACCTTGTGTTGAAGAAGGCAATCGGTGAACCCACCGGTTGAAGCACCGACATCCAGGGCGACTTGGCCAGAAACATCCATTCCGAAATCAGCGAGTGCTCCCTCAAGTTTGGACCCTCCTCTTCCTACATATTTTCTCAGTCCCTTGACTCTAATGGATGCATCGTCGGAGACCAAGTGTCCGGCCTTGTCAATACGTTGTCCGTCCACAATCACCTCGCCGGCCATGATCCATTTTTGAGCCGTCTCGGCGTCATCGAACAGTGCACGCTTGATGAGAAGCTCCCATAGGCGGATTTTCTTCACAGCTTTCTCCTATCCCGAATAAATCGGAACTGAACAGAGCCTGATTGCTCGGAAAGAATTCGTGCTCAAAAAGCAACGATCTTGAAGGATAGGCCCTATATTCCTGCAACAACTCGAATTTTTTCGTACTTTTCAGCTCTTTCAATGATCTCGATCTCGTTTCCGCGCGAAACCGATCTGAACATGCACACAGTCGTTTGAGCGCGCGTTACAAATGGAGAAAAAACGGGTGCCGCCTCTTGTGACTTGTCACATACACGAGTATACTATATTGTACAGATTTCACCAACGGTATCGTTACCTAAACTACAAGCAACCGCAAGAAAGGAACGACCAGATGCTCCACCAAAAATATCCCCTCGATACGTTCAATCTCATCCCCCGCGCCGCCTGGCATCCCTACCCCGCGCTGGCCGATCGCGCGGCCTGGGCAGGGCTGCCCGCCACGGTGCGCGCCGCCTACCTGGCCCAGGGCGAGGCGCTTCAAGCGGAAGCCTGGCCCACACTGCTGGCCGCGCGTTACCTCGACTTTGGCCGCGACGGCAACCGCAGCCGCTACGAAGAACCCTACTTTCGGCGGCGCAGCATGCTCGCCGGGCTGACCATCGCCGAGTGCGTCGAAAACCGGGGCCGTTTCCTCGACGACATCGTCAACGGCATCTGGCTGGTTTGCGAAGAATCGAGTTGGTGCGTGCCGGCGCACATCCGCAGACAGCGCGCCGGCGTTGGCCTGCCCGATACCACCGAGCCGATCATCGACCTGTTTGCCGCCGAAACTTCGGCCATGCTGGCCTGGATCGACTATTTGCTCGGCGCGCGGCTGGACGACGTCTCGCCGCAGGTGCGCCCGCGCGTCGCGCGTGAGATCGATGCGCGCATCCTCACTCACTATCTCCAGCGCGACGATTGGGGCTGGATGGGCTTTGACGGCGATCGCGTCAACAACTGGAACCCCTGGATCAACTCCAACATCCTGGCCACGACGCTGTTGATGGAACCCGACGAAGCGCGGCGCAAGGCGACGGTGTTCAAGGCCATGCGCAGCATCGACTGTTTTGTCGATCCCTATCCCAAGGACGGCGGCTGCGACGAAGGCCCCGGCTACTGGGGCCGCGCCGGCGCGTCACTGCTCGACTGCCTGGAACTGCTGCTATCCGCTTCGGATAGACAGATCGACGTCTACAGCGAGCCGCTGATCCAGGACATCGGCCGCTTTATCTATCGCGTGCAGATCGACGGCGACTATTTTGTCAATTTTGCCGATGCCTCGGCGATCGTTCTGCCCACACCCGGGGTGGTTTTCCGCTATGGGCAGCGCATCGGCGACGAGGGCATGATGCGCCTGGGCGCGTGGGGCGCGGCGGAGCAGGATTTGCTCTATACAGCCAGCAAGCAGGCCAAGACGGCACGGCTGGAAAGCCTGGGCCGCCTGCTGCCCACCCTCTTTATGCTCGACGAATTGTTTGCTGTCGAGCCAAGGCCGCCGCTGCCGCGCGATGTCTGGCTGCCCGAAATCCAGGTCATGGCGGCGCGCGATAAGGGTGGATCGAGCGAGGGGCTGTACGTCGCTGCCAAGGGCGGGCACAATGCCGAGAGCCACAACCACAACGACGTGGGCAATTTCATCGTCTACGTGGGGGGCCGGCCGCTGATCGTCGATGCGGGGGTGGAGACCTATACCCGGCAAACCTTTGGCCCGGAGCGCTATACGATCTGGACGATGCGCTCCGACTATCACAGCCTGCTGCCGGCCGTCGATGGCGCGGTGCAGCTGCCGGGCCGCGAGTTCGCCGCGCGGGCGGTGAGTTACAGCGCTAGTGATGATACGGTTCGATTTTCTCTGGATATTGCCGGGGCCTACGGGCCGGAGGCCAGGCTGGATGCCTACACGCGTACCCTCACCCTCAAGCGAGGCGAGGCGGTCGAAGTGACGGACCGCTACGCGCTGAACGCGCCGGCCGGCGAGATCGTCCTCTGCCTGCTCACGCCGTGCGCGGTCGAGATGAAAAACGGCGAGATCGTGCTGGCGGAAACCGGCTTTGGCGCCGATCGCCGCCGCAGCGGCGCGGGGAGGGTGATTTATGACCCGGCCCAATTCGCGGCGACGACTGGGATCGTCCCGATCACCGATGCGCGGATGGGCAGCGTGTGGGGCGATCACCTGAACCGCATCCTGTTCACGGCCCAAAATCCACCCACGCAGGGCGGATGGACATTCCGCATTTGCCCGGCCTAGACCTGAGCAGGGAAACCCGGTTTTTATCAAAAACCGGGTTTCTTGTTTATTGCGTCTTGCCCTTGACGTACAAATCGAAAAACTGGATCGACCGCTTCATAGCCGTCTCGAAATTGACCGAGATGTTGTGGTTGTCGTCCTTGTAGGTGTACAGCTCGACCGGCTGGCCCGCTTGTTGAATCTGGACGAACAGGCTCTCCGAGAACTCGACCGGCACGCTCTCGTCGGCCGTGCCGTGGTGAAGCTGCACCGGGCCGGACAGATCGACCAGGTAGGCGTTGGGCGAGATCGAATCCCAAAAAGCCGGGTTTTCCTCCGGCGAGCCATAGGTGTCGAGCAAATCCTGCCGCCAGCGCCGCCGCGCGTCGGCGGGATCGGGCGTTGCCGTCGCGTCAGTGCTGGTTGGTGCAAGAGTCGGCGTCACCGTGAGTGTGGCCTCGGCGCGCCGCCAGCGGTTGAGCAGGTCGCTGTACGAGCCGACCACGCCGGCCCAAATCACCCCCGCCTTGATGTCATCGGTCACGACCATCGCCCGCAGGGTGATGCTGCCGCCCATCGAGTGCCCCCACATGCCGATGCGATCCGGGTCGGCGTCGGGATAGCGCTTGATCGCGGCGACGGCGTTCAGCACGTCGACGGTGTAATCCGGCGAACCATACGAACTCGATGGCTCCCCCTCGGAACTGCCGTGCCCGCGATAGTCGGAGCGAAAGACGATGTAGCCGCTTTGGGCGATGGCGTCGACATAGGCCACATAGCGTTCGGTGGTGCGGTACTGCTCCGGCGGGATGTAGCCGTGGTTGAACACGATCACCGGCCAGCCGCTGGCTGGCTTTTCGCCTTGCGGCACGGTCAGCAGGGCATAGATTTTTAGCCCTTCGGAAAGATACGATGCGATGTAGCGATCATAGTTCGAGCCGGCCTCCAGTTTTTTCTCGATGACGATCGCGCTGCCCGGATATGCTTGCCGGCGCATCACCTCGATCATCAGCGGGTGAGTGGGCGTGGGGGTAGGCGTCGGTGTATGGGTGGCGGTGGCGGTCGCCGTCGCGGTCGCCGTGCTGGTCGCGGTCGGCGTCGGCGTGATGGTGGGCGTGACGGTTGCCGTCGGCGTGGGTGTGGACGTGAACGTGGGTGCAGCCGTCGGTGTGGCGGTCGGCGTCCAGGTCGCGGCGGCGACAGCCTCCGGTGTGGGTGTGTTGGTCTGACCGCCTCTACACCCGGCCAAAACCAACAGGAAAAACAAGGCCGGTGCGAGACATAGCCTGAACCGCTTTTTGAATGCCATCTGTAATTTCCTCAAGGTGTTCTCCTTTTAGCGCCTATTTTACCGCTTTTTGAAACGCCTGGCAACGCCTTTTGTCTGAGGTGTGCGGTACGCCTCTGTGCAGGATAGGAGTGCCAGGATTAACTTGACAAACATCAAATTGGATGCTATAATTTAATTTGATATTTATCAAATTAAAATCCAAAAAGAGGAAAACAATGGACGCTGTTACACCGCCCGATTACTATGATCGTATCCGCGAACTGCTTGCGCTGGATATACCCGACATCGACAAGCTGTGTCAGTTCTTTGATGACGTCACCAGAGCGATCGTCACTCACGCGCACCGGGAGATCGAGTTGGCCAGGGCAATGCAAGACGATGAGGCCGTGCTCAAGGTGCAGATCAAAATGAGCACGATGCGGCATGTGCGGAGTATTTTTTCCACCGGCTACCAAATGATCACCGGCAAGGAGGCGTGGGATGACGCAGACCGGTGTTGAAGGTAACCTGGAAGCGCGCGCCGAACTGCTCAAGGTGCTGGGACACCCGGTGCGCCTGTTGATTTTGAACCTAGTCAAGGTGAAACCCCGTCACGGCGAGGAACTGGCGGCGATTTTACTGCTCAACCCGGCGACGATCTCGCATCACCTGTCCAAGTTGACCCAGGCCGGCCTGCTCCGATCGCAGCAAGACCAATACTACCAGGTTTACTCACTGGCTGGCGACATGTGGGATATGCGCTTGAGCGAGCTGGTCTTTGTCCCTCAGCCGAGGTTGGCTGCCCGCGTCGAACAAGATGCCTATCGAGACAAGGTGCTCAAGACTTTTTTTCGACAGGGCCGCTTGACCCAGATCCCGGCGCAGCTCAAAAAACAGATTATCGTGCTGGAGAAAATTGCCCAAGAGTTCGAGCCGGGCCGCGCCTACGATGAGCGCGAGGTCAACCAGGTTTTGCTCGAATTCAACGAGGATGTAGCCGCCTTGCGCCGTGGGTTGGTCAGCCATAACCTGATGACGCGCGAGCAGGGCATTTATCGACGGACAAGTGAGGAGACACTATGATCTATGAGTTGGAGCGATCTCAATTTGATCGCGTTCGCGGCCTGTTCGAGCCATTTACCGGCTGGCAGCCTTTTTGCACGGCCGTTGTCGAGGGCGCTCACTCTGGGCGGGTGTTTGTCGATCAACTCGAAAACCCCCGGACGGCTTTTCTGAATCATAACGATCCGTGGAGCTATTTTGTGGGCGATCCGAGCAACCAGGCGTTCAACTGCGCGCTGAATCAAGCCATTTGGGCGCGAGCCGCATTTCCAGAGAATGTGCCCTCGCTGCTCGGTACCTGCGCGTCGGATGGGTGGGACGCGGCGCTCAAAACGATTCTCGCGCCGCGCGAACCGATCACGGCGCGCCGGCGGCATTATGTCTGTCACGCTCATGCGCACAAGCTCGCGCATGAGCGCGTGCCCGGCGGTTTCACGGTGCAGAAAATGGACGCATCGCTGCTGGATCGCCCAGGTTTCGTTCTGCCCAACGAGGTGCGCGAGTTCATTGAAAAATATCGCGACGCCGATCGACCCGCTTTCCGGGACTATGGGTTTGTCGCCATTCACGAAGAAACCAATCAAGTCGTTTCCTGGACCACCGTCGATGCGGTGAGTCGCGGTGTGGGCGATGTGGGGCTGCAAACCCTGCCCGAATATCGACGGCGCGGCCTGGCGGCAATCACCACGGCCGCCGCGCTGGAATACGGGCTTGAAAATGGCCTTTCGACCATCGTCTGGACCTGCGCCGATGACAACGTGGGCTCAATTCGTACGACGGAGCGCCTGGGATTGCAGCGTCAAAAGGATTATGCGCTGCATTACATCGTGTTTGACGAGATGCAACATATCGGCGTGCAAGCCTACTATGAACTTGATGCCGGGCGGTACGAGCAGGCCATTGCGTTGTTCGAACGTGCTTTTGCCCTTGGGGGCGACGGCCCGTCCTTTTTGTATCACGACGCGGCGCGCGCCTGGGCCTGGGCCGGCGATGCCGGCAGGGCGCTTCAATACCTGAATCGGGCCATCGACAAGGGATGGACGGATGTTCCGGCGACGGAGCAGTGCCGCGAGTTTTCCGCCTTGCGCGAAACGGCCGGCTGGCGCGCTGCGCTGGAGCGCATGCAGCCGCACGAGATGGCGCACTGAATCGGGTTCGCCTTCATCTCCCGGCGCGGACACGCGCGTGTCCGCGCCTTGTCATTTGACAGTTTGTATACCGAGTGGTATACTATGTGGGTCTGAAAGATGCTGAAGGCGGAACGAAATGGACAATCGTGCCAACCTGCTGGCTGTGGCTTTGCGGCTTTTTGCCTCGCGCGGCTATGACGCCGTCGGCGTGCAAGAGATCGTCGAGGACGCGGGCGTCACCAAGCCGACACTGTATCATTACTTTGGCAGCAAGCAGGGTCTCTTGGAAGCCTTGCTCGGCGAGCATTTCCAGGCTTTGTACGAGTCTGTGGCGCAAGCGGCTTTGTACCAGGGCGATCTGCCGCTCACGCTGGAGCGAATAGTCCGGGCCTATTTCGACTATGCGGGCGCGCATCGCACGTTTTATCGCTTGCAGCTTGGCCTGTGGTTCGCGCCGCCCAACAGCGCGGCCTTTCGCGCCGTCGCCGGGTGGAACGAGAAACAGCAGCAGTTGTTGGAAGCGCTGTTCATCCGCGCGGCAGACGATCACGGCAACATGCGCGGGCGGCATCGCGCCTATGCGGCGACGCTGCTGGGGACGATCCATACCTACATCGGGCTGGCGCTCAATGGCTACACCGAACTGGACGACAGGCTGGTCTACCACGCTATTCACCAGTTCATGCACGGTATCTTTTCCTAGTTTGATGTTTCTACAGGCGACAACGCCTTTTCTTTTTGGCTTTGCACTATACCGTTCGGTATAAAAAGAACAACAAAAGGAGATATTTAATGGTACACTGGGCAAACGAGTCGATCTTTTACCACATCTATCCGCTGGGATTTTGCGGCGCGCCAGAGTGGAACGATTTTTATTCGCCGCCCATGCCGCGCCTGGACAAGGTGTGCACCTGGATTTCACACCTCAAGTCGTTGGGCGTCAACGCGCTCTATCTCGGCCCACTGTTCGAGTCGAGCCGGCACGGCTACGACACGGCGGACTATTACCGGGTCGACCGGCGGCTGGGCGACAATGCCGCGCTGGCTCGTGTCATCGATGCGCTGCACCAGAACGACATTCGCGTCATCCTCGACGGGGTGTTCAACCACGTGGGGCGCGATTTCTGGGCCTTTCGCGACGTGCAGGCACACCGCGAGCGGTCGGCCTATTGCGATTGGTTTGACGGGCTTGATTTTCAGCGGACAAGCCCCTGTGGCGATCCGTTTGCCTACGCGGGCTGGAACGGCCATTACGACCTGGTCAAGCTCAACCTGAACAACCCGGCGGTGCGCGCGCACCTGCTGGACGCGGCAGCGATGTGGATCGACGCATTCGCCATCGATGGGCTGCGGCTGGACGCGGCCGATTGTGTCGAGATTGATTTTTTGCGGGCGCTCGCCGCCCACTGCAAGCGCCTGCGTCCCGACTTTTGGCTGCTCGGTGAGGTAATCCACGGCGACTACCGGCGTTGGGCCAATGCCGGCACGCTCGACTCGACCACCAATTACGAGTGTTACAAGGGGCTGTACTCGAGCCACGTGGATGTCAATTATTTCGAGATCGCCTACTCGCTGAACCGCCAGTTTGGCGAGGACGGGCTATATCGCGGCCTGCCGCTGTACGCCTTTGCCGACAACCACGATGTCGACCGGGTGGCCAGCCGGCTGACTGATCCGGCCCATCTCTACCCGCTCTACTGCCTGCTGTTTGCCATGCCCGGCGTGCCGTCGATCTATTACGGCAGCGAGTGGGGCATCCAGGGGCGCAAATCGAACGGCAGCGATGCGCCCTTGCGCCCCTGCCTGGAACTGGATGCGGCCGCCCGCTCGCCGCACCACGAGCTGGCTAAAACCATCGCCCGGTTGGCCCGCATCCGGCTTGGCAGCCCGGCGCTCCGGTATGGCGATTACCGCCAGTTGGACGTGCGCCACGAGCAGTTGGCTTTTGCGCGCCAGACCGAGGATCAATGTGTGCTCGTGCTGGTCAACGCGGCTGCCCAACCGGCCGCGTTTCGGATTCCCGTCCCCGTGCGCGGCAGCCATCTGGTCGATCTCTTGAACGAGGGAGATGCGTTCTCCATCGTCAACGGGCAGGCGGCAGTCGATCCGGTCTGGGCGCACTGGGCGCGCATCCTGCGTGTCGAGGGGTGACGAATGTGGGATAGTGTGGTATACTGATGCTCGTTTACAAGCGTATTGGAGTTATACGAGGAGGTGTGACATGTTGATCGTTCACGTTTTCGTCCACGTCAAGCGCGATTGTGTGCAGGCGTTCCAGGCCGCGTCGCTGGAAAACGCGCAGAACAGCATCGCGGAGCCGGGCATCGCCCGCTTTGACGTGCTCCAGCAGCAGGACGATCCTACCCGCTTTGTCCTGGTCGAGGTGTACCGCACGCCCGATGACCCGGCCCGGCACAAGGAGACGGCCCACTATCAAAAGTGGCGCGACGCCGTCGCCGATATGATGGCCGAGCCGCGCAGCAGCATCAAGTACAGCAACCTCTTTCCCAGTGATGAGGGCTGGGGCTAGACCGCAAAGGGATCGATGGCATCGCGGATGGCATCGCCAACCAGGTTAAAGCCCAGCGCGGTCAGCATGACCGGCACAATAGGCCAGAGGAGCCACGGTTTTTGCAAGAGCACGCGCGTTTCTTGCGCCTGGCTGAGCAAGAGTCCCCAGCTTGTCATCGGTGGGCGGATGCCCAGGCCAAGAAAGCTTAGTGCGGTCTCGCCCAGGATCATGCTTGGAATGGCCAGGGTGGCCACGACGATCACGTGACTGAATGCAGTGGGCAGCAGGTGATTGAGAATGATGCGCATGTCGCTGCAATTCGCCACTCGCGCGGCCAAAACAAAATCGGTATCGCGCATTGCCAGCACTTTGGCGCGCATCTGCCGGGCCAGGCCGCCCCAGTTGACAAAAGAGAGCACCACGGTAATGCCAAAGTAGGTCTTGACCGAATCCAGGCCCGGCGGCAGGGCCGAGGCCAGCGCCATCCACAGCGGAATCTGGGGAAAAGCCATCAACACCTCGACGATGCGCATCGAGATATCGTCAAACAGGCCGCCATAATAACCCGCCGCCATCCCCACCAGCGAGCCGATAATCAGGCTCAGGACTACCCCCACCAGCCCCACCGTCAGAGAAACCTGCGCGCCGTGCAGAACCCGGCTGAACAAATCCTTGCCCAGATCGTCGGTGCCCAGCAAAAAGACCTTGCCCGGTTCGTCGACGGCAAAGAAATGAACATCGGTATTGATGAACCCCAGCAGCGTGTACGGTTCGCCTTTGGCCCAAAAGCGCAGCGGATACATATCGTCTGTGTGCCTGACCATGCGCCGAAACGTTTCGGGGTTGGTATAGGACTCATAGCCGTAGACAAAAGGCCAGCGGAACTGGCCGCTCTGATCGCGGATGTGAATGCCGTTGGCCGGGACGCCCGGAAACTTGGAGTGAATCGTTCTTACGTCATAGGGAGAAAAGAACCCGGCAAAGGCGGCCACCAGGTAAAAGAGGATCAGCAATATGCCCGCGATCACTGCCAACCGGTTGCGTCGAAAGCGCAGCCAGGTGAGCTGCCCCACAGTCATGGTCGTAATGTCTTTTTGCTCGAGCTGTTTGGAGATTTTGTGCCGATTAGCCATGCTTTTTCCTCGTCTGCACCTCAAATCCCAATCACAACGACTCGTAGCGAACGCGCGGGTCCAGTACCGCCAACAAGATGTCCGCCAGCAGGTTCCCGATCACCAGCAAGACCGTGATCAGGATCAAAAAAGTGCCCGCCAGATAGACGTCCTGCGTCCGCGTCGCTTGCAGGTACATCGGCCCCATCACCGGTAGATTCAGGACGATGCCGGTGATCGCTGTGCTCGAGATCAGACCGGGCAAGGACATGCCCAGGCTCATCACCAGTGGGTGGATGGCGTTGCGCACGCCGTACTTCCAGACCAGCCGGCCCTCTCGCACGCCCTTGGCGCGCGCTGTCTGCATATAGGGCATTCTCTGCACATCCAGCAGGTTGCCGCGCATTACGCGGATCAGCCCGGCGGTCCCGGTCACGGACACGATCAGCGCCGGCACCCACATGTGCTTGAGCAGATCGACCAATTTGGCCAGCGACCACGGCGCGTTCTCAAATTCGGACGAAAAAAGCCCGGCGGGTACGAAGCCAAAGAGCCGGCTTCCGCCCACCAGCAAGAGCAGCGCCAGGACAAAGCTGGGCACACCCACACCCACAAAGGCCACAACGGTAAAAAACTGATCGCCAAACGAGTATTGGTGCGTGGCAGAATAGACGCCGACCGGAATGCCGATTGCCCAGGACAGGATAAGGCTGGTAAAAGAGACGATCAGGGTCATCGCCAGGCGCTCGCCGATCAACTCGCGAACCGGCTTGCGATAGGCAAAAGACTCGCCAAAGTCTCCCTGCACAAAACGAAAAAGCCAGGAGACAAAGCGCTTGTATGCCGGGTCATACAGATTATAGCGCACGCGCAAGGCCTCGGCCTCCAAATGAGCGCCCTCGTATCCCTGCGCCTCCAACTGGGTGATGTAATACGACAAATAGTCGCCCGGCGGCAGCTCGATGATGATAAAACCAATGACGACGATGATAAACAACGTCGGGATCATCGACAAAATCCGCTGACCGATGTATTTCAGCATTGCGCACCTCGTCCTCTGTGCCCGCCCGGCATGGTACGCCTCAAGTCCGGTGTACCCGCTACCTCTAAAAGAGCTTGCCACCCACCGGCCTGGTGAGTGGCAAGCCAGATACACATATTATACTACGATTTCCACCACTGTTCCGGATCGCCGGCGCCGGGCCAACCAAAAGTCCAGGTGGCCCAAATGCCGTTGGCCGGGACATTGTGCATATTGTTCTTGACCGCGACGAGCTGGTTCGGCAGCTGAACATAGCCGAGCTGGATCGGGCCTTCGTCGACGTGGATCTGGTATGCGTCCAGAATGGCCGCTTTTTGCGCATCCGCGTCTGCGAGGACGATGGCCTTGCCATAGGCCTGCTGCAACCTTTCGATAAAGCTGCCCGCTGGCGGCGCGACGCCTTCCTTGCCGCCCGTCTGGTACCACCGGCCGTAAGGCGGGCCGGCGATGGTGTACCCGGTGTTCTCGACCGGCGCCCAGTGCCCTGGGGCGGCGATAAGCCCGGACGCGCCACCGCCGCGAGCGCGGAACAGCGACTCGCCATTCGTCGCGCGCTCGTCGGTCAGCGTGCCGTCAATTACGTTGAGCACTAGGTTCAGGCCGACCTTTTTATAGTCTTCCTGCGCCAACTCGCCGGCCTTGGTATAGTTCCCATTGTTCACGTCAATGTCCAGCATCAGCTCCAGCTTGGAGCCGTCCGGCCTCTCGCGATAGCCATCGCCGTCCACATCCACGACGCCCAGCTCGTCCAGCCACGCTTTCGCCTGCTCCGGGTCGTGCTTGAGGTCCTGGCTCTCCCAGGCTTTGAGGATTTCTTGCCCGCGTGGGCTGTCGTACTCGGCGCCGACGGCAGGCATGGCGAACTGGCGCGGTTTGCCCAGACCCGAATAAACGATGTCGTTCATCCGCTCGCGATCGAGGGCTGCCGACAACGCCCGGCGGAAATTACGCTGCCAGAGCAGCCCGTCCGGATAGGCGGTCAGGCCGGGGTCGTCATAGCAATAGTGGAACAGCATACCCGTATCGACGGCGTTCAGTGTGCTCCACATCATGGTTGTATAGCCGCCCTGGGCCTGGTTCTCCTGGATCACGCTCCAGTCCTTGATCAGCGAATCCCAGCTGATATCAACCTCACCGGCGATGATCTTGGTGACGATCAGCTCCCATGAAGCGGCGCATTGCGCTTCCATGTTGTCCATATAGGGAAGCTGGTTGCCCGCCGTATCGACTTTCCAATAGTAGGCATTCCGCTCCAGGGTTTCCTTTTGCCCCGCCGTAAACGACGTGACCACCCACGGGCCAAAGTGCGGCATGGCATATTGGTAGCGGTTCGTGAGATGATCTCTCAGATCGGCTACGTCGTCTTTGGCCAGCGCCGTGTTGAACTTGGGGTGGAATTGCTCCATAAAGTGGGACGGGACGACCTGGTAAGTGCTGCCGCGGTCACCGCCGCCACGGTTCATTTGGAACATAAAGAGGGGGTTGGGGCCGGCAAAGGTCAGCTTGACGGTATAGTCATCGACCTTTTCCAGGGTCATGTTTTGCCCGGCGACGCGTGTGCCGGAGGGCGGCGCATAGGCGACGGTCTCGTCCAGCACCATGTTTTCCCACCACCAGATCCAGTCGTCCATGGTCAGCGACTCGCCATCCGACCACTTGACGCCCTTGCGCATGTGCAGCACCAACTCGGTGGCCGCATCGTTCCATTCCCAACTGGTGCACAGGTTGGGCCGCAGCGCCGTGGTGGCCTCGCGCGTGTACTTGGCAAAACCATCGTTAAAGGCGAGCAGCTGGAGCGCGCCGGGAGCCTCACCTTGCGCCATCCAGACAACTGTCCCGCCGTACTGGCCCAGTTTGTCCACCGGTTCGATGGTCATCGGTTCTTGGGGCAGCCGTTGGTCGAGGCTGGGCAGCGTTCCGGCTTTGACCATATCGACTAGCATGGGCGCTTCCTTGGCGACGTCCGGCGCCGGGGTAGGCGTTGCTGCCTGGGGCGTGGCGGTCGCGTCTGTCGTTTTGGGCGTGTCTGTAGGCTGTTCAACAGGCGTCTTGCCGCATGCAGCAAGCGCAGCGCCGGCCGCGGCAACAGCCGATACCTTTAGAAACTCGCGACGTGTGACCTTGTTCATTTTTTTCTCCTTTTTCTTGGTAAACCAGATTCACTTGGATCATTCATCTGAACATAAAAATACGTTTGTTTGATTGTCTGCCTCCTTTCGCAAGGTGGTGCTGCCAGACCGGCTGCCACCACAATGACTCTCGACAACATCCTGGTTTCTTGAGGAATCCTGCCTACATCGCCTCTGTTGTGGCGTCTGTGTTTCCAACGAGATCGATGACCTTGTGCTTGCGGGGTGCGGCGCACGATTCTCGCTCGACAAGGTTGCAGCGCACAGTGATGGTGGAGCAATAGAGACTGTTGTTCTCGATCTGCCGCAGCAAAAGCTCGGCAGCGAGATAACCCACCTCCGTATGAGGAAAGGACACGGTGGTCAGGGCCGGACGCAAATCCGATGTCTCGGCGATGTCATCCAGGCCGATGACGGATACATCCTCCGGCACACGAACGCCCATTGCCAGCAAGCCGCGCACTGCGGCGGCGCCGTTTGTATCCTGGACGGCAAAGATGGCCGTCACATCGGGACGCCGCTTGATCAGCGTTTGAGCAGCCTCGAACCCATCCCGGCCCACTATAATCAGTTCCTCGTCCACCTGGCTGTTGACCATCAACACGGCCTGGCGATAGCACTCGATTCGCCACTGAAACCAATCGTGTTGGCGGTCGGCCTCCGAGGCGAGAAAGGCAATTTTGCGATGGCCCAGCGCGATCAGGTGTTCCAGCGCAATGCAGGCCTGCTGGCGGTGATCCTGGCTCACCGTGCTGATCGACAAATCCGGCCAGTTGCGGCTGAGCACGACCATGGGGATGCCCCGCCCCAGGAATTGTTGCAGCAGCCGTCCATCGCGGCGCGCGCCTCGACCCATGACGATCGCGCCATCGGCGGCAATGTGGCCATTGCTCAGCAGATGATAGCCCAACTGCTGGTGACTCTCGTCATAGTCGGTGATAAAAGTCAGGTTGACGTTCTTGTCTTGGACAAAAGATTGGATGCCCGTGATATAGTCAACAAAGATAGAGTCAGTGTGGGGTTCGGCTTCGCGCCACTCATAGTGTACAACCACAATTGACTTTTTGTGGCTTAAAGTCCGTGGTGAGCGGCGACGGGGCAGCTGGTAGCCAAGCTCATCCGCTGCGGCAAGCACAGTCTCGCGCAGTTCAGCAGAGACACTCGGTTTGTTGTTTAGTACCAGCGAAACTGTGCTCTTGGAGACGCCAGCTCGCTCGGCAACATCAGATATGGTGGGCGACATGGCCGTTTCCTTTGTCTGGTGGACCTGTGTGTCGAACAAAAGGGGATCGAAAAACAAATTGTTGTTCGTTCGAACAAGTATAGCACGGGTTCGAACGGATGTCAAATTGGCATTTGACCTTTCCCTCTATCTTGCCTATAATCCAAACATTGCAAGGCGTACACAACACATCGATCGTGTTTGAAAAGGAGAACAGAAATGAACAAGATGAGATTGGGCATGATCGGCGCCGGGTTTGTGGCCAATTTTCACGCCCGCGCGCTGACTCAGGTGCGTACCGTAGACGTGGACGGTGTGACCGCACTCAAGGGCGCTGAAGAACTGTCGGACAATGTGACCCAGATGGGCCTGGGGCTGGGCGCCGTCTATCCCAGCATCACCGAATTGTGCAAACACGTCGACGCGGTGGCGATATTTGCCCCCAACTTTGCTCGCATCGCCATCGTCGAAGAGATCGTCGACGCGGTCAAGCAGGGCGCTGAACTCAAGGGTGTGATCTGCGAAAAACCGCTGGGACGCAATGTCAAGGAAGCGCGCCGGCTGGTCGAACTGGTGCGCAGCGTGGGCCTGAAAACGGCCTATTTTGAAAACCAGATTTTCATGAAGCCGATCCAGGCGCAGCTCAAGCAGCTCGCCCCGCAGCAGAAAACAATGGGCCCGCTGGCACTGACCCGCTCGGCCGAAGAACACGGCGGCCCGCACGAAGGCTGGTTCTGGGACCCCACCCGTCAGGGCGGCGGCGTTCTTTCGGACATGGGCTGCCACAGCATCGCCGTGGGCTGGTACGCGCTGAATCCGCTCGGCACGCCGATCGACTATCTCAAGCCGGTGTCGATCCAGGCCGAAACCGCACTGCTCAAATGGGGCCTGCCCCAGTGGCGCGAAAAACTGCGCGCCAAGACCGGCGTCGATTACACCAAAACTCCCGCCGAAGACTTTACCACCGGCATTGTCACTTTTAAGAACCTCCAGACCGGCCAACTGGTCAAGGCCCAATTCACCGACTCGTGGATGTTTGAAAAGCAGGGCCTGCGCCTGTTCATGGACGGGATGGGCCCCGGCTATGCCTTCGAGATCAACACGCTGCAATCATCGCTGGCTATTTTCATCGGCGACGAGGCCGCCGAAGCCACCGCCGACGCCGAAACGGCGCTGGAAAAATCGACCGCCTCGCGCGGCCTGCTCGCCGTGCAGCATAACGAGGCCGATCTATACGGCTATGTCGATGAAAACGTCGATGCGGCACAATCGTTCATGACCGGCCTGGACGGCTACCTGCCCTGGGAATACGGGCTGGAAATCACCAAACTCTTCACCGCCGCCTACATGTCGGCGGAGCGCAGGCAAACCATCGACCTGACCGACCCCAAGGTGCAGGCCGAGCTGGAGACATTCATCCCGCTGATCCAGCAAGGACGCGGCGCAGAGATTTTATACGGCTAGATTGAGTGTCGACAGACCCTTCAGGTTTGAAAAACCTGAAGGGTTTTGTTGTTTTTAGGGTCTATTATCACACGGGCAAAGCGCATGGCTTGTTACCTGTGGGGCATAAAAGAAGCGATTGCCAAGATTTCACAGATCACCTGCCAAGCCGCAGAGGATGCCAAAATGACCGAAATTCAACGCGCACGGGATGCACTTGGCTTCTGGACAAAGCACATCGGCCCGATCACCGGGCTGGAAGTCACACATCAAAACCGGGCCGGCGGCGAGGTGGCTGTCTGGACGGCTACTACGGAGCACGGCGAACAGTTTATTCTCAAAGATATTACGGGCAATCTGAACGCCAGACGGGTTAAAACCGAGTACGACCTGCTCCGGCATCTGCAGGCCCACGGTGTGCCCGTCGCCGTGCCCGTCCTGTCCGACGACGGGCAACCCGATGTGAAAGACCAGGAGCGGCTCTATCTCCTTTATCCCTTGCTGCCGGACGATCACAGCATTCCGCCGGCAGACATCAAGCGGGTCTATGCCAACATTGGCGCGGCAGTGGCCCGATTGCACAAGGCTCTGGCTACCTATCCGGGACAGATCGACTCCTGGACGATGAACCTGCCGCACAGGATTGTCGAGGAGGCAGTGCCCCACATCCAGGGTTTGCTGGACGGGCAAGGCGCCGAGGCTTTCCGGCAGGCAGTCGCCGCACTCAAAAACGAGATGGTGGAAGCATTGGGAAATCTACCGATGCAGTACATTCACGGCGATTGTCACGGCGGCAACTATTTGCTCTATCGCGGCGACGTATCTGGTTTTATCGACCTCGACCATCTGCCCACGGGGCCGCGCGTCTACGACATCGGCTACATGCTCGCCGACATGGCCAAGGCGCAGTTTTTCGACAATCATGCTCATCAAGGTTGGTTGGACAGCTTTGATTGCGTAATCGACGGGTATCAGCGGGAAAGCAGTCTGTCCGGGCGAGAAAAGGACGCACTTTGGTTTGTCATGCTCGCCACCCAGGTGCTTTTTGTGGACTGGTTCTTCGAACACGATCAAAACGAACTGGCCCGGAAAAATCTGGAGGCATTTTACTGGATTTACCGGCATAGGGCCGAGATCACCAGCCGCATATCAGGCGTGTAGAAATCGTCAGGCGGAAGAGGATTTATATGGAACAAAAAATCGACACCCAGCTTGCCGCATTCGTCGAGGTCACCGAGCTTTTCATCGCCAAACTGCGGCGATACACAGCAGACGCGACCGTCGAGGAAATGCAGTGGACGCCATCCGGCATCAACAATTCGCTGGCCTGGCTCGTCCGCCACTGCGCCGACCTGCTGTGGCTCAGCTATGGTCGCCTGGCCGGGGAACGCATCCCGGCCAACCTCGGCGAATCGGGCATTGCCTGGGGTTCGGTCAAGGGCGCGACTTTTGATGAGGCCGCGCCGGAACCGGGCCTGGACGCCCAGGCACGCATGGATCACCTCGATCGGGCGTGGCAGACGCTCAAGACCTACTTGCATGATCACCCCGAATGGGAGGCGGTCGAACTGGTGGTGGAACGCCGGCGGCAAAGCGCATGGGCCTTTTTGCTGCACAACTTGAGCGATCTCGGCTACCACACCGGCCAGGCCAGCGCACTCAAAAAGTTACTCGCCGCCGAGCGGCGGAGGAGACACACGAGCCGTCAACGTGTCGACAAGACAACTCGTTAGTGTTGCCAACGAAGAACCTTGCGACCATTCTTTTTCAAGGAGGCAGAGCATGGAACAAGTCAAATGGGTCGAGCGAGGCGACGCACCAGCAGTGCTGCCGGTCCGGCAGCGTGCCGAGATCATTCGCCGGGTTTTGGCGGAGCGCCTGGAGCACATTCTACCGGCGGCGATGCGGGAAACCGGGTTCGATATGTGGCTGATCTTGTGCCAGGAAGACGACCTGGATCCCATCTTTACAACCATGATCCCGATGGATACCTGGTGTCCCATCCTGCAAATGCTGATTTTGTACGATCACGGCCTGGAGCGAGGTGTGGAGCGGATCAACCTGTCGATGACCAATACCGGTCAGCTCTACGATCGCCCGTGGGCGGGCCGCCGACACGAAGAACAGTGGGCTTTGCTCCGAGAAATCATCTGCGCACGCGATCCGCAGCGGATCGGGATCAACATCGGCTCGACGCAGTGGGCGGCCGGCGGTCTGACGCATAACCTCTACACCCAACTCCTGGCGGCGCTGCCGTCCACCTACCAGGATCGACTGGCTTCTGCAGAACCGCTGGCCACGATCTGGCTGTCTACGCTCACCGGCACGGAATTGCAGCTCTTTGAGCATGTGGCCCGCGTGGCGCATCACCTGCTGGCCGACTGCCTCAGCCGGCAGACGATCGTGCCTGGCGTGACGACAGTGCAAGACCTGGAATGGACCTACTGGCAGCGCAGCGCCGACCTGGGACTCGAATTGGCCTTCAAGCCGTTTTTCGACCTCGTGCGCTGTGATGAGAACAAGGCGCGGTTGGGCGAGGGCGACCCGGTGATCCGCCCCGGCGACCTCATTCACTCTGACGTTGGGATTCGCTACCTGCGCCTGAACAGCGATCACCAGGAATGCGCGTACGTGCTCCGTCCCGGCGAGCGCGACGCGCCGCAGGGCCTCAAGCAGTTGATGGCCGCGGCCAACCGTTTACAGGACGTTTTTATGGCCGAATTTCGCCCCGGCTTGAGCGGAAACGAACTCTTGCACAACATCCTCGCCCGCGCGCGTGCCGCCGGGATTCCCAACCCCAAAGTGTACTCGCACTCACTCGGCCTGTTCTTGCACGAACCCGGCCCGCTGATCGGCCTGCCGTGGGAACAGGAACGCTGCGCCGGTCGCGGCGATGTGACTTTGAGGTACGGCAATTGCTTTACGATGGAGCTTTCAGTGCGCGATCGCGTCCCCGAGTGGGGCAACCAGGAGGTGACCATGAGTCTGGAACAAGACGTGGCCTTTACCGCAGACGGCTGCCGGCCCATTGATGGGCGTCAGGTCGAGCTTTACCTGATCTAGCGGCCAGACAACGCGGGCCGTGGCGGCAGACAGCCACGGCCCGCGTTGGGGTTCTCGACATATCCCATACAGGCAGCATCCCTCTTGAATATTTTCCCCCAAATTCCCTCTTGACTTGGAGTGCACTCCAAGTTGTATAATAATTGCGTCAGGTGCCTTGACAATAGATTCATCTTGAGGAGCGTTGATGATGGACACCGAACTGACCGTACAACAGGTCGCCCAGATCACCGGAGTGAGCGAGCACACACTGCGCTACTATGAACGCATCGGCCTGATCTTGCCGGTCGACCGTGCCGGCAACGGACATCGCCGTTACACGCAGGAAGACATCGAGTGGATCACCTTTGTCCGGCGGCTGCGCTCTGCCGGCATGCCGATTGCGACCGTGCAGCATTACGTCGGCTTGCAGCGGCAAGGCGGCGCAACCCTGAGCCAGCGACTGGAACTGCTCAAGGCACACCGCGACGCCGTGCGGCAGCAAATCCAGAAACTCTCGGAGCATCTGGACTTGATCGAGCGCAAGATCGAGTATTATACCGGGCTGGAAAACCCGGATCAAGATGCCTGTCCATAATGAGAAATAGCAAAGGAGACGTTATGTATACCGAGTTTAAATTGATCCCCGTCAGCACACGAACGGCTGCCGTCACTGAGCCAGAGTTGCGCTCGAACGCCGGGGCAGTCGCGCTCGACCATTTCATCGTCGCCATCGACCCCACAATGATCCCCTCGGCGGCCAGAACATTCCGGCAAAAGCTGGAGGGGCAATTCGGCCTGCCGGTGAAATTCCTCCTCGTCACCCACTACCACGCCGATCATGTATTCGGCATGGCCCCCTTTGAAGATACATGCATCGTCGGATCGACCGAACTGATCGCCAACATCCTGAAGAGAAAAGACACCGAGTGGTCTCCGGAGGCCATCGCGCGATGGAAGCAAAACAATCCATCCGAGGATATGGGTTGGCTCGATGAGGTCGAGATTCTCGTCCCCACGCTGGGCTTTCGGGACAGATTGGAGATACGCGACGGCAACCAGGTCGTCGAGATTATCCACACCGGCGGGCACACGGACTGTTCTACATACACCTATGTCCCTCACGAAAGGGTGCTGTTCGCCGGCGACCTGATGTTTGCCCGCGGCTTTCCATACGCCGGCGACCCGAGTTGCGACCCCGAGCGCTGGATGGACGCTTTCAGAGAGATGCTGTCACTTGATTTTGACAAGCTCGTTCCGGGGCACGGCCCCGTGGTGGAAAGAGACGAGGTCGAAAAGCATCTGGCGTTTTTCGAGGCGCTGAGGGATGCGACCAGGGACGCGATCGCGGCCGGCAAAGGGCCTGAAGCCATCACCGTGCCCGAGTTCTACGGCCTGGACGAGCAGGATGCCTGGGTCAAAAAGGTCACGCTGGCACACTGGCACAAATTTTACCAGGACGAGGCATAGAGCGATGGACATTGTGCGATTAGGCAAGACAAATTTGCAGGTTTCCAGGGTAGGAATAGGCGGCATCCCGTTGCAGCGCCCACCCGAAGCAGAAGCGATCCGCGTGGTGCAGCGCGCGCTCGATCTGGGGATCAACTTGATCGACACGGCTCGCGGCTACGGAGAGAGCGAAGCACGCATCGGCAAGGCGATCGCCGGACAGCGGGATCGCGTCATCATTGCCACCAAGACGTGGGTGCGCGACAAGGCCACCGCCCTGAAGCAGTTGGAAGAAAGCCTGAGACACCTGGACAGCGACTATATCGATATATGGCAGTTCCACAACGTCGGCACCCTTGAGGAATACGAACAAATACTCGGCCCCAGTGGGGCCATGGAGGCCGCCCAGGAGTCGCTGCGGGTGGGCAAGATCAGGCACATCGGCGTATCGAGCCACAGCCTGCAAGTCGCACAAACACTTGTGTCTTCCGGCTATTTTGAAATGATCCTGTTTCCCTTTAATTTTGTCAACGACGAACCGGCAAACGGGTTGGTTTCCCTGGCCCGGCAGCATGACGTCGGCTTTGTCGCCATGAAGCCCTTTGCCGGCGGCCGGCTGGCGGACGCCAACCTGGCGATCAAATATCTCTTGCAATTTGACGACGTGATACCCGTCCCCGGCATCGAGACCGTCGCCGAAATCGAAGAGATCGCCGGCATCGTGGAAGGCTCCCGGGCGCTTGCTCCTCAGGAACAACAGAGCATAGAGCAGGTTCGCGCCAAACTGGGCACGCGCTTTTGCCAGTGGTGCGGCTATTGCATGCCCGGGTGTCCTCAAGAGATAGACATCCCGGCGCTGATCAACTCGCACGTCACCTGGGATCTCTGGCCTCACGAGCAGTGGTTCAGCCGGCAGGCCGGCGTCGCCGAGAGGGCAAAAACCTGCCTTGAATGCGGCAGCTGCGAAGACAGGTGCCCCTACAAACTGCCCATCCGCGAGATGATGGTCGAGAGCCTGGCGTTCTATGATCGCAAGGTCGCGGAACGCAACACATAAGGGAAAAACAAATATGCACTATCGAAAATTTGGCCACCTGGACTGGCAGGTATCGGCCCTCGGCTTTGGGGCGATGCGCCTCCCCACCCTGAATGGCGACTATGCCCGGATCGACGAGCCGGAAGCGACCAGGATGCTGCACTGGGCCATTGACCACGGCGTCAACTATGTCGACACTGCCATTCACTATCACGGCAGCAACAGCGAGCGCTTCCTGGGGCGGGCGCTCCAAGGGGGCTATCGCGAAAAGGTCAGGTTAGCCACCAAGCTCTTTCCTCTGTACGTCAAAGAGCCGCGCGATTTCGATCGGCTGCTCAACGAACAGCTTCAAAAGCTGCAAACGGATCACATCGACTTGTACCTTTTGCACGGGATCAACCGCAACTGGTGGCCCAAATTGCGCGACATGGATGTGCTCGACTGGGCTGAGAGAGCCATCGCAGACGGGCGTGTGGGCTATCTGGGGTTTTCGTTCCACGACGACTATTCCGTCTTTCAAGAGATCGTCGACGCCTATGATGATTGGGCGATGTGCCAGATTCAGTACAACTATGTAAACGGTGATTACCAGGCTGGCGACCGCGGGCTTGAATACGCCGCCGCCCGGGGATTGGCCGTTGTGGTGATGGAGCCCCTGCTGGGTGGCATCCTCGCCAAACCACCGCCGTCCATCCGGGCGCTGTGGAACACGGCACTTTGCCAACGCACGCCTGCCGAATGGGCATTGCAGTGGTTGTGGAATCGACCGGAGGTATCGGTTGTCCTCAGCGGTATGAGCACAATGCAGCAAGTCGAAGAAAATGTCGCCAGCGTCAGCGCGCCCGACGCGGGCCAGATGAGCGACGAAGAACTGATGTTGGTCGATCGCGTGCGCGAGGCGTACCGATCGCTCCGCTCCATTCCCTGCACGGGTTGCGGCTACTGCATGCCCTGTCCGAACGAGGTCGATATTCCATACAATTTCAAGCTCTACAACGATGGACTGATGTACGAGCAAGAAGACCCCCATCGCGCCAGATTCTGGTATCGGTGGATGAAAGAAGGCTTTGAGGGTGAGTGGTTTCGTCGTGGACAGGCGATCCAATGTGTCCAGTGCCACGCCTGTGAGCAGAAATGCCCGCAGCACATCCCAATCAGTGAGTGGCTGCCCATCGTTCATCAGGTGCTCGGTGAAGGCAAAGCCTACGCCGAGTGCTCGCTTTCGAGTTCCTATCCCGAATGAATTGGAACTGAACAAGAATTTGCCGACCCGAAAATTGTTGCCCAGGCAATGGTTTCCATTGCAGGCAAGAATTTCACAGGATAGGCACTAAACATCAGGAGGATCAGTTATGGAATATACTTGTCTGGGGAAAACAACGCTACAAGTGTCGCGAATTTGCCTGGGTTGCATGAGCTATGGCCGCCCTGGCTGGCTCGGCTGGAACTGGGTGCTGGACGAACAGACCTCGGAACCCTTCTTTCGCCGCGCTGTAGAATTGGGCATTACCTTTTTCGATACGGCCGACAGTTATTCGGACGGCAGAAGCGAAGAGATCGCCGGGCGTTGGTTGAAAAAATACGCGAAACGGGACGAGATTGTGATCGGCACCAAGCACTTTTTCAGCGCTGGAGAGACGCGCCAACAAATTCAATACGCCTGCGAGGCCAGCCTGAAACGGCTGGGCGTGGAGCTAATCGACCTGTACCAGATTCACCGGCTGATGCCCGGCGCATCCATCGAGACAGCCCTGGAGGCGCTCGACATGCTGGTGGTCCAAGGCAAGGTGCGCTACATCGGCGCCAGCTCGATGTATGCCTGGAAATTTATGCAAGCGTTGGGAATCTCGGATCGAAAAGGCCAGGCGCGCTTTGTTGCGATGCAAAATCTGTACAACCTGCTCTATCGGGAAGAAGAGCGGGATATGGCGCCTCTCTGCGAAGCGGAAGGCGTTGGCATGACCCCCTGGTCGCCGCTGGCGCGCGGCGTCTTGGCCCGTGCGGCTTTCCCCGAAGCAAAAACGGACCGCTCGGAAGCCGATTCGCTCCTGGAATTCTTTCGCACTCCGGCCGATCAGCAAATTGTCGCCCAAGTCAAGCAGATTGCCGGGCAACGCGGTGTCAAATCCGCTCATGTAGCCCTGGCCTGGCTGCTGACCAAGCCGGCGGTCGCCGCACCGATCGTCGGCGCATCGAAATTGTCCTATCTGGAAGAGGCCGCCGCAGCAGTAGAACTCAAACTGTCCGCCGAAGAAATCCAGGCGCTGGAACGGCCTTACCGCCCCAAACCACACGTGGGCATCACGCCGCCTTTTCGCACGCCGCCGCCGGGCGCCGTGCATGACCGGCTCACAACTCAAGAGGACCTCCGATTGAATTAGAGTAGACAATGAACATATTGAACCTTTTAAGCCCGAAAAGCGACTAATCCACAGAATGAGACCCGATCCCGACCTTGATGTCTTGAGGGCCGTTGCACAAGGCAGCCAACAAGCCATAACCGAGCTATACGACCGCCACGCCCAGCACCTGTTGAACTATCTGGCGCGCCTGACCGGTGACGTCGACGCTGCCGAAGACCTGGTGCAGGAACTGTATGTCGTCGTCTGGCGCGACGCCCGGCGGTTTCGCGGCCAATCTAGCGTTCGAACGTGGCTCTTTGGCATTGCTCACAACCTGGGCATCACAGCACTGCGACGCAAGCGGGCGCTGCCCCTGGATGAATTTGCCGCCGACAGACTGGCCGATCCCGGCCCCGACCCGGACGACCTGGCCGCGCTGGCGAGCGACCGCGAGCGGCTGGTGCGGGCGCTGCAAGCGCTCCCGCCCGCGCATCGCGCCGTAGTCGAGCTGGTTTTTGGCCACGGTCTGGCGCAAGCCGAGGTGGCCCAGGTGCTCGACTGCCCTTTGGGCACAGTCAAGAGCCGGCTGCACTATGCGCTGCGCGCACTGTCGCAAACGATGAGAGAACAAAATGGCAACCTGTCCTGACCCAATCATCGAATTACTGCCCTGGTACGCCAACCAGACCCTCGACGACGACGCCAGGGCGGATGTAGAGCGGCACCTTGACCAATGCCCGGCGTGTCGGCGGCGCGTGGAAAACCTGCGTGCCCTGCAGAGCGTGCTGATCCAGCGCCCACAAGAAGCCGTGCTGCCCCGCGTCGACGCCGTCCTGGATCGCCTGGCCCCCCAGCCCTCGGTGAAACTCGACCGGCGCTGGATGTGGGCGCTGATTGTCACCCAGGCCCGGCTGATCCGCCGCGACATCTGGATCGCCTCGGCGCTGGTGATGGCGCTGGGCACCTTGATCACAATGTTCTCCACTGAACCATCCCAGATGACGCTCGGCATGCTGCCCCTGGTCTGGGCTGCGCCGGTTGTCGCCGCGGCGGGTGTCGCCTTTTTATATGGCCCCTCCGTCGCTCCGGCAATCGAGATCGAATTGGCCACCCCGGTTTCGCCGCGTCTGATTTTACTGGTCCGGCTGATGTTGACCTTTGGCTTTGACCTGGGGTTGGGGCTGCTGGCAAGCACGGTGCTGGCACTGACCCGGTCCGATCTCTCCTTCTGGCCGCTGGTGACAACCTGGCTGGCGCCGATGGCCTTTCTTTCTGCGCTGGCCTTTTTGCTCACCGTGCTCACCACCGATCCCAATGTGGGCTTTTTGGTCAGCCTGGGGTTGTGGGCGGTGCAAAGCACGGCCGAAATAACCGGACGGGGGATGTTGTGGTTTATTCCCGGCCTGACGGTGACGGCGGCGCGCCCCTGGCTGTGGATTCTGGCCCTGCTGCTCGGCGGGCTGGCCTTGTGGGCCGGCGGCGGCGAGGAACGCTGGATTCGAGGACACGCATGAAACGCGGATACACACTTGCCTGGCGCGCCAGTCTGCGCCTGATCGGCTGGCTGCCGACGATCCTGTGCGCCCTCGTCGTGCTGCTTGTGGTGCTGCTGAACGCCACCGTTTGGCGCGGAGACTTTTCTCCGCTGCCCGGCATCCACGCGGTTGAAATTATCGTGCCGCTGGCTGCCGGCATCCAGGCCGCCTTTTTGCTCTCGCCCGAGGATGAGCCCTGTCTGGAACTGCTGCTGGCTTCTCCACGCCCAATCTGCCTGACGCTGCTGGACCGGGTGCTGGTTATGGGCGCTTTGATCGGGGGCATTGCCCTGCCGGGCAGCCTGGTTCAACCCGAGGCTCTATCTATCGCGCTGCTGCGCTGGGTAACGCCCACGGTCTGGTTCTGCGGCGTCGCCCTGTTCACCACCTTGCTGACCCGGCAGGGAACATTCGGCGCGCTGCTCGCCATTTTGCTCTGGGGCGGGACGCTGTTTGGGGGCAGTACGATGCTGGCTCGCTGGCCGCACCTGTGGCCGCTGCACGCTTATCTGCAACCCGGCGATGCTACACCGACCGTGTATGCGCTCAACCGGGGCTTGTTGATCCTGGGCGGACTGATTTTGGCCGGGCTTGCCGCACACCTGGCCGGCGACCAAGAGCGTATGCTGGGTATCCGCTCAACCAAAAAGACCGGCGCAGGCCGAGCAGCGATTCCCAAACTGGACTTTTGAAGCTCGGTGTTCGCTTATTTTCTGGCGAGTTTCTGAAATTGTTATTCCGAAACGTCCCCACCCCGACCCTCCCCCGCTTTGCGGGAGAGGGAGCGTGTTCTTCCCCCCCGCTTTGCGGGGGGGATTGAGGGGGGGCGTATAAAGCAGTGGCATGTGACGCCTAAAATATATTGTTGTAATGCATAAATATTTTCTATATATCGATCAGAATGAGCGAACCGAAAGTTGAAGAGGGTGCGATGTTGAATTTGAAATGGGTTCAATTGGGCGGCATCATCCGTTACGAGACGCTGATCCAATGGCGGCGGCGGGGCGTACTCGTCCTATCGATCATCCTGGCGGCTATCCTGATCCTGATCCAACTGGCTGTCGGACAGATGGGCCGCCGGCTCGCCACAGAATTCGCCGCAGAGGGGATGGAAATCACTGGCGAGATCACGCGCGCGCAGGGGACGCTCGGCATGACCTATTATACCTGGCCGGTGGTCTTGATGCTGATGATCCTGGCCGCGCCGACGATCGTCGCCGATACGTTCTCCAGGGATCGCCAGGTTGGGGTCAGCGAACTCGTCCGCAGCCTGCCGGTTGACTATGACGTTTGGCTGTCGGGCAAGCTGCTGGGAGGTTGGGCCGGTCTCCTCGGCGGGCTGGCCGGCGTGATGATCCTGTCCGGCTGCACCGGACGCCTGCTGATCGGCCCCTACAGCTTCATCACCGTCGTCCGGTTGTGGGGTATAGGCATCTTGCCCCTGGCGTTGTTCTCGTCGGGCATGAGCATGCTGCTGGCTGCAGGGCAGCCCACCCGCCGGCGGGCGGCGTTTGTCGGGGCGGCTTTTTCGGCATACTGCGTGGCCATGCTGGCCACCACGACCGGCACGGTCTGGGACGCCGCGTGCCTGGCCCGGCCTTCTGTTTTTCTGTCGCTGCCCATCGAATACAACCCGCTGTCCATTCTGTCCGACCTGAACATGACCGCCTATCCTGCGTTCCAGATCCCGCTGGCGCTCGGCCTGGGCGCGCTCCAGGTGGCCCTGGCCTGGCTGATCGTCTGGGTGTGGATGCATCGGCAGGAAGCACGATGAATGCGAGGAGACCCGGTATTATCTTGTGGCGGAGGGAGAATTTTTGATGATCGTGATTGAGGCACTGACCAAAACCTACAAAGGCAACGTCCGCGCGCTGTGCGGAGTCGACCTCGAGATCGGCAGCGGTATGTTTGGCCTGGTTGGGCCCAACGGGGCGGGCAAGACGACGCTGATGCGCATCTTGACCGGGCTGCTGCGGCCTACGGGCGGCCATGTCCAGGTGCTGGGCTATGACATCGGCCGCCCCCGGGACAAGCAGGCAATCAAGGCCATGTTGGGCTACCTGCCCCAGGAATTGGGCCTGTACCCCGACCTGTCGGCACGCGAGTTTCTTGATTATGTCGCTATCCTCAAGGGGTTAACCGACCGCCGCGCGCGAGGGCGGCAAATCGACGAACTGCTGGACAGGGTGGGGCTGTCCGATCCGGCGAACCGCAGGCTCAAGACCTATTCGGGGGGCATGAAGCGCCGGGTGGGCGTTGCCCAGGCCTTGTTGGGCGATCCCAGGATTTTGATCGTCGACGAACCCACCGCCGGGCTGGACCCCGAAGAGCGCGTCAAGCTGCGCAATCTGCTGGCCGAAACATCGCGGCGCTGCACGGTCATCCTTTCCACCCACATCGTTGAGGACATCAGCCAGAGCTGCACCGACCTGGCCGTGCTAAAGGATGGACGGGTGCTCTATCGCGGCGAGCCGCGCAGTCTGATTGCGCAGGCCAAAGACAAGGTCTGGCGGGTCATCACCGACGGGGAAAAACCCGATGCGGGGCTGGTCGCCGTTTCCACGCGGCAGTTGGACACCGGCGTCGAGTATCGCGTGCTGGGCGAGCCGGCGGCGCAGTACAACGCGGTTCCGGTCGAGCCGAGCCTGGAGGATGGCTATATCTGGCTGATGCACCGCGCCAATGCGGACTCGTCCAGTTCCAGCGAAATCGGGCAGTGATCCGACCCCAACACGTCGGCCAGGATGTCGGCGCCGGTCACGGCGGGCATCAGACTTTCTGATACCAGGAAATAGTCGATGCGCCAGCCCACGTTGCGATCGCGGGCGCGGGTGATATAGGTCCACCAGGTGTAGCGGCCCGGTTCGTCGGGGTGAAAGCGGCGAAAGGTATCCACAAAGCCGTGCGCCAGGTAGCGATCCACCCACTCGCGCTCGACCGGCATAAATCCGGAGGTGTTTTCGTTGCTCTTGGGATTGGCCAGGTCGATCGGCTTGTGCGCGGTGTTCACATCGCCACAGACGATCAGCCTGTCCCCCTGCGCGTGAAGGGCATCGCAGTACTGCAAGAAATGGTCGTAAAAACGCAGTTTGTAATCGAGCCGTTCCGGGCCCATGCCGCCGTTGGGAAAATAAACGTTGAACAGCTTGAACCCGGGATGAGCGGTCATCAGCACCCGGCCTTCCACGTCAAATTCCTCAATGCCAAAGCCGTTTTGCACCCCCAGCGGCTCCCCCTTGCTGAACGTCGCCACGCCGCTGTAGCCTTTGCGCTGCGCCGAGTTCCAGTAAGCGCGATAGCCATCGGGGTGAAGCATCCGTTCACTCAATTGGTTGGGCTGTGCCTTGGTCTCTTGCAGGCAGAGCACGTCGGGCTGCGCCGCAGCCAGCCACTCCCAAAAGCCTTTGTTCTCCACCGCGCGGATGCCGTTGACATTCCAGGATATGAGTTTCATAGTTTGTCCTTGATTTATTTCAAACGAGATAATATATACACCAAAATGGCAACCGCGATCGCCGCAATCACAAAAAATCCCACTATGCCCAGGCCGATCCACAGCGTCAGGTAGGGATTGGCCTGGCGGACGCGATAGGCAGACTGCTCCAGCGACGAAAGCTCCGCCGTCACCGTCGGCGCGGGCAGCCGCTCGGCGATGTGCGCCAGGCGCAGCAGATCGTTGACCCAGCCCTGCATCAGCGCCGGGTCGGGATCAAAGCTGAGCATCTGTGTGCTGCCGCTGAGCAGCAGTTGGAACGTGCCCGGTCGCAAGAGCACCTGCTGGCGGGTGAAAATGCTCTCCAGCGCGGTCAGCCGTTTGAAAATCTCCCGCGCGTGCGGGTTGTCGAACAGCGTGCGCGTCCACCCCTCGTCGTGCGGAAAAACGGTCAGCGCCGGGTCGCCGACGGGCAAGATCGGCTTGTCTGCCAGCCCGGCGAAAAAGCGCGTGTCGCCGTGCGCGCCGGTGACGCCCAGCCGTGTGGGCAGCGAGGTGCCCACCTCGATCTCCATCCTCGGCCCGCGCGCCATGTACACGTCGACCTGGCGGCCGTTGAGTGTGCCGTGATACTGGCGAAAAAAGCTCAGGTAGGTCTTGCCTTCCAGCCCCAGCGGGCAAAAAATCGCATCGAGTTTTTGCTTGCGCAGATAGGTGGAAAGACCCAACGTCACCACCGGCACGCCGCCAAAGAGCAGCAGCCCCAAAAATGCGATTCCCCCCAGCAACAGCCAGGGCGGTACGATACCGTACAGCGCCTGCACCAGCCACACGATCAAAAACACCAGCATCAATCCCAGTGGAAGACCGATCACGACCGAGATCACGCGAATGATCATCGCCCGCCCGCAGCCAAGGGCTATATCCTTGCCGGTAGTGGACATAAAGACCTCCTTGAGTATGCTAGATTGATCGCAAATAGACCCCGTACCACCACGCGCTGCCGGCCGGCTCGATCCAGGTCTCCGGTGTCACCGCCTGCGCCGACCAGAACAGCGCGCCGTCGGCCAGCAAATCGCCGAGTGTCGTCGGACACTTGCTTGCCCGTTCAAGCTGCGCTTTGCTGAGACCCAAAATGCCCGGCACTTCCATGCCCGGATCGGGTTCGACATCATCGGGCGCGGCGGCCAGAAAAACCGGGTTGACAAAGTGTGGCGATTTCTCGCGCGGCGGGCGGCCAAATCGGAAAACCGCGCTCCAGATGAACAGCGGGCGCGGCGGCGGGCAGTCGAGTTGGGCGCTGATGTCCCGGGCCGGCCCTTCGCTGTCAAAAAACAGCGTCCGTTCCGGCTCGATCAATGTCACCTCCAGCCCGGCCTCTTCTTGTGCCTCGCGCCGCACTGCCTGTGTCCAGGTCTCACCCACTTCCACGTGCCCGCCGATGCCAATAAGCTTGGCGATCTGTTCGTCGCCCCGGTCGCGCCAGTTGCGGCGGTCTTCGAGGGCAAAAAGCAGGCGATCGCGCCAGCGCAGAATCAACCCGGTGGAATGATCGGCGTTTGAGGGGCCAAGGTCTTGGATTTTCATCGTACCGTTTTCAACGCCGCATTGACTTCATCCAGACTGAATGCCTGCGGGTCGAATTCCCCGCCGACCCATTCCAACATCTCGTCGTGTTCGGGATGTTCGGGGTTCTGAATTGCCTCCAGAAAATCGGCATAGCCCCACACCCCGCCGACGTCTTCGGGCGGGCAGGCCATCTTGCCCTTGATGCAGATGGGATATTCGACGCCCGGCTCGGCGGGCAGGATTTTTTCCACCAGGATCTCGTGCTCCCAACTGTCGCCAAAGTCGTACTCGTAGATAAACCGACTGCCTTCACCGGCCAGTTGGTTGAGTCGGTATTTTCTTTCGTTCTCGACCGGCTCCCAGTCTTCCGGGCTGGGTTCACTATAGTGGACGCCGTCAATCGTAAACAGGTGCAGGTGATAATCGCTCCAGCCCATTGCGGCCTGCAAAATGAGGTGCAGATGGGCCAGGGTGATGTCGTCCGGCGCCTGGATGCGCCGCCAGATGGGCGGTCTGAAATTCTTGAGAGTCACCTTGATCTGGTAAATTGTCTCACTCGATTTCTTTGCCATCGAACTCTCCTTTTTCATTTGGGTGTGTTTCATTTGATCTGGAGAGGAGTGCCGCACGCCCACGTGCGGCATCCCTGCTCCTTGCTTTTCATCCAACCCACCCGCTGACCACCGGCAGTGTGAGCAGCGCGTGCGGCACGACCAGCACATCCAAATCTGATCCTAAATTCTCGGCGACGAGCTGCAATGCCTCTTGCATCGTCTGGGCGGGGATCAACTTGCAGGCGTGCACCACGTCCGGGCATTCGCTGCCGACGACGATCACCTGGCACTGTTCCAATACCTTGGCCATCACGAACGCGCGCTGCCCGCCGGGTGGGTAGCCGTTTCGACGCGCGTCGTCGAGAATGGACTGGATGTCCGGCGCGTCGCGCATTGCCTGGAGAAAGCGCTGCTCGCCCACCCCCTCGCCTACCCCTTCTTCACAGCGCGCGGGGATGATGTACAGGCCGCCGGGCCGCACGGCCGGCGTCGGCGCAAAGTGCAGGTACGAGGGCGTGCGCGTGGCCTGGTAGAGGTTGGCGTCTTTGGGAAAGCCCACCCCGCCGACGGCCGCGTCGTACTGCTGCGGCACGGACACCTCGTACATCGAGCGGGCAAACTCGACCAGCTGGCGGTGCGTCTCCACCGGTTCGCCGGCCATCGTGCAAACCACGCGCCCGCCGTCGTCGAGCACGACATTGGCGATAAAGCGCAGCCCGGCGCGCAGCGCGGCCTCGGTGATCGCCTCGTGAAAGGGGTTGCCCTCGATCCGGCCCAGGCGCGTGCGCGGATCGTCGACAAAGCGCGGGCCGTGACTGTAGGCGATCAGCGCCTCGCCCGCCGCGCCAACGGCGACCGTCTTGCGCCCGCCGGAATAGCCAGCGTACTGGTGCGGCTCGACGATCCCCGTCGCAACAAGCAAATCCGCGTCGTGGGCGGCGCGATGCACCGACAGCGGAATGCCGTTGGCCTCGCCCAGGTCGACCAGCGCGGCGGGGTTCTGCGGCTCGTTGTCGATCACCCGGTAGCGCGCAACCACCGCCTGGCCCAACTTGGCGACCTTTTCCTCGTGTGTGCTGGGGCGGTGCATGCCGATACCGCACAGCAGGGTGATGTCCTCATCGCGCACTCCCGCGTATTCGAGTTCACGCAAGATCGGCGGCACCAGCAGGTGATCGGGGCTGGCGCGGGTCGCATCGGTAAAGACGATGCAAACAGTGTCGCCGCGATGGGCCAGATCGCGCAAGGGCAACGAGCCGACCGGTTCGACCAGCGCCGCATCGACGGCTGCCGGCACGTCGGGGATGGGCGGAACCGGTTTCGACTCGACCAGGTGCCCGCGCATACCCGGCAAAAGGTCGAATTCGAGGTGGGTTTTGCCGAACGGAATGCGATAGGTCATCCTCTATCCATTACCGAGTCTCCTGAAAAAAGTCTCTCACGCCAAGTCGCATCCAACCTTCGGTTGGCGACGCAAAGATTGTTAAAATAGTCTTTGAGTTCTGTATTTATACCAAAACTTGGCGACTTGGCGCCTTTGCGCGAGTTCTTTCAGTGGAGTCATTACTATATCCCTTGCGAAGGTTGGCAACCTTCGCAAGGGTGGCTGATTTCGGATTGAATCTGCGCCACAAAGGTGTGCATGAAAACGAGGCGCTGCCGGGCCATTTCCTGCCCGGTCGGCGTGACCGGCTGCCAGCTCATTTGAAAGCGAATCTGGTCGGCGACGGTGGCCGGCGGGCGGGTAAACTGCTCGGCAAAGGGGACGGCGGCATCATAGGCGGGCAAATCGCCCTTGCTCATCCAGGCGCGCATCAGGCCGAGCGCGCCCATCCCATCGAGCATGTCGGCGTCGCGCAGCACGCAGAGCAGCGGCGTATCGGTGCGCAGGCTGTTGTGCCAGCGCACGGCAAAGAGGATCGCCTCGCGCTGATCGTCAGGGAGGGGCAGGTCGGCCAGCAGCGGGGCGGCCAATGCTGCCGACCGCGCGCCGTGCTCCGCTTCCGGCCCGGGCTGCGTGCGACCGGCGTCGTGGATCAGCGCGGCGATCTCGGCCGGCCACGGATCGACGCCTTCTGCCGCGGCGATAACCAAAATGTTGCGCCGCACCCGGTCGACGTGCAGCCAGTCGTGCGCCACCGCCGGGTTGTCTTGGAACAGCCCGCGCACCCAGGTTTCGACTCGTTCAATCACTTGACGCCGTGTATCCATCTTGATATCCTGTGAATCGAGACATTAGGGGGAGTATAACCCACCCGGCGAGGTTTGTCAATCATTTGCGCAAAAGGGTCAACCATGCTAGAATATCTGCTCATTCTAGCCCGTTAAGGGAGGAGAATTCAGAGGCATTCCGGCACAATCCTCTGAACGTTTTTTTGAAACGTCTGATCGATTGATTCATCCGACGTGCTTCGCTGCACCCGCGCGACACCGGCACACCCGGCGTCCAGACGGAGGGGCGAGAAAAAATGGAAAGGAGCAAAATCCTTGAGTACCCAAGAAAGCAAACCAGATCAGCCCAAAGGCGGCGCCGCAAAAAACCGCGTTGGTAGCCTGATCATCAACATTCTTTTGGCCGTCGTGATCCTGGTCAGCGCGCTGTGGCTGCCGCCGATCTCGATCGGCAAACGCCTTTCCGAGGGCGGCTATGTTGCTCTGGGAGAAGGCATCTGGTCGATTGCCGACGCTGACGGCACCATCCTCACCGTGCGTCCGGAAGGGCTGCGCGGCAAGCTGAAAGCCAAACTCCACGCTGTTCCTCGCTCAGACTTTATCGCCGGCTCGAGCGACCAAGACCTCGTTCCGGCCGCCGCCGCGCTTCCCTCATACGTCGACATCAAAAGCCCGGTTTACCGGCTCGCTCTGCGCGGCGAACTGCCATCGGCGGCGCTGCTGACGGTGCCCATCCCCAACGACGCCTTGCCCTACGAAACGCTCGACATGTACGCCTGGGACGGCGCGAACTGGAACTGGGTGCCCTGCCGCGTCATCGCCCAGGAAGATGTGATCCTGGCCGAACTGGGCAATCTGCCCGAACAGTTCGACTTTGTGGTGGCGCAAACCAGGCTGCTCCCGCCGGTCATCTCGGCCGACTTGAGCGGCAGCACCGTGCCCGAAGCGGCCAGCGGCACCGTGGTCGAACTGAACCCGCACGCACTGACCATCGGCGACGACGGCCAGGTGATCGGCACGGCCAAATTCGACCTCAATGCGGCCTCGCCCTATGCGATCATTCCGGTGCTGACCAACTGGCGCGAAGGCGAAGCGATCCGCAGCGATCTGGTCGACAATATGCTGGTCAACTCGGACCTGCGCCAGGCGCACATCGAGGCCATCGTGCAGGCGGTGAACGAAAACAATTTCCAGGGCATCATGCTCGACTACCGGGCGATCAACCCGGGCTTGCGCGGCTCGTGGACCGAATTTGTGTCGCTGCTGGCCCAGGCGCTGCACCAGCAGGGCAAAACCCTGGCCGTCCGCGTCGAATACCCGCGCCAGGTGGCCTATGACCAGTGGGATACCGGCGTGTCCGACTGGATGGCCCTCGGCAAGGCCGTCGACGTGCTGCAAGTGCCGGCCATTCCCGATCCACAGGCCTTTGTGGCCGATGGATTGATGGAGCAGTTGTTCGACTGGGCCGTCACCCAGGTACACCGCCACAAATTGCAGTTTATCCTCTCCACCCGCAGCGTCGATCTCAAGGGCAACAACCCCAGGTACGTGACCTATGTCGATGCGATGGATCCCTTTGCGAACGTCATCGTCGAAGGCGGGCGCGAAGCGGTGAACACCGGCGAGCACGTCGTCTTTGCCCTCAGCACCGGTCAGGGCGGCACCGGAATCATGTACGACGAAGGATCGCGCACCTATTGGTTCCGCTACCGCGATGATCGCAACGAAGAACACACCGTCTGGCTGGAAAACGCGGCCAGCATCGCCCACAAGCTGGAGCGGATGGCCTTTTACAATTTCCGCGGTGTGGCTTTTCAATATCTGCTTGACGACGGCAACGACGATCAGGTCTGGCAGGTGATCCACGAGTTTCACACCCGCACCATCCCCCAGATGACCGACCAGTTCTCCGTGGTCTGGACCATCGACCGGGATGGCGAGATGGTCGAGCAGCTTACCACCTCGCTCGCCGAGCCGCATTTTGGCTGGGCCACCGACGACACTGGCACGTACCGGATCGTCGCCGCCGTCTCGTCGGATATGGGCAAGACGACCACCGTGCGCAGCGAAACACAGCTTCGGGTTGGCGAGGGCATCGTCCCGCCTGAGGCCGAGCCGACTCCATCCGTCGAGGTGGAACCCGAGCCGGAAGCCACGTCGACGCCCGAACCGACGGCCACCCCCGAACCGACGCCCACGCCGGAACCGACCCAGTCTGCGGACAGCGCGGTCAAGGCCACAATCAACAGCAGCACGCTCAACCTGCGCGCCGGCCCGGGCACCAACTATGCCAAGCTCGGCTCCGCCCGCCAGGGCGACGTGTTCAGCGTCGTCGGCAAAAACGAGAGCGGCAGTTGGATCAAGATCAGGGCCAACAATGGAGACGAAGCGTGGGTCAGCGTCGAGTTTGTCACCCTCAGCAGCTCGTTGAGCGGGGTTGCTGTCGCCCAGGCGCCGGCGACGCCGACGCCCGGATCGCCGTCTACGCAGCCGTCACAGCCCACCCAGCCCACCCCCAGCGGGCCGGTGCCGGCTACCAGCAGCACCGGTTTTGGCTACGGCATCCAGGTCCACGCGCCGACCGGGTCGCAGCAGGTCATGAACATGGTCAACGGCCTCGGCTTTGGCTGGATCAAGCAGCAGGTGCGCTGGCAGTGGACCGAAGCCGCCAAAGGCCAGTACGGCTTTAAGGACATGGAAGGGCTGGTCAATGGGGCCAACGCCGCCGGGATCAAGATCATGTTCAGCGTCGTCGCCGCCCCGGAATGGGCGCGCGGCGGCAAGCATGGCGACGGCCCGCCGGACAACTATCAGGATTTTTACAACTTTATGGGCGCCATGGCCGCTCATTTCAAGGGGCGCGTGCATGCCTATGAAATCTGGAACGAGCAAAACCTGCAGCGCGAGTGGGAAGGTTCGCCGCTCAGCGCGGCCGATTACGTGCGCCTGCTCAAGGGCGCTTACCAGGCGATCAAGGCCGCCGACCCCAACGCCAAGGTGATCAGCGGGGCCATGACCCCCACCGGCATCAATGATGGGGTGTGGGCCATCGACGACCGCGTCTACTTGCAGCAGATGTACAACGCCGGGCTGAAATACTACTGCGACGCCATCGGCGCGCACCCCAGCGGCTTTGCCAACCCGCCCGACATCTATTTCAAAGGCCCATACGGCGCGCCGGGACTCGATCCCAACCGTGGACACGACGATCAACCGAGCTTTTTCTTCCGCAACACGATGGAAGATTACTATGCGGTTATGGTCAAAAACGGCGACGGCGGCAAGCGCATCTGGGCCACCGAGTTCGGCTGGCCGACCAATGACGGCATGGGCGTGCCGCCCAGCCCCAACTACGAGTTCGCCGCCGACATCACCGAACAGCAGCAGGCCGATTACATCGTGCGCGCCTACCAGTGGTCGAAAAGCTGGGGCCACGCCGGGGTCATGTTCCTGTGGAACCTCAATTTCTGGCCCACCGTTGGGGCAGAAAATGAAATGGCCAAGTACGGCATCGTGCGCGGCGACTGGTCGCCGCGACCGGCGTACATTGCCCTGCAAAATATGCCCAAGTAAGACACCGGGCATCAAAAACACCGAGAAACCAGGGTTTTGTCAAAACCCTGGTTTCTTGATTTTCTACCGGAGTTTGATATGAAACCGCAAAGTTGGTTTTTATTCATCGTCGTGATTTTGGGACTGCTGCTCCCGGCCTGCCGGCCCAAGCAGACCATCCCCACGCCAGTCTCATGGGAGTCGCAGCAGACGGCCACGCCGGTGCTGGCCCAGGCCGTCACCCCCACGCCGACCATCATCCCGCCCACCTCGACCGCTGCGGCGACGGCAACTGCTGTTGCCGAGGTGACTGCTGTTGCCGAGGTGACAGTGGTCGAAGCGACGGCGACGCCGCTCCCGGCAAGTCCCACCCCCCCGCCGGTGCAGTCGGGGTTGATGACCTCGCCCGATTACGGCATCCAGGCCTTTATGTGGTGGCGGCCCGAGGTGGCCACGCGCGACCTGGGGCTGATTCAAGAGATGGGCTTTCGCTGGGTCAAGCAGATTTTCGCCTGGAACGCCATCGAAGGCGCGGCCAAGGACCATTTCGACTGGAACGCGACCGACCGCATTGTCGATGACGTCAACCGCTACGGCCTCAAGCTGCTCGCACGCATCGATCGCGCCCCGGCCTGGGCCGGTGGGCAAGGCGAAAACGGTCTGCCCACCAACATGTCCGATTTCGGCGATTTCTGCTTTGCGCTGGCCAGCCGCTACAAGGGCAAAATCCAGGCCTATCAAATCTGGAACGAACCCAACCTGGCCCGTGAGTGGGGCGGCCGGGCGCCCAACCCCGCCGAATACACCCAACTGCTCAAGGTGGCCTATGAGGCGATCAAGCGGGCCGATCCGGAGGCCATCGTGATCAGCGCCGGGCTGACCCCCACCGGCACCCACAATGCCGAGGCCATGCCCGACGATATGTACCTGGAAGGGATGTACCAGGCCGGGTTCCAGCAGTACTGCGATATGGTCGGCCTGCACGGCGCGGGGTTCAAGGCCCCGCCCGAGATGTCGCCGGACGAACTGCTGGCCACGCCGGGGCAGCCCTACGGCGATCAGCGTTTCTTTTGCTTTCGTCACGTCGAAGATATGCGCAAGATCATGGAAAAGCATGGCGACGGCGCGCGCCGCGTGGCGATCCTCGAATTTGGCTGGACCACCGACACGCGCCCCGGCTCACCGTATGCCTGGCACAGCGTCACCCAGCAAGAACAGGCCGATTATATGGTGCGCGCCTACCAATGGGCCAAAGAGCATTGGCAGCCGTGGATCGCGCTGATGAGCCTGATTTACATCGCCGACCCGTACTGGACGCCGGAAAGCGAAGAGTACTGGTGGGCGATCACCGAACCCAACTATCCCACCCCGTGGACGCGCCCGGCCTACGCCGCGCTCAAGAACATGCCCAAATAAGAGTAGATAAGGCATAGTAGACAAGGCTAACAACAAAGCCTCGCGCTTGAGCGCGAGGCTTTGTTGTTGGGAGTCGGAAGGGGCTAGAATGTGCCCTTCATACGCGGGTCGAGGGCATCGCGCAGACCGTCGCCCAAAAAGGTAAAGGCCATCACCAGCAGCCCAACGCACAGGGAAGGCGCAAACAGGATCCACGGCTGGTTGTTGATTGCCGTGCGCCCCTCAAGCATCGATACGCCCCAACTGGTGATAAAGAACGCATTGGGGTCAGAGGTTGGCTTGAGGCCAATGCCGAGAAAGCCGAGGGTCGCCTCGGCGATGATCATGCGTGGAATGGCAAAGGCCACCCAAACGACGATGGGGCTGAGCGCATTGGGGAAAATGTGTCGCAGCATGATCCGCACGTCCGTGGTGCCGACGCTGCGCGCTGCCTCGACAAACTCTTTTTCCTTGAGCGAGAGCACGGCGCCGCGCACCAGGCGGGCCACACCAACCCACCCCACCAGCGCCAGGGCTGCAAACAGCAGGAACAGCCCGTTCATCAACTGGCCGAGCCAGGTGTCGCGCAGGGTGATCATCAAAATGATGTACAAGAGCTGATCGGGGAACGTGTAGAAAAAGTCGGTGATGCGCATCAGGATATTGTCGATCAACCCACCTTTATAGCCGGCCAACAGCCCGACGCCCGTGCCGACGATCAAAATGATCGCCACCGGCGTCAAACCGACGAGCATCGAAACCCGTGACCCATAGAGCACCCGGCTGAGCACGTCGCGGCCGATGGTGTCCGTGCCCAGGATGAACTGGGACTCTCCGGCCTTGCCCGTGGACGACTCTGGGACCCATGACGGAGGCAGATAGCTTTTGCCATCATGGATCTTTAAAGGGTTCAACGGTGCCAGGACGGACGCAAATACAGCAACCAACGCAAAAGTGATGATAATAATTATTCCCAAAATAGCGGCTTTGTTGCGGACCAGCCGGTGCCATGCATCCATCCACAAACTGCGTGAAGGGCGCTTCAGATCAAACATTTCGGATAACGTCGCTTGAGAAGTTGTCATCGCACACCTCCTATCCCGAATAGATCGGAACTGAACAGAGCCTGGTCGCTCGGAAAGATTTGTGCTCAAAAAAGCAATGATCTTGAGGATAGGCCCTATCCCGAATAGATCGGAACTGAACAGAGCCTGGTCGCTCGGAAAGATTTGTG
>CAYRXM010000004.1:42741-87501 GCA_964428175.1 uncultured Anaerolineae bacterium
CTCAAAAAAGCAATGATCTTGAGGATAGGCCCTGATTCGAATCACTGAACGCGAATGCGCGGATCGAGAAAACCGTACACAATATCCACGCTCAAATTGGCCGCGGTGATCATGACCCCAAAAAGCAGCGTTGTGCCCATAATCATTGAATAATCACGGTTGCCAATGGCTTGGATGTACTCACGCCCGATGCCCGGAAAAGAAAACATTGTTTCAATGATAAAGGATCCGGCGATCAGGAAAGCCAGGGCCGGCCCCAAAGTAGTGACCACCGGGATGAGCGCATTTTTCAACATATGACGGGCAATGATCAACACCTCAGCCAGTCCCTTGGCGCGCGCCGTGCGTACATAATCCTGGCGCATTACTTCCAACATCGAAGAGCGGGTCAGGCGCGCCGTAAAAGCCATCGTTCCAAACCCCATCACCAGAACGGGCAGAAACCAGACCTTGGGATCGCTCCACGAGCGCGGCACCACATTAATCAGGTGCAGCCACACGCCAAAGATAATGATCAGATACAGGCCAATCACAAAGTTGGGGATCGAAACACCGATATTCGCAATCAGCGCAGACAGGTAATCGATCCACGTATTTTGTTTCAATGCGGAAACGATGCCGGCCGGTACGCCAATCAAGATCGCCAACAGCAAGGCCAGAACGCCCAGGCGCACCGAGTAGCCAAAGCGGCTCTCCCAAAATGGCTTGCCCTCCGGCACCGAAAAAAGAATTTCCTGCACTGTCCGCCCGCGCTGGCGATAGGACGGTCCCAGGTTGCCGCAAATTGCGCCGCACTCGAATTTGCCATCCGCATCTATGTCGCCAAAGGTGTAAGCTACAAACTGTCGCCACATGGGCTTGTCCAATCCATATTTTTTGTTCAGCATGGCCTCGGTAGCCGGGTCCACCTGGCGGCGGCCGGGGTCACGGTCCCATGGCCCCCCCGGTGCGGCGTGCATTAACAAAAACGTCGCCAGAGCGGCAAAGAACAGCACCGGGATGGTCCAAAACAAACGCCGGATGATAAATCGAATCATAACAGGTGACCTCCAACGCAAACCTTCAGGACAGTGGCCAGAATCGAACGTTTGCTCAACAATTTGTTCTTGTACATAACCCTCACCGCCGCCCAGAAAAAAGAGCCGGCCGGCTCTTTATGATAACCGGCCGGCTCTCGCACTCCGGGCCTGTCAGGTTTGACAGGTCCAACTGGAATGACTAGGGCATCATACTGGTGTCAATGTCGATCCCGATCGGGTCAATGACGCCAGCCCACCCGGAGTCTTGCGGGGTGGTTTGGACGTTCAGTACCCACGGCTTGACCAGATACGAGTTGACATTGTTCCACATGAACGCGACTGGCGCACCAGCCACGAGCAGGTCTTGCGCCTCTTGATACAACTCGGCGCGCTTGTCCGGATCCACGGTGGTGTCGGCTTCGGTCACCAGCGCGTCGAAATCGAGATTCGAATAAGCGATGCGCTCACCAAAACCGCCGGTCTTCCAGTACACGCTCAGCCAGTTCTGCGGGTCGGGATAGTCGGCGCACCAGCCGAGGATGTACATCTGCGGTGAGGTGGACTTGTCCTTGGTCAGCGCGGTAAAGGTCGTCGGCTCGACCGGGTTCATTTCGATGGTCACGCCCAACACATCCTGCCACTTGGCCACCATCCACTCCCAACGAACGCGGTTGCGCGGTGTGTCACCAAAGGTCGCCGTGATCTTGGGCAGATTGGCTGCCGAACCATAGCTGGAATCAGCAAGGGCTTGCTTGGCCGCTTCGGCATCAAAGCCCCAGCGGGTCTCGCCGTCCTTGTAGCCGGGATAGCCCTTGGGGATCCAGGTCAAGGTGGGGCTGCCCAAACCTTGCAGAACGTCTTGCACCCAGGTGTCGCGGTCGAGCGCCATAGCAAACGCTTCGCGCACCTTGGGATCGTTAAAGGGTTCCTTTTCCTGGTGGAACATGACCGCAAAGGTGCAGGAGCCGGGATAGATGAGCGCTTCTTTGGACAACTGCTCATCGGCCTTCACGGTTGCCAGGTCTTCCGCCGCCAGGCCAATGATGTCAAACTCGTTGTTCTTGTAGGCCTGGAAGGACACGGCGCTGTCTGTGATGTACGAATATTCGATGTCAACCTTGCCCACGCCGCCCCAGTAGTTCTGGTTGGGGACAAAGTAGCCGCGCACGAACGGCTCAAGGCTCTTCAAGGCATAAGGGCCGTTGCCGATGTGGTACTTGGAGCTGTTCCACCAGTTCTCGCCGCCCTCAGAGATCAGTTCTTCTTTGGCCGGGAAAACCACCCACAGGCTCATCACGGTGTGAAAGTAAGGAGCGGATCTGGAAAGAGTAAGCTTGAGCAAGCGGCAGTCCGCCTGATCATAGTCGGTGCAGGGGTTGCCGGCTATGTCCAGCGCTTGCACGCTCGCTTTCACCATCTCTTCACCCGCGGCGGCATCTTCGTCGGTCTCGGCATAGCGCCATTCGGCCGCGCCCATGATCTCATCGGTGATCGCCGCATATTCGCCGGCGGTCTCGGGGTTGATGTTACGCAGCAACGAGTACTCGAAACGCTTGGCGTTCAACAACGTGCCGTCGCTGTACTTGAGGCCTTCACGCAGGGTAAAGGTCAGCTCGGTCGCGTCGTCATTGTATTCCCACGACTCTGCTGCGGCGGGGACGGTATCAAGCGCTGCGTTCAACTTGGTCAGGCCCTCGTAGATCAAGTTGAGGTGCGCGATTTCGTTGACGAACGAAGACTTTTGCGGATCAATGATGTCGGGATAGGTGCCCAGGTTGATGCGCAGCACCTTGGTCACTGCACTCGGCACGGGGGTCGCTACGACGATTTTCTCGACTTCTTTTTCGATCTCTTTTTCAACCACAACGGTTTCTTTGACGATCTTTTCAACTTCTTTTTCGACAACCACGGTCTTGGGCTGGCAGGCAGAGACAATGAGCATTGCGACGATCAACAGGCCCAGCCAGGCTGTCCATTTCTTGTTCAACATTTTTCCTCCTTGTAATCAAAAAAATGAACCACAATTGCCGGGTGCGGCATCCCGTAAGCGTTAGAATCGAACCGCTGTTTACCTCCCATGCGTATTGGCGATCTTGAGAACGCCGGAAAATCGGTGTGCGTCAGCCGACCAGATGGCAGGCACACCAATGACCGGGCGCAATCTCTTTGAATTCGGGGTCTTGTTCCTTGCACACGTCCATCACCTTGGGACAGCGCGTGCTAAAGTTGCAGCCGGGCGGCGGGTTGGCCGGGCTGGGCACATCACCTTCCAGAATGATGCGCTTGCGCGTTTCCTCCACCACCGGGTCGGGGATGGGCACCGCCGAAAGCAGCGCCTGTGTGTAGGGGTGTTCCGGGCTGGCGTACAGCGTGTCGCGGTCGGTCAATTCGACGATTTTGCCCAGGTACATCACAGCGATGCGATCCGAGATGTGGCGTACCATCGACAGGTCGTGGGCGATGAACAGGTAGGTCAGTCCCAATTCGTGCTGCAAATCTTCGAGCAGGTTGACCACCTGGGCCTGGATGGACACGTCCAGCGCCGAAATCGGCTCGTCGCAGACGATGAACGAGGGATTGAGGGCCAGTGCGCGGGCCACGCCGATGCGCTGGCGCTGGCCGCCGGAGAACTCGTGCGGGTAGCGGTTGATAAAATAGGGGTTCAACCCGACCAGCTTGAGCAGTTCTTGCACGCGGTCCTGGCGCTCCTTGCCCGATGCAATGCTGTGAACTTCGAGCGGTTCGCCGACAATGCTGCCAACCGTCATACGCGGGTTCAACGAGGCATAGGGGTCCTGAAAGATCATCTGCATCTTGCGACGCTGGCGGCGCAGTTGCTCGCCTTTCATACTGACCAGGCTTTCGCCTTCAAAATAGACATCACCTTCGGTCGGGCGGTACAACTGCAACACGGTGCGCCCGGTTGTCGATTTGCCGCAGCCGCTTTCACCCACCAGGCCCAGCGTTTCGCCATGGTACACATCGAACGAAACCCCATCGACGGCCTTGATCGCGCCAATTTGCCGTTGAAAGATGATCCCGCGCGTGATGGGAAAATGTTTTTTGAGGTTGTCAACCCGAACCAGCACTTGTCTTTCTGCCATCCTGTCATTCTCCTCTATTTTGCAGTTTGATTACTCTAGCGCGCGTATCCCTCGGTGTCCCTGGTGTTCCAGCACGCGGCAAAATGATCCATCCCGACCGGCTCGAGCAGGGGGTTTTCTTCGAGGCAGCGATCGCTTACATAGTCGCAGCGCGGCGCAAAGGGGCATCCCGGAGGCGGCGAAATCAGGTCAGGCGGCAAGCCTTCGATCGACTTGAGTTTGGTATGCGATAATTCGTCCAGGCGCGGCAGCGATCCCAGCAAACCGATGGTGTATGGATGGCGCGGCCGGGCATAGATTTCCTTGACCGGGCCGGTTTCGACGATATAGCCGGCATACATCACGTTGACGCGATCAACCAACCCGGCGACCACGCCCAGGTCGTGGGTGATCCAGATGACCGCCATCCCAATTTCGTCGCGCAGTCGCTTGACCAGATCGACGATTTGGGCCTGGATGGTCACATCGAGGGCCGTCGTCGGTTCATCGGCGATGAGTACGCGCGGGTTGCACGACAGCCCCATGGCGATCATTACCCGCTGGCGCATGCCGCCGGAGAACTGGTGCGGATAGTCGTCGATGCGCTGTTCAGCATTGGGAATGCCCACCATTTCCAGCAGCTCGACCGCTCGCTTGCGTGACTGGGTCTTGTCCATGCCCATGTGCAGTTCGAGCGCTTCCGTCACCTGCCGGCCGATGGTCAGCACCGGGTTGAGCGAGGTCATCGGGTCTTGAAAGATCATGGCGATCTTGTTGCCGCGCACGTGACGGATTTCATCGATATCCATCTTGAGCAAGTCACGTCCCTCAAAAAGCACCTCGCCATCGGTGATCTTGCCCGGAGGCTCCGGAATGAGACGCATCAAAGACAACACGCCGACGCTTTTGCCACACCCGCTCTCGCCGACGATGCCCAGCGTTTCGCCTTCGCCTAGGTTGTAGGTGATGCCGTTGACCGCCTGAACAACACCGTCTTGGGTGTAAAAGCGCGTCTCCAGGTTTTTGACTTCCAACAACGTGACCATCCAGTTCTCTCCTTTAGTCGCTGCTGATAGTGATGTTTGTTTCAACGCCGCTGCCCCGCTCCAGACAAAGCCGGGGCGGGGTAGCGGCTCACCGAGCCGGTGTTTATTTTTCCAGGCTGACCTCGGCCAGATTCATCGTATCCTGGCCGGTGATGACCAGGCCCTTGATGTACGGTTTGACCAGATAATAGCCGCCGCTGTGATAGATGGGAATCCACGGCACGTCGTTGACCAACAGGTCTTCGGCTTGCCGGTAGAGCGCCATGCGCTTGTCTTGATCTTGCTCGACGCGCGCCTGCTCGACCAGGGCATCCAGTTGGAGGTTGCTGTACGCGCCGTGGTTGTAGGCGCTGGTTGAGTGGAACAGCAAATCCAAAAAGTTCTGCGGATCGGGATAATCGGCGATCCACCCCAGCGAGTACATCTGGTATTTTTGCGCATCGAGGCCGGTGAGAAACACACCCCAATCCACCACCTCGACCTCGATCTCGACGCCGAGTATCTCCCGGTACATCGCCGCCAGCGACTCGCCAAACTCGGCCCCGGTCACGGTCAGCGTGATCGGCGGCAGTTCGCTGGCGTCGCCGTAATCGGACTCGAACATTTCTTCCACGGCCATGTCGGGATCAAAGGGCAGGCCTTCCAGGTCGGGGTTGTACCCTGGCATGCCCGGCGGCAAAATGCCTTCAGCCGGGATAACCGTCTTGTTGAACAAAATGTCGGCGATGGCCTGCTTGTTGGTGGCATAGGCAAAAGCGCGGCGCACGTGCACGTCGTCAAACGGAGGAATGGCGGTGTTAAATCCGATGTACCAGACGTCGAGCTGCGACACGACGCGCAAATCCTTGTTCAGGGGGTCGTTCGGATCGAGCACACGGTCGATGTTGCCAGCGCCGATCTCGATCACGTCCAGTTCACCGCGCTCGTACATATTCATCGTGTTGCCGCGATATATGAAAATAACCTTGTCCAGCGCGGGCCGGCCGCGATAATAATCGTCAAAAGCAGCCAGCACCAGCTCGTTGACGCTGTTCTTTTCTACCTTGAACGGCCCGCTGCCGATCGGGCTGGACTGCCAGTTGCGTGAGGTGTCCTCGACATTTTCCTTGCACACAATGTACGAGGTCGGATAGGTCAATTTGGATAGAAAATAGGGTTTGGGGGCATCGATGGTGATTTGGACGGTGAAATCGTCAACCGCTTTGAGGCCCTCGATCGAGCTGGCCTCACCCATCGTGCGCGCCATCACGCCAACGATGTCGTCCAGGTAAGACTGCGCGCGCTGCACCGAGCCGCGCCGGGGATCGCAGGCGCGTTCGAGCGAGTAGACCACATCCTGGGCCGTCACCTGACGCCCGTTGTGGAACCGGGCATTCCGGTGCAGGTAAAAGGTGTACACCATCCCCGTGGCATCTATTTCCCATCGCTCGGCCAGATCGCCCACCACGTTCAGACCGGCATCGAGCTTGACCAGGCCGCTGAATATCAGACCCACAAACTGGTGCGAGGTCGAATCCTGGGTGATCGCCGGGTCCAGCGTCTCCGGAGACTGGCTCCACAGGCGCAGTTCGTTCGCTTGCGGGAAACTGGACTGTCCGGGGGTTGCTGTCGGCGCGGGTGTGGCCGTCGGTGAATCGGGCGCAGAAGACACGGTGGGGCTGGGGGTCCAGGTTGCCTCTTTTGTCGCCATAGCTTCGCTCGTCCAGGTCGGCGTTGGGCTGGGCACTGTCTCTGGCGTTGGTGTAGATCGCAAGCTGGGAATCTGGCATCCCAGGATCAGGAAAGCCACCAGCAAGCCAAGATAGGGCAACCTGTTTTTCATCGTCATTGTCCTTGTAACACTCCATTCATCCAAGATACAACAGCGAAAAGCAGCGGTTATTGTATGGTGAATAATCAAAAAAGTCAAATGAGATTTTCGAGCTGGCATCCTGGCCGACAAAAAAAGCTCGCTCCGATGCATGGGCACCGGAGCGAAAAAGGAAGGGAAACGCATGCGAACTTGACAGGTTCATGATACCCGCACCGGCTCGTCTCGTCCAGTACCCAAATGGGTCATCTTGGGGGCGACGGTTCGCCGGGTTGTGCGCCGCTTGCGGCCCGGCGCTGACGCATCACTTCAAAGGCCAGCACCGCCACCGCCGAGGCCGTGCCCAGCGATTGGGCAAATGGCCGCCCGTAGGGGATTTCTACAAGCAGGTCGGCCTGGTCGAGGAAAGAGCGGGTGATGCCGCGCTTTTCGCCGCCGATCACCAGCAGCAGCGGCACGGCAAGATCGGCCTCATACAACGGGACCGATTTCTCCTTGCTGGTGCAGACGACGGCCAGCCCGCGCGCGCGAAAAAACGCATGGGCTTCTACCGCTGTTTCGGCCAGTGCGGTAGGGATGCGCTCCGACGCGCCCGCCGAGGCTCGCGCCACCACCCCCGCCGCCGAGGTCCAGTTGCGTGGGCGAACGACCAGCCCGTGCGCGCCGGCGGCATAGAGCGCGCGCACCGCCGCGCCAAAGTTGAACGGGTCTTCGATCCCGTCAAGCATGGCGATAAAGGGACAGCCCACATCCTTTAACAAATCGGGCAGCGAGACAAAGCGGCGCTCGCCAACCAACGCGATCACCCCGCCGTGCGACTGGCCGGTGACCTGGCTGCTGACGACGGCTTTATCCACGCGCTGCACCGGTACGCCCTGCGATTGGGCCAGCCGCTCCAGATAGGTCAGCGTATGGCTGCGCTTGCCGTGCTGGACATAGATCACCTCGATGGGGCGGCTCTGCGCCTCCAGCGCGGCCAGCACGGATACGCTGCCTTCGAGGATGGTTTGATCTTGTGCCATTCAGTTCGACCCCGGTTGAGAATGAGACGATTATAACACAGAAAAGCTGCACAAAAAAAAGAGGCGCTCCTCAAGGAGCGCCTCTTGCTCTATTCTGTCTTGCTGATTTCTTTGCCCTGCTCCAGTGTATAACTGCCGCCGTTCTCCGTTTTGGGTTCCAGCACCTTTTGGACAATGCTGAACACCTTGAGGCCGGCAATGACCAGCCCGAACGATCCGAGCAAGGCCAGCGGCGCCAGCAGCAGGGTGAGCAAACAGCCCAGCGGGCTTTGCCACACGCCCATCTTGTTACCCTCCCATCAGTCCCTTGATCACGCCCTTGGCGATGTCACCGCCGGCCGTGGACGAGTCGCTGCCGCCGCCGACGTGGATGTGTGCGGCGATCTTGCGCGCCAGGTTATAGATGGGCATCGTTTGCAGCCACACCCGTCCTGGGCCGCGCAGCCGGGCCAAAAACAGGCCTTCGCCGCCGAAAAAGATGTTCTTGATCCCGCGCACCATCTCGATGTCAAAATCGACGGTTGGCTCGAACATGGCCACGTAACCGGTGTCGACCATCAAGGTCTGGCCCGATTCCAGCGTGTATTCGACGATCTCGCCGTCGAACTCCATAAAGGCCAGGCCGGGGCCGGTGAACTTTTGCATGATGAACCCTTCGCCGCCGAAAAAGCCCGCGCCCAGCTTTTTGCGAAAGTGCAGCGATACATCGACCGACTTTTCGGCGCACATAAAAGCGTCCTTTTGCGCGATTACGATCTGTCCCTCGGCCAGGTCGATGGGCACCACTTTGCCCGGAAACTCGGAAGCAAAGGCGATAATCCCCTGCCCCGAAGTCACTTCGTATTCGACCAGGAAAAAAGATTCGCCGGTGAATAGGCGCCCGATCGCCTTGCCGATGCCGCCGCTGGCCTTGGTATCCATCTTGACGTTGGCCGACATCCAGGCCATGCCGCCGCTTTCCGAGACGACAGTATGGCCCGGCGTCAGCTCCAGGGTCACAGCCTGCAAGGTGGTGCCGATCATGTGGTATTTCAACCCCGACTGGCCCTGCCCGGTGTACGAAATCGCCGGATCGGGTAGATCGATGCGCCCGCCGCGCCGGTGAACAACGATCTGCTCGTATTCTGTGCCTGCCGCAGCGATAGATGCGCCGCAGTTGGCGCAAAATTGCTTGCCTTCCTGAACTTCAGCCTGGCAATTCGGACATTTCATCGTGGTACTCCTTTGCTAAATGTTTCCAACCATACGCGGGCGCACCTGCGCCCGCATTCGCCTTGATTACGCAAGCGCTGATCCATTTGTTTCAGCCAGGCCGCCGGGTAGAATCACCCGCACGGCCGCGCGCAGTTCGTCGATTCGCTGTGCAAGCTGCCGGTACGCTTCGGGCGCGGCGTCCAGGTCGGCGTTGTGGCCGATCAGTTCCAGTTGGTGCGCCACTGCGCGCAGCGGCCCGGCAGAGAGGCTGCCCGCAGCGCCCTTGAGGCTGTGCGCCAGGCGCATCAATGTTTCGGCATCGCCCTGCAAAATCGCCTGTTCCAGGGCCGGCAGTTCGCGCTCGATCTCGTGAAAAAGCAGCTGCATCAATTCGACCAGGAATTCGCGGTCGCCGCCCAGCCGGTTCAAGGCATCGGTCAGATCGATCGCCGGTTCGGCGACCGCTGGAACCCCGACCGCAGCATTGGCGACCACAGTTCCAGTGAACACGTATCGATTGATCGCCTCGAACAATTCCTGGGCGCGGATGGGTTTGCTCACATAATCGTTCATCCCCGCTTCGAGGCAGCGTTCGCGGTCGCCCTTGAGCGCATGCGCGGTCATCGCGATGATCGGCAAACCGACCAACTGGGGTCTGGCGCGGATCATTCGTGTCGCGGTCAGGCCGTCCATCTCGGGCATTTGCACGTCCATCAGCACCACATCGAACATTTCGTGTTCGAGCGTTTCCAGCACCCGGACGCCGTTGTCGACCAGTGTTACCCGGTGCCCCCGCTGCGTGAGCAGGGCGACGATCAGCTTTTGGTTGACCAGATTGTCCTCGGCCACCAGCACCGACAGTGACCTGGGGGGCTCCGTCCGCGCATCGACGGTCTTGCGCGTGCGCCAGACAAGCTCTGTTGCCAGTCCCATCGCCCGGCAGAGCATACCCAAAAACTGGCGCGGCTGCACCGGTTTGACCACATAATGGACATTTGGGGGCTGGTCGCCGTTGTTTTGCTCCAGTTGGGTGATCGCGGTCAGCACCAAAACGGACAAGGGATGCGTGCCCTGCGCCGCCAAAGCTTGGTCGACGAGTGTCATTTCATCGCCGCTCACAGCGCCAGCATCAAGGATCAGCACGTGGAACGGCGCGCCGGCTTGGGCGGCCTGCGCCAGCATCGCCAGCGCTGTGCCGACATCGGCGGTCTGGCCGGGCTGGCAGCCGGCCCAGACCAGCAGATCGATGAGGACGGTCTGCGTTGCATCCGGCTCGCCGGTCAAGAGCACGCGCGCGCCGGCCAGTCCGTCGGGCAAGACGGGTCTTTCGTCAATGGCGGGGTTTTTGCCCAGCGTTACGTTGAAATAAAACGTGCTGCCCTGCCCCTCCTGGCTTTCGACCCAGATGCGCCCGCCCATTGCCGTGACCAGCTGGCGCGAAATGGCCAGGCCCAACCCGGTGCCGCCATAGCGGCGCGTCACCGACCCATCGGCCTGGGAAAAGCTGTCGAAAATCAGCTCGTGCTTGTCGGGCGAGATGCCGATGCCCGTGTCGCTCACCGCAAACTGGAGACGCGCCGTGTCGGCATTTTGAGCGAGCGTGCTCACGCTGACCATCACCCGGCCTTTTTCGGTAAACTTGATGGCGTTGCCGACCAGGTTGACCAGCACCTGTTGCAGGCGCACTGGGTCGCCGCGCAAGCTGGCCGGCGTATCCATCGGCAGGTCAAAGACCAGTTCCAGCCCCTTTTGCGCGGCCCGAAAAGCTACCGCGTGGGTTAAATCCTCAAACACCTCGTGCAAATCCAGGTCGATCTGTTCCAGTTCGAGCTGGCCGGCTTCGATCTTGGACAGGTCGAGCACTTCGTTGATGATTGAGAGCAGCGACTCGGCAGCGCCCTGCACGGAGGTCAGATAATCGCGCTGCTGGGGGGTGAGCGCCGTATCGAGCGCCAACTGGGTCATGCCGATGATGCCATTCATGGGCGTGCGAATTTCGTGGCTCATGTTGGCCAGGAATTCGCTCTTGGCCTTGCTGGCGACCTCGGCCTGGCGTTTGGCGCGGGCCAGTTCGGTCACGTCGATAAAGTTGAACAGCACGCCCTCGTATCCATCGTGACCGTAAATCGGCTGCACGCGCAAGATCAGGTCCATCCCGCGCATTGACAGGCTGATCGATTCGGCGGGGTGGCCGATTTCGTCCTTCATGGTCTGAACCAGTGCGCGCAGTCGGTCGCGAATTTCCGGGATCGGCATGTCCCATAGCGACTGCCCCAAAAGCTGTTTGCCTGTCGCGTCGATCATCCGGGCGAAAAAGTCGTTCAGCTCGACCACACAATCGCTGGCATCGACAAAGACGACGCCTTCCTGCATGTCCGAAATCATCGCCCGCAGCTTGCTGGCCTCGCGCGCGGTCGCTTCATAGGCCGCAAATCGCTCGATCTGCATTGCCATCAACCGGGCCAGGTTGGCAAACAAATCGACCTGGCGCTCCGACCACCGGCGTATGCGCAGGCACTCGTCGACGCCGATAAAGCCATACAGGCGTCCCTGCACCCAGATCGGTGCGGCCAGCAAGGATTTGATCCCTTGCGCCTGGAGTACCTGGCGTTCGCGCGGGGGGGCTTCTCGATCCACGTCGTTAAACATCACCGGCCGGTTGTCCAGCATCGTCGTGTACCAGTAGATCAGGTTGTCATACGATTCTCTAAAGCCGACAAAGGGCGCGATGCCCGCTGCACACCATTCGTGTGTGTTTAGCATCGTTCTGGTCGCTGGCTCGTCGATGAATAAATAGGTGCGGCTGGCCTCCAGGCGCTTGCCGATGACCGCCAACGCCTGGTCGATGAACGAATCCAGGTCGTCGGCTTGCAGGGCCAGCGTCGAAATTGCGCCGGATATCTCGTGATAGGCCAGTTCTTCGGAAAGGCGCGCTTCATAATGGTGCCGCTCGGTGACATCCTGAACCAGCAGCAGGCGGTGCGGCAGTTGGTCGATCATCAAGGGGACGCCGCGCACGTTGACATAGGTTTCGCGGTCCGGCCTGGCAGCCAGCTTGAGATCATCGACCGCGAACGCCTGGCCGTGCAGCAAGTCGCGAATGTGCGCGGTCAGTTGGGAGGCATGCAGGATGGCCTCCGGCATTTTGTGCCCGACCAGTGCGTCGGAGCGGTCGTCGATGTCCAAAATGTCCAACTGGGCCTGGTTGATCGCCAAAATCAGCCCGTGCTGGTCAAGTACGACGATGCCGATGGGCGCGTTTTCGATCACCCCCTGAAGCACCGAAACCTGGTAGGCGCGCTGGCGCTCGATCTCGCGCTGTGCGGTGACGTCGGCGCAGATGCTCACAAAGCCAATCGGCTCGCCCCAACTGTCTGTGACCACGCTGATGCTGCTGTGAACGACGATCTCGCGTCGATCCTGAGTGAGGGCGGGCATTTCCAGGTCCATCGAACGACGTTCGCGGAGGCGCACGATCTCGCGATCCAGGTCGGCATGCACCGAGGGCGCAAACAGCATGCGCAGATGTTTGGCAAAAACGTCGCTCATGCTCCAACCCCAGATCATCTCTGCGCCCTGGTTCCAAAAGGCAATCCGCCCGTCGAGCGTGCAGCTAATCACTGCATCGGACACCTGGTTGAGCAGCGAGGCCTGGTAGCGGATTTGCGACTCGAACGCTTTTTGCTCGGTGATGTCGCGGCAGGTGCAGATAACGCCGATGATGTGGCTCTGTTCGTCCAGGATCGGCGACACAGTCAGTGCGCAAGGAAAAGTATGCCCGCTTTTATGGCGTGCGGTCAATGTGCCCCGCCAGGTCTGGCCGCGCCTGACTGCGGGCATGGCGGTGAGGGTAAATTCGTCGGGGTCGTGCCAGAGGATGCTGGCGTCTTGCTTGAGTTCTTGCAGGCTGTAGCCGGACAGGGTCTTGAGGGCCAGGTTGGCGAAAATAAACGCGCCGCGTTCATCCAGAATGCCGATGCCGTCGCCGCTGTGCTCGATGGCCTGTACCAGCATGTGTACCCGATCTTGTGAGACTTGCAAATCGCGCTCGATCTGGGTCTGATCGGTGATGTCTCGAAACCACACCAGGTATCCGTCAAGCCGCCCGCTTTGATCGTGAATCGGGGTTAAAGCCACATCCACCTGGACGGTGCGGTCGTCGCAGGCCAGTTCAATCCGGGTCTCCTCCAGCCGAATGCCGGCCATTACCGAGTCAAAGACCTGTTTCAGGCGGCCTATCGCCGGGGCGCCGCCAGCGGCAGCCTCTTGAGAGGTGGACAGCAGGCGCGCCCGCAGTTCGTCGGTATTTAAACCGAGCATGGCTTCAAACGCCGGGTTCGTATAGATCGGTTGGCCGTCCCGGTTCAAGACGACCAGACCCTTATCCGTCGAACAGGCGATGGCAGTATCGAGCGGGCCTAAAGGAAACCAGGTCGGTTCTGACAAGACGCCTCCAACTTGGCATGCAGATGTTCAAAACAGGCAACTCGCCGCTATGGTATCACATTTGAGGCAAAAAAGCAACGATTTTGATATTCGATGCGCCTGGATTTGCACGATCTGGCAAGCTGTGTTATAATCGCGTCTCTGAATACCGGGACGCATTCTCCCGGTATTGTGCTGTATAATGCTCTGGACTCTGACGTTTTCGGGAGTTGAGGCTTCAGCCGGTCTACATTTCGAACTCGAGAGTTCGAGTGGTTAAAATCCGGCTAAAGCCTTGACTCCACTACCGGATAGATTCGTCCGAGTCCAGTAATGATTTAGAATCGGAAGGATGGTCATTGATATGTCTGAACTCATCAAGTCTTTGCAATATGAATATGGCAAGCCCGCCGAAGAGGTTCCGCAACTCAATTCGGGGGACAACGTGCGCGTGCACATTCGCATTGTCGAAGGTAACCGGGAACGCGTCCAGGTATTCCAGGGCACCGTGATCCGCATCCGTCAGGGCGGGATCAATGCCAGTTTTACCGTGCGCCGCATCGCTGCAAATGGCATCGGCGTCGAGCGCACATTTTTGATCCACTCGCCCCGCATCGACAAGATCGAGGTGATGCGCCACGCGCACGTGCGCCGCGCCAAGCTCTATTACTTGCGCGACCGCCGGGGCAAGGCGGCCAGGCTGCGCGAAAAGCGCTTCTTTTAGCGCCCAAGCGAACCCGATTCAAACAAGAGCGTAGGCATTGTCCTGCGCTTTTTCTTTTCAAACACAATCGCCCCGATGAATGGCTCAGGAGATAACGCGTATGCATAACGAGCAATCTACGTTCAACCAACCACCGGTGATCGGCATTGTCGCCCACCGGATTCAACGTGACGGCAGCGCCGGGTACATCGACGGCCAATACGGCGACTATAGCCGTTCGATTGTGCTGGCCGGCGGTGCGCCGATCTTGATCCCGCTGGCTCCGGGCGAGGCCGCCTGGCGTTCGATCTATGCTTGCCTCGACGGCATCCTGTTTCCGGGCGGCGCTGACGTGGCCCCGGCCTTTTACGGCGAAACGCCGCACCCACAATTGGGCCACGTCAACAATGTGCTGGACGAGGCCGAGCTGCCCCTGGCGCAATGGGCCCTGGCCGACGGCATCCCCACACTGGCCATTTGCCGGGGCATCCAGTTGCTCAATGTCGCCGCCGGCGGCACGCTCTACCAGGATATCTCTTCTCAGATCGATGGCGCGTTGCTCCACGCCTGCTCGGATCAACCGGCGGCTCACCCGGTTCGTATCGAGGCCGGCACCCGGCTGCACGGCGCGCTCGGCGCCGCTGAATGTGTCACCAACAGCCGCCACCACCAATCGATCAAGCAGGTCGCGCCAGGATTGATTGTCACCGCCTATGCCCCCGACGGGGTGATCGAAGGGATCGAGCATCCCACCGCGCCGTTTCTTGTCGGCGTGCAGTGGCATCCCGAAAATCTCGCCCCCAGCAGCGAGCAGATGCTCGGCTTGTTCCGGGCTTTTGTCGAGGCCTGCCGACACACCGATACGGCAACGCGCTAAAATTACCAGGTTGCGCAGTCGGAGGCCCAAACGCCATCGCACGTGGACGGGAGAAACGGACATGCATTTTCCAAAGCAGCACAGTGAGTTGTTCGAGACAATGCGTCGATTGTCTCAGGATATTGGGGCTTTTTCCAATCTCACCGTCGAATACCTGGATGTTTTACTCGCATGCGCACTGGGGCCGCTCGACCAGGAGCAACAAGATGTACTGGATCGCATGGGCAGCTGTGCCCAAAAGTTGGCGTCAATTGCCAGTAACTATGACCAGATATTCGCCACAGAGCATGCACAGAAGGATGTCCAATTCGAGCAAGCAGAACTGGATGACAGATGCTCGCGTCTGCTCGAGTATCCAGCCTATCTCGCCCACGAAAGCAGGTCTTTTCTTTCTGCAATACACGGCCTTTCAAAAATTTTGCTGGACAAGATATACGCTCCACTCAATGAACAACAAAAGGAGCGTATCGGCGAAATAGACGGGCTTGCCCAGACACTCATGGTCAGAATCCAGATGGCTGTCGACACCGCGAAGGCTTTGCAAGGCAGAGCTTGATGGGGATTTACATCGCCGGAGATTGAAGTGAGGATCGGGCGGCGTGCCGGCGGCGCAGCAAGCCGATGTAGCGCGGCGCGGCGACGGTATAGGCCCAATAGAGCAAGGGTGAGGGGGCAAAATCATACGCGCCGATGTGCGGCGTAAACTGCGCGCCCAACCCTTCTTTGAACCGCCACACCCCCCACAGCCCATCATCGGGATCGAGCACATCCGGCGCGCCCCACATGTCATAGCGCGAACAGCCCCTGGCCCTGGCCCAGCGCATCGCCGCCCATTGCAGCAAATAGTTCGGCATCAAGCTACGATGCGCGTCTCGCGATGCACCGTACATATACCAGGCCGTCGCGCCAAAGCAAAAAAGAATCACCCCGGCGATCGCTTCCCCTTCGACTTCAGCCAGGAGCATGTGCGCCAGGTCAGTGCTCATAAAAGTACGCCAGGCATCGTCGTAATACTCAAGCGGGCGGATCAGAAAGCCATCGCGCTGGCCGGTTTCGGCATACATCCGGTAAAACAGGTCAATGTCGTCGGTCGTGCCCGCTCTAGCCTGCACACCGCGCCGCTCGGCCAGCCGGACGTTGTAGCGCGTTTTGCTTTTCATCTGCGCCAGCAGGTCGTCCTCGCTCGGTGTGAGATCGAGCAGCGCCGTATTGCGAAACTGAATCTGCTGCGCCGAATAGCGCCATCGCCGGCGAACGAGGTCGGATAGCAGGCCGTCCGAGTTGCTGTCCGGGTCGATCTTGAGCAAAATGCCCCGCTCTCGGCGGGCAAATTGCTCCAGGTCGTCGAGCACCAGCTCGCGTGTTTCCGCCGTGTCATCGTCGAGGGCCGGACCTTTGGGCGCGTACATCACCCCCCAGGGTGTGTGCGTCAGCGGCCGGCGCAGCACCTGCGCCGCGGCAAGCGGCCGCCCATCTCGCTCCCACAGCAGGCGCGCCGGCGTCCAGCCGTGCCGCCGCTTGACCTCGCCCCATTCCCAGGTCTGCAAGACGTGCGGCCGGGGCAGGGCCAGCAAGGCTTCGTTCCAGGTTGTTGGATCGGTCATCAATCGATAGCTGCTCATCGATATTTCACCTGTAGCGCCAGCCGGTAGAGATGGTGCAGCGGCTTGATGTAAATATAGTCCAGCGCACCGACGTGTCGCGCGACCCGCCCGCCAAAGCCCCGCTTGAAGCGATACACGCCCCACAGCCCATCGTCTCGCTCGGAAAACCGGGCCTCCAGCGTCGCTTCGTCTTCGTCGGGCACACCCCACAGATCGTAGACCGTGCAGCCGCATTCGCTGGCCCAGCAGATCGCCGCCCATTGCAGCGCATAGTTGGGCATCTTGTCGCGGTGCGCGTTGCCGGATGCACCGTACATATACCAGGCCTTGCCCGCGCAAGCCATGGCCATGATCGCCGCCAGCGGCTCCTCCTCATAGGTAGCGACGAACAGCCGGGCCAGCCCCGGCGGGACGAGCAGATCGTAGGCGCGGTCGTAATAGGCCGCGGAATGGATCTCGAACTGGTCGCGCGCGCCGGTGACGGCGCGCAGGTGGTTGTAGGCGGCCATATCCTCGCGTGTGCCTGTGCGCACCTGCACGCCCTTGCGTTCGGCCAGGCGGATGTTGTAGCGCGCCTTGCTCTTCATGCGCGCCAAAATGTCGTCCGGGCTGCCATTCAGATCGATCAGGATGGTGCGCGGCGGTTGGACGGTTTCCTGGTTGAGCTTGAATCCCCGGCGGGCAAATTGGGCTGTTCGCTCGACGGCGAACCAATCCGGCTCCAGCTTGAGCGAGATCGCCCGCCGGGCGCGGCACAGCGCGTGCAGCGCATCGACCAACTGCCGGCACTGGGTTTCGTCGTCCGTATCGACCAGCGGCCCCATGGGCGCGTAGGCGCGGGTCAGGCCGAGCGGCAGCCGTCTGAACAGCACCTGCGCCCCGGCGACAATGGCTCCATCTTGGATCAGGGCCACGCGCTCGACGCGCCAGCCAAATTCGGCCTGATGCGCCCCCCAGGCCGAGGTTTGTAGCACGTGCCCGTCAGGGTGTTGGCCCACAAAAGCATCCCAGGCCGGGGCCGGCGGGCGGGTTTCAACGATCAAGACAAAATCCTCCCTGGCACACAAATGCGGAGAACACCGGACTACGCCGGTGCTCTCCGCGCAAGATCGCCACTGTTTTTTCGAACTGGATTCCGGCGAATCTAGAGCAGCAATTCAGCCGCGCTTGTTGCGCTGCCGGAAATCGACAAACTGGTAGCCGAGACCGCGCTCGGTGAGGATGTATTGCGGGTTGGCCGGATCGACTTCGATCTTTTCACGGAGATATCTGATGTATAATCTCAGATATTGAAGTTCATCGCGGTATTCATAGCCCCAGACTTTGGAAAGCAGTGTTTCGTGGTTGATCACCCAGCCGGCATTGTTGACCAGGTGATACAGCAGGCGATATTCGGTCGGCCGGAGTCCGATGTGCTCGTCGTCGATGATGACCTCGTGGCGCTGAAAATCAATCGCCAGGCGCTCGTCGACCTGAATGACCTTTTTCTCCATCACCGGCGGCATCTCGCTGCGGCGAAGCAGGGCCTTGATCCGCACCGACAGCTCGCGCGCCGAAAAGGGCTTGGTCACGTAATCGTCGGCGCCCAGTTCCAGGCCGTGGACGAGGTCTTCTTCTTCGCTTTTGGCGGTCAGGATGATCACCGGCACACTCGAAGTCTCGCGGATGTGCTGGAGCGTCTCAAAGCCGTCCATATCCGGCATCATCACATCGAGCAAGACCAGATCGGGTAGTTCGTCGCGCACCTTGTCCAGTGCATCAAACCCGTTGGTCGCTTCGCTGACGCGATAGCCTTCCAGTTCCAGGTTCATTCGAATGAAACGGGTCATTCTGGGTTCATCATCGACGGCCAGAATGAGTTTTTTTTCAGCCGTGTCCATTGCTTCGATTAGCCTCGATCAGGTGCGGAAGAACAGGTCCATCTCGCCGCGGTCTTCTTCGGTGGGCATCACTTCGATGAAACTGATCCGGTGCCAGGGAAAAATGACCGAGATGGCTTCGTCGGTGACATAGTGCAGCGGCTTGCCATCGCGCTTGCGCGGGTTGGTAAAAGTGACCGCCTGATCGGTCATTTCGGGCAATTTGTCCACTTCAGCCATAAAGGGGTCTTCGTTGCTGACGTGAACGAGAACGGTTACCGGCATCGACGTGCTCCTTTACATTTGATCAACCCAACCGGATGCGCATGACCAGCTTGCTGAGGCGAATTTCGTCGTTGTCGTTTAGCGCGTGGGGCAAATAGGGCGTCAGCCGGCGGCCATTGAGATAGGTTCCGTTGACGCTGCCCAAATCCTCGATGAACAGGCCCGAACCCTTGCGCGAAATCTTGGCGTGGCGGCGCGAGACACCTTTTTCAAGTCCTTGATCGGCGGTCAGGTCAAGCTCTGGAAAGGTTGCGCTGGTCGCATCCAGGCGGCCGATGTTCAGTTCCTTGTCTACGTTCAATTCGATCTGCCGTCCGGTGTCCAGGATGATGGCCCGCAGCATCACCGGACGGATATTGGCCGACTGCGCCGAGCCGTCGGTCTCCATATTTGTTTCCATCCAGGCCACATCTTCAACATCCAGCGAACTGGTTCTTTTCTGCCCTTCGGCAAGCATATAGACGCCGCACTCGTCGCAAAACAGGGTATTTTCTGGATGGCCTTTTCCACAGGACGGACACTTAATCATATCCTACCTCCTTGGGCAGAGTTGACAGGCTGCGTGTTCCATAACGAATGCGTTTGCGCCCTTCCGGTGAAAGGTGTCCGGTGCGGGCAAGCCGGCCGGCTTCGAGCAACGCGGCTTTGGCCAGTTCATTCTCGCCCAGGTTGAGCAGCCGTGTGGCCATCGTTTCCAATCGCTGGCTGGCCCGATCGACTTGGCCTTGCTCCAGTTCGTACATGGTTTTTTCTTGCATCTTGAAAATGGCCAGCTTGCTCAACACGCTGACAATGCTGGCCGGTGACTGCGGCCTGGCCCCCGGCTGATCGGAGACATTGACGCTGATGTTCATCCGGCTCTTGTCCTGCCGCCGCAGCGAGGGGATATCGGCAGTCACGTCGATTTGCACCAATGGCATCGTGCCTAACCCTTGTGCATCGACGAGCAGAGAGATCAGTAGGACGCACGGCTGATCGGTGCCCAACTGGCCCGACTTGATTGTTGCGTCGTCGCTCTTGAGCCGCTCCAGATAAGGCGACACGCGAAAGGCCTCGGACAGGCGGACCCGTTCGGACAATCGCAAAGTAAATTTCAGGTCGCGGGCAACGACGGCCGAAAGGCTGTGAATGCATTCGCGGAAAAAGGTAGGCACCTTGGAGGCCGAATCGATATACATGGACGTGCCGCTGCTCTGGTGGGCAATCTCGTCCAGCAGCTTGTCGTTCCAATCCTGGCCGATGCCCATGGTGCTGATGCCGATCCTGCGCATGCCGGCGGCCCTGGCTTCTTCGATGCACTGCGCCTCGTCGCCATAGGTTTGCCCGTCGGTCAGCAAAATCAGGTGATTGACCATGTCCGGCGAGCACCAGCGATCGATCTCGCCCAGCGCGGCAAGCATTCCCTGCAAAATTTCGGTGCCGCCAGAGCTGCGGATGGTGCTGACCCGCGATTTGGCATACGGCTTGTTGATGCTCGACTGCCCCGGCAGCACGATTTCGGCGCGGTCGCTGAACGTGACCAGCGAAAAAACATCGGCATCGTCCAAAAAATCGATGATGAAATTGGTCGCATCCTTGACCCGTTGCAGCCGCACGCCCTGCATCGACGTGCTGCGGTCAATGGCCAGGCTCAGGTTCAAGGGTAGCCGTTTGATTTCGAGGTCGGCGCGTGGGTAGACTTCGAGCAGCAGGTAAATGACCTGCTCTTCGGAAAGCGGCGAAATTACCTGCTGGCTCAATGTGTACTTGGCAACCAGGGCTGGCGGCTGGCCAAGCCCTTCTTTCTTTCGCTGCCGGTCATAAGCAGCGCGCTTTTCCTCGTCACCGAGTATCTCATAGGCTTGCTGAATGCGCAGGAACCGCTCACCGGCATCGGGGGCGGTGCTGATGTCCGGATGAAACTGGCGCGCCAAATCGCGATAGGCCTGCCTGATTTCCTGTATCGTCGCCGCAGGATCGAGATTCAGCTCTGCATAATAATCTTGATGGACGTCCATTGCCGGTTCTCTCTCATCAAACTCGGTCGTCTAGTAAACCCCCAAAAGCGCTTCAGCGCCCGTCGCGAAGGCACAAGTCCTGTTATCGCGCTAACCTTTGACTTGAATCAGCACGGCTGTGATATTGTCCTCACCCCCATACTCGTTCGCGCGTGCGATCAACCGTCGACATGCGGCCTGGGGCGAATTTTCGGCATTGACAATCGCAAGAATTTCCCCTTCGGGAACCATGCTCCAGAGACCATCGCAGCACAAGAGTAGAGAGCCATGAACGGGCATCGACTGGAGGTATGTATCGACCTCCAGGTTGCCCGCGCGCCCGACGGCCCGGTAAAGCACGTTTCGCTGCGGGTGCGTCTTGGCCTCTTCCGGCGTCAACTGCCCCAGCTCGATCAGCCGGTTGACCAGCGAATGATCTTTGGTCAGTTGGCGGATGCTGTTGCGCGTGAGCAGATAGGCCCGGCTGTCTCCCACGTGGGCGATGAACGCATTGGTGCCCAACAAAAAAGCGCAGGTCAGCGTCGTTCCCCCCTTGGAAAACTTTTCCTGCACCTTGCTGTTGGCCGTGACGATTGCCTCGGTCAACACCTCATTGATCGGGCGCAACTGGCTTGTGCCCGAGTGGGTCAAGAAAGGTTCATAAATCTCGCGCAAAATCCAGTTCGCGACGATGCGCATCGCCAGAGAACTGATCTCATCACCATTCATTTGACCGCCCATCCCATCGGCAATGATGTACAAGCCGATGGGCAGCAGGTCTTCACCCTGAGACAAAAGCGCGCTGAGCGTAAACAACGAATCCTGGTTGATATCGCTCACCAATCCTTTATCGGTTGCAGCGCCAACCACAATCGACAGGTTTTCCTTTTCCTCGGAAATGGGGACCAGGGGCAGAGCAGGTTGTTTTTTGCCAAAAATTTTTTTCAACATTTGCATCTTTCGGATCACAGGTCGAATCAAGGGCGACGAAAAATGAGCCGGAATACCTCAAGGCAAGAAAGCGTAAACACGGCCGCTCCGCGACGCGGCATAAATCATATCGTTTGTCGCCGCTGGCGTAGAGACAATACCGCTGTCGGCGGCGAACTTCCAACGCAAATCGCCGGTCCGCGCATCAAAACTGTACAGATGCTTGTCGGCCGACCCGATATAGACCGCCTCCAAAGTCACCGCCGGCGACGAACCAATCGGCCCGCCGGTTTCGGCGCGCCACACCTCGCGGCCTTTGCTATAGTCATAGGCGTAAACGTTGCCGTCTTGAGACCCAATGTAAACCAGTCCCAGCGGCTCGGAAACTGCCGGTGAAGAGATGATGCGGCCCTTGGTACGCGCCTTCCAGACCACCCATCCCGCCTGCGCGTCGATGGCATACAGGTTCCAGTCCATCGATCCCACAAAGATCATTCCCTCGTGCGCGGCCGGCGACGACAGCACGGGCCGGTTGACGGAACACTTCCACTTGAGCCGCCCTGTCTGGATGTCTACCGCGTAAACATTTGAATCGTCGGAGCCAAAGTAAACAATGCCTTCGTATATGCACGGTGAAGAACGAATGTGATCCTCAACCTCAAATCGCCATACCTGGCGGCCATTGCGCGCATCGAGGTTATACAGGCAATGATCGTCAGAGCCGACGAAAACGTGCGACATGGCCACGCGCGGCGAAGAACGAATCCGGTCACGGGTGGGGCTGGTCCACATAATCCGGCCGGCATCTTTGGCCAGGGCATAGACCATCCGGTCTTCAGAGCCAAAGAAAACCAGGTGCTCCCACACGCACGGCGACGAGGCAATACCCTCTTCGGAAGGATACTTCCACAAAAAAGTGCCTTCCTGGGCATTGATGGCATACAGGTTGTGATCATAAGAGCCAATGTACAGCACCCCATCCGAAACCTGAGGCGAAGAAGTGATTTCGTCTTCGCAGGCAAATTCCCAGATTGGCAAAACGTTGCCCGTTTCGGAAAAAGAAAGCGTCGAAGTGGCAAATGCCACCGTCGAAGGCGTGCCGCCCACCGGCATCCGCGCCGGAACGCCGCCCGGCGCCGAGACGACCGCCACCGGTCGGCTCAACAAGAGCAAAGCCTGCTTGAGTTCTTCGGCCGAAGCAAACCGCTTGTCGATCTCGTATTCGAGAGAGCGCATTACAACGGCTTCAAGGCCCTCAGAAACCTGGGGATTCAACTGCCGGATGGGGCGCTCGTGAAAGGTAAACGGCGGTTCTTCTTGAGGGTTGTGCTTGGTCAACAAATGGTGCATTGTCGCGCCGAGCGCATACAAGTCGCCGCGAGGCTCTGCCGCGCCACGGTATTGTTCGGGCGGCGTATATCCCTCGGTCCCGATCATCGTGCCGCGCTGCTCCCCCTGGAACACCTTGGCGATGCCGAAATCGATCATGACTACCCGGCCAAATTCGTTGAGCATCACGTTGGAAGGCTTGAGATCGCGAAAGATCACCGGATCGGGCTTGTGATTGTGCAAATAACTCAACACATCGCAAACCTGAATGGCCCAATCGATGACCTTTTCTTGCTCGATAGGCCCATCGCTATTGGTGATGATTTGCTCCAGGTTTTTACCCTCGACAAAATCGGTCACCAGGTAAACGCGCTCGCCCTCGCTGAAATAGTCGAACACTTTGAGCACCGCGGGGTGATTGAGCGAAGCCAGCACATTGGCCTCACGGTCAAACTGCTGCCGGTACAGATCGCGCAGGCGTGCATCGGCTACCGTGTTAAACATTTCCTTGACCGCGCAAATTCTGGATGCCTTTTCAAAACGAAGGTCCCGCGCCTTGTAGACGATCGCCATGCCGCCGCTTCCGGCCGTATCGATAATTTCATAGCGATCTTGCAAAATCGTGCCGGGAACCAGGGTGACTTCGGCGCCCATATCGACCAGATGTGCCGTTCCCCGTCTTGTTACCCCAGATACCATCGAATACTCCTCGCCTCAACACCCCTACAGCGACCAATGCCCACGTACAGGATACCATTTATTGCCAATTTACAAAAAGTGATAAAAATAACCAACTATTGAGCAGATTGTGAACGAACTCTTGTTCATTATAACATATCTCGGTCAATTTTTGCAAAACCAATTTGCGCCAGCACCCACTGCACCATCGCCCTGGCGTCAATGCAACCCGCCGGCATGCTTTTGCGTATAAAAGGCAAGATGTTGGCACTCACAATCTAGAATCTGAAACATCAGAATGAAAATCTCGGCGCTTGCAGTGCCGGACGAAAGGGGAGACCATGTCTCGCAAAGATCCATTTATTGCACTCGTACTAGAAGTCATCGGCGGCTTTTTCGGATTCCCCGGCATTGGCTGGGTGTACGCCGGTCAGGTTGGCTGGGGCCTGGCATTTATGGTCGTTTACTGGTTGTTCGATTGGGCGCTGGGCATCACCCTGGCTATCATGACCCTGGGTTTGTGGTGCGTGGTTTGGCCGGCGCAAAACCTCATCGTCGGTGCGATATCCGGCTTTTTGGCCTACCGATGGCTCAACCGGCCACGGTGACAACATACAATGCCCTGGAGAGTTTCCTCCAGGGCATTGTGTTGTAAACGCACACTTGGCCTGGCCTCGTCAGTATCCGGTCGGTTTGTGGTCTGCAATATGTCGTGTGCGCACTGGCTGCCTCAAGTAATATAAAAAGCGTCGCACCAGCTCATTGGGGTCAATCTTGAATGTTGCTTCCCCGCGCAAAATCACTCGTCACCGCGCAAGGATTTTACAGGCGCACCCGGCTGCAGGGTGCGAAATCGGTCAAGTTCCTTTGCATTTGGCCTTGAAATCGTTTATAATAGCAATATGCCATCAAACAAGTGTTTTATCGGCATCCAGTGTGAACAAGGAGGAAACAACCTATGGATATGAGAGATGTCGTATCTGACGCGCAGAGCGGGCTGGAAAAGATTCTCAACAAAATCCCCGGCTACGGGGGCTATCGCGAGAAAGAGATGCGCCGCGATGCGGACAAACTGTTGCGCGATCACATCTATGGCGTGTTGACCGAACAGCGCCGTCGCATTGAAGACATTCAGGGCCAGCTCGGCGTCGAATTTATCGAATTTGTGGAAAAGATCGGCACGGCGCGCCGCCGTTTGCAAACTCTGGCCGACACCATCCACACGGCCGCCTATGGCTATGCCGGGCTGTTTGATGCGGTGCGCGTCAAGGAAGAGCAGTTGGACGCGCTCTATGAATTCGACAACGGCATCCTGGAACAAGCCGACGGTATCGTAGCCGCCATCGATTCGTTGCAGTCTGCCGTCGACAACGGTGAAGCGCCCGGTGGCGCGATCCGCGAATTGACGACTACCGTCACCCAACTTCAAGACTTGTACAACAAGCGCAAAGACGTGATCACGGGCATGGCCTAAACCGGCCCGACAAGCTGTAAAAGGAGAACAAAAATGGCACGTATTTTTGATGTGATTGAAATCACCAACATGGCCGCCGATGAACTCGTCCGACGCTTCCCGGAACACACCTCGGGCGACTTTCGTATCGGCTCGCAGTTGATCGTCGGCCCCGGCCAGGAGGCCGTCTTTGTCCGCAGCGGCAAGGCGCTCGACACCTTTGGCCCCGGCACGCACACCATCACCACAGCCAACATTCCCTTGCTGGCCGACCTGATCGGCAAGGCGTTTGGCAACCGCACGCCCTTTACGGCCGAGGTTTATTTTGTCAACACCCGCGTCTTTCCCGACATGGGCTGGGGCACACCCAACCCGATCCCGGTCATGCATCCCGGCATCGGCCTGGGCGCATCGCTGCTCAAGGCCTACGGCACCTTTAAAATGAAGGTTTCAAACTCGAAATTCTTTGTCGAAGAGGTTGTCGGGCGGCGCGGCAGCTATTCCAAATCCGATATCCAGGACTGGCTGCGCTCGGCCGTGCTGACCCAGTTCCGTGATATGGTCGGCACGCTCAAGAAATCAGCCTTTGAAATCCAGGCCCTCACCGCCGACATCAGCGAAATGATGCTCTCCAAAACACAGGACGATTTCGGTGCATTGGGCCTCGTCCTGGTCGATTTCAAAGTGGCCGAAATTACCCCGTCGGCCAAGAGCGCGCAAGAGCTGCGCGATATGGGACTGATCGACATGCAGACCTATATGCAGCTCCAGGCCGCCGACGCGATGCGCGACGCGGCCAATGCCCCCGGCGGCAACCTCGCCGGCGCCGGTGTTGGCATGGGCGCCGGGTTGGGCATGGGCCAGATGATGGCCCAGGCTTTCCAGACCGGCATGCAGCCGCAGCAGCCGGCCGCCGCCGCCCCCGCCGCCGCAGCAGCCGCAGCAGCGACCGTTGCCTGCCCTTCGTGCGGACACCAGAACCAGGCCGGACTCAAGTTCTGCGGCAACTGCGGCGCTAAAATGCCCGAGGCCACCGGAAAGCGCTTTTGCACGGGCTGCGGTCAAGAAGTCGCCGCGGGGACCAGGTTCTGCGGCAACTGCGGCGCCAAGCAAGAATAACCACCGCTCACCACCAAAACCACACCAGCAAGCCAGGTCTTTTTCGACTTGGCTTGCTTTGTGTTATGGATTGGGATAAAATATCGCCAGATCGGCCCAAATCTCGAATTGAGGAAGGTGTTATGAACAAGAGGAGAATGATTTTATGCCTGGGGCTGCTGGCCCTGGGCTTGATTGCGGTAGCGGCGTGTTCGACACCCGCCCCGACGGCAACACCCGAACCTACGCCGTCGCCCACACCCGTTTTGACGCCGCAGCCGTTTTCGCTGACGCTGCTCTACACCAACGATGGTTGGGGCTACACCGAGCCTTGCGCCTGCGATCCGCGCGCCGGCGGCCTGGCCAAGCGCGCCGCCTATATCAAATCCGTCCGCGAGCAGAGAGAAAACGTGCTAGTCGTCGATTCGGGCGACAGCCTGCTCACCTTGCAGCGCGTCGGCGATCTGGAGCAGGGCAAGCTGTTGGTCGAAGCTTTTAACCGGATGGGCTACGATGCCATCGCCCTGGGCGGTCTGGACTTTCGAATGGGCCTTGATGTGCTGCGCGAGCAGATCCAGGTCGCCAACTTTGCCGTTCTCTCGGCCAACGCCCTCGATCCGCAAACGCAAAGCTTTTTCGACCGCGACTATTTGATGGTGCGCATGCACGGGCACAACATCGCCATCATTGGCCTGACCGACACTGCCATCGCTCGCGAGGTGACGCAAGGCAATTTGATCTTGATGGAACCGGTGCAAAGCCTGGTCGACCTCGTTGACCTGCTCGGCGACGAGGCTGACATCATTATTGTGCTTTCGCACCTGGGCGCGCAGTTTGACATGAACCTGGGTCTGGTGGTGGACAACATCGACGTGGTCATTTCCGGCCAGGACAAGCAGGTCTACAACGAACCAGTCAAGACCAACACCTATCTGCTCACTTCAGCAGGCAGCCGGGGTGAATACATCGGCCGGTTGGACCTGGATTTTGACGCCCAGGGCAACATTGTCGCTTACCAATCGCACATGCAGCACCTGACTGACGACATTGCCGATGACCCCGATATGCGCCAGTGGCTGGGTACAAGCGGGATCATCGCCGCCATCGCACCCAAATCCGGCTCAGATACCGGCCTGGCGCCGTAACCGTTTTCGATCTGTAATCGCACGAGGAGTACACGATGAACGGGCTGTTTTCCACCGCCATCAAGCCAGATTGGGAAGCCCTGCTGCGCTGCATCCGGCGCGAGGGCACACCAAAGCGCGTCCATCACATCGAGCTGTTTCTCGACGTCGAAATGCAGCACGCCATCTGCCGGGCCTTTGATTTGCTCGATGGCCTCGACGAGGGCGCTCCCTTTTTCGCAGCCCAGGCTCAAATCCGCATCCAGCGCTTTCTGGGCTACGATTACGTGCGCTGCGGCCTCGAAGGGATGGACTGGCCGCTCAAGCGCATAATCGCCGAGGACACCGCCGAACTGGAGCGCACCGGCGGGCGCAGCTATATCGACGAAAGCAAAGGGCCGATCACCACCTGGGCAGAGTTCGAAGCCTATCCCTGGCCCGACCCTGAACAGGCCAGCACCGCGATGCTGGAATGGTATGAGAAAAACTTGCCCGACGACATGTGCATCATCGGCAGCGGCGGGTTTGCCCATTTTGCCGAATACCTGAACTGGCTGATGGGCTATGAAATGCTCTGCTATGCCCTCTATGATGACCGCGATCTGGTCGCAGCGATCAGCGAGCGGCTGATCGACATTTTTCGCGTCGTCGTGCGGCGACTGCTCGAATTCGAGCGCGTCAAGATCATCTGGGGCAGCGACGATATGGGCTTTCGCTCCGGCACCTTGATTCACCCGCGCGACCTGCGCGTGTTTGTACTGCCCGGCCACAAACTGATGGCCGAAATGTCGCACGCTGCCGGCCGCCCCTACCTGCTCCACTCGTGCGGCAACCTGGAAGCGATCCAGGAAGACCTGATCGCCGACGTGGGCATCGACGCGCAGCATTCGTTCGAAGACACCATCATCAACGTGGTCGAATTCAAGCGCCGCTATGGCGACCGCATCGCCGTGCTGGGCGGCATTGACGTGGATTTTCTCTGCCGCGCCGATCAAGATGCCGTGCGCCGGCGCGTGCGCGAAATATTAGAGGCCAACATGTCCGGCGGCGGCTACTGCCTGGGCACCGGCAACAGCGTCGCCAATTATATCCCGATGGACAATTATCTGGCCATGCTCGATCAGGGCCGCAAATTTGTGCCCTGAAAAACACCCGGTCCACCATCGGCTTTGACACTTGAAACAAATCGAGTATAATACCGGCAAATAACCAAAAGCTGAGATCGGGAAGAGTAGGTGCATGTTCAGCGCCAGAGAGGGCCGGCCACGGCTGCAAGCCGGCCTCGCAGTGAGCACACCGAACGTCGCCCGTGAGCCGGAAAGGTGAACGCCGACCGCGCCAGCCCTTCCCGGAGACGATCCGTTAACATCGTTCGAGCGCCTGGGGCTTGCTGCCGCCAGGAATCAAGGTGGTACCACGTGAGCGATCTCCCTCTCGTCCTTGTCGATGAGAGGGAGTTTTTTGTAAGGAGGGGACATTGAACGAAAAACGAGTCGAACTGCCCAAAAATTACGATCCGGGCAAAGTCGAAGAACGCATCTATGGCTGGTGGGAGAGCAAGGGCTACTTTGAGCCGCAAGCCAACCCCTGGAAAAAGCCCTTTGTCATCTCGATGCCGCCGCCCAATGTGACCGGACAGCTTCACCTCGGCCACGCGATCACTGCCACACTCGAAGACATCATGATCCGTTACCACCGCATGAAAGGCGATCCCACCTTGTGGGTGCCCGGCGCCGACCACGCCGGCATCGCCACCCAAAACGTCGTTGAGCGCGAGCTGGCCCAAGAAGGCATTTCGCGCACCGATCTGGGCCGCGAAGCGTTCATCGAAAAGGTCTGGGAGTGGAAGGCCGTCTATCACCAGCGCATCGACGATCAGCACCGCCGCCTGGGCGTGAGCTGCGATTGGAAACGCGAGCGCTTTACCCTCGACCCCGACCTGAGCCACGCAGTGCGCACCGCGTTTGTCAACCTGTATGAAAAAGGGCTGATCTATCGCGGCACTTACCTGGTCAACTGGTGCCCGCGCTGCGGCACGGCAATTTCCGACCTGGAGGTCGAACACGAGGACGAGGCTTCGCACCTGTGGCATTTGCAATACCCGGTCATCGACGCGCAGTGGCAAGGCCCGCAAACCTCCTGGCCCGATCCAGGTTGGTGCCAGGGCGCGACCACCTATATCACCGTCGCCACCACCCGTCCCGAAACCCTGCTCGGCGACAGCGCCGTGGCCGTCTACCCCGAAGACGAGCGGTTCAAGCACCTGATCGGCATGGAAGTTGTGCTGCCCGGCGTGGAACGCCGCATCCCCATCATCGCCGACGACGCGGTGGACCGCGAGTTTGGCACCGGCGCGGTCAAGGTGACACCAGCCCACGACCCCACCGACTATGAGATCGGCAAGCGGCATGGATTGGCCGAGATCGATGTGATGACCGCCGAAGGGCTTATGAACGATAACGCCGGCCCCTATGCCGGGCAAGAGCGAATGGCCTGTCGCAAGGCCATCGTCACCGACATGCAGGCCACCGGCGTACTGGTCAAAATCGAAGACTATACCCACTCGGTCGGGCACTGCCAGCGCTGCGCGACGGTCGTCGAGCCACGCATATCGACACAGTGGTTCGTCAAGATCAAGCCGCTGGCCGAGCCGGCGATTGAAGCCGTGCGCGACGGGCGCATCCGCATCATCCCCGAACGGTTTGAAAAGGTCTACTATAACTGGATGGAAAACATCCGCGACTGGTGCATCAGCCGCCAGTTGTGGTGGGGACACCGCATTCCGGTGTGGTACTGCCGGGACTGCGGCAGCGAGTTCGCCGCGCTTGAGGACCCAACGGCGTGCACCCAATGCGGCGGCGCGCAGATCGAACAAGACCCCGATGTGCTCGACACCTGGTTTTCCTCCGGGTTATGGCCGTTCAGCACGCTCGGCTGGCCGGAAGAAACCGACGATTTCAAATACTATTATCCGACCTCGGTGCTGGAAACGGGCTATGACATTCTCTTTTTCTGGGTCGCGCGCATGATCATGTTTGGCCTGGAATTCACCGGCCAGGCGCCGTTCAGCGCCGTCTACCTGCACGGGTTGGTGCGCAACGAACAGGGGCAAAAAATCTCCAAATCGCTGCCCAACGCCGAGGCTTACGACCCGCTCAACGTGATCGCCGAATACGGCTGCGACGCGCTGCGCTTTGCGCTTGTGACCAGCAGCACGCCGGGCAACGATGCCAAACTCGCCCCGTCGCGCATCGAGGCGGCGCGCAACTTTGCCAACAAAATCTGGAACGCCACCCGCTTTGTGCAAAACAGCCTGGGGATGGCCATCCGGGCCGGGCAAGGCACCTGGGACCTGACCGGGCAGTCCTTGATGGACAAGTGGATCATCAGCCGCAGCAACCGCCTGGTGGGCCAGGTCGACCGGCTGATGGAAGCCTTTCAGTTCGGCGAGGCGGCGCGGCAGATTCAGGAATTCCTGTGGAACGAATACTGCGACTGGTACATCGAAATGTGCAAGGTGCGGCTGTACGGCAACGACATCCGTGAGCAAAACGCGGCCCGCCAGGTGCTGGTTTACGTGCTGGAACGTTCGCTGCGCTTGCTGCACCCCTTTATGCCCTTTGTCACCGAAACGCTGTGGCAGTCCCTGCCGCGCGAAGGCCCGGCGCTGATCGTCGCCCCCTGGCCGGTCGAGGGCTGGGTCGACGAGCAAGCCGAAGGATTGATGGAATCGCTGATGGCGGTCATCCGCGCCATCCGCAACGCGCGCGCCGAATACAACGTGCAGGCCGGCGCCAAGATTGCCGCCACCCTGGTCGCCGGCGACAAAACCGACTTTTTCTCGGAATATCAGGAGACGCTTTGCACGCTGGCCCACCTCGATCCGGAGCGGGTGACCATTGTCGACAGGCTGGAGCAAAGGCCCGCCCACGCGCTGACCCTGGTCGATGGCGGGGTAGAGACCTACCTGCCGCTCGGCGACGTGATCGACATCGACGCCGAAATCGAGCGCATCGCCATCGAGATGGAAACGCTCACCCAGCGCATTGCCGACGTGGAAATTCGCCTGCGCAATACCAAATTCATCGAAAAAGCGCCCGATCAGGTGGTGCAGCGCGAACGCGACAAGCGCGACGAACTGCGCGAGCAGTGGACCAAACTCAAGGCGCGCTTGCAGCAGTTAAATGCAATGTAACCCGTAATGGATCAAGAAACCAGGTTTTTGTCAAAAACCTGGCTTTTCTTGAACAAGGAGCCGTCCATGTACACAATCGACGCACACATCCATTTCGTCTGTGACCACCCCGACTGCCTGGACTTGATGGGCGAACTTGACCTCAAAATGCTCAATGTTTGCGTGGTGCATCGCAGCGACGAACCGTGGCGCATCCAGGCCGAGCGCTACCGGCAGCTTGCGCAGGCTTACCCCAACCGTTACGCCTGGTGTACCAGTTTTGACCTGCCCGACGGCACACCAGACTGGGCCGGGCGGGTCATTGCCCAACTGGAGCAGGACTTGAATGGCGACGACGCTGCCGTCGGCTGCAAAATCTGGAAGAACGTGGGCATGGAAGCGGTCAAAGCGGACGGCTCTTTTTTGATGGCCGACGATCCGGTATTCGACCCTGTTTACGAATACCTGGCCCGCGCCGGCAAGCCGCTGCTGGCCCACCTCGGTGAACCGCTGGCCTGCTGGCAGCCGCTCGGCCCACAGAACTCGCACAACGGCTACTACAGCCATCATCCCGAATGGCACATGCACGGCCGGCCCGAATTCCCCTCGCACGGGGCGATCGTGGCCGCACGCGACCGGGTGTTGGAGAAACACCCGGCACTGCGCCTGATCGGCGCACACTTGGGCAGCCTGGAATACGATGTCAACGAGATCGCCCGACGGCTCGACGCTTACCCCAATTTTGCCGTCGATACCTCGGCGCGGACGTACGACCTGGCCCTGCAAGACGCGGACACGGTGCGCGAATTCATCACCGCCTACCAGGATCGCATCCTCTTTGGCACCGACCTGGTGCAGCGCGACCTCAAATGGTCGCTCGACAATGAAATGCGCCGGCAGACCCTCGACGGGGTGCGCCAGATTTACCGGGCCGAGCGCGCCTATTACGAATCGCAAGACATGGTAACGGTACATGGGCGCGAGGTGCGCGGGTTGGGCCTGCCGCCCCAAGTGCTGAAAAAGTTGTATCACAAGAATGCACAGATATGGTTCCCTTGTCTCTAATTCGGGGGCAAGGCAGCCAAAAAATTTACAGATCATTTACACCTTTTTTCAGGCAACCGTGCTATAATAATGACGGTAGATCATTTTTCCACCTCCTTTCTTTGCAATGGGCCGGTGTCCGCCAAGCACCGGCCCTTTTTTTGTGCCAATGCCCCTCGCGAGTTATCCACAATACAAGTCTTGCCCGGCACACCGCATTTGACAAGCTGAACGACTCCATATATAATATGCATCGTTTCCGGCGGCACCTCACCAAAGACGGAGCCGGGAACGGAACCTATCGCGAACTCGACGAAAAGTGGGCATCCCCCACTTTTCTTGTTATAAGCAGATAATCTGCGCGCTCTGCGCACGACAGCCTGAGAAAAAGGGACGAACGACCAGGAGGGCTTAATTGAAAAGCGAACTCGTGATGGCCATCAACCAGATTTGCAGCGAGCGAAATTTGCCTCAAGATGTGATCATTGAGGCCATTGAAACCTCGCTGGTTTCGGCCTATAAAAAGAACTATGGGGGAAACCAAAACATCAAAGCAACCATCGATGTGGACAGCGGCGAGCCGGTCGTCTACACCGAACGCATCGTCGTCGAACAGGTGCAGGACGACCGCTTTGAGATCGACCTCGCCGAAGCACGCAAGCATGACAAAAAAGCGGTGTTGGGGACGATCATCCATATCGACATCACCCCCGAGTCGTTCGGACGCATTGCCGCCCAAACGGCCAAGCAGGTCATCTTGCAGCGCATCCGCGAGGCTGAGCGCGACGCGCTGTTTTCGAGCTATGCCGACCGCGCAGACGAACTGATCACCGGCGTGGTCGCCAGCATCACCCCCTATGCCATCTCGCTCAACCTGGGACGAACCGAGGCGATCATGCCGCGCAACCAGCAGGTCACGCGCGAACGCTACCGCGTAGGACAGCGCATTCGCGTTTACGTGGTTGAAGTGCGCCGCTCCAGCCGTGGGCCGCAGATTGTCGTCTCGCGCACACACCCCAACATGCTGCGCCGCATGCTCGAACTCGAAGTGCCGGAAATCTTTAGCGGCACCGTCGAAATCAAGAGCATCTCACGCGAGGCCGGCTCACGTTCCAAGGTCGCCGTCGCCGCCCAGCAAGAAGGCGTCGACCCGGTCGGCTCGTGCGTGGGCATTCGCGGCATGCGCATCCAGTCCATCGTCAACGAACTGGGCGGCGAAAAAATCGACGTCGTCGAATGGAGCGCCGATCCCAAGGTCTTTATCGCCAACGCGCTCAGCCCGGCGCGGGTCGGCTATGTCATCCTGGATGAAAGATCCAACCCCCGGACGGCCACAGTCGTTGTGCCCGACGATCAACTGTCGCTCGCCATCGGCAAAGAAGGGCAAAACGCACGGCTGGCCGCCAAATTGACCGGCTGGCGCATCGACATCAAGAACGAAAGCGCAGCCCAGAGCGAGAACCTGCGACCGCAAACGCCGCTCACCATCGCCGCCCAGGAGCAGCAAGATATCCTGGCGATGGCCGAGGCCATCCTGTTGGGCAAAAAGCCCACCAGAATCGAGGCGGCCGGCCCGGCGGAAGACCTGGTCGAACAAGAACCCGTCCTGGAAGACGAGGCCGAGAGCGGCGAGCTGGAACTCGAAGCGGAAGAGCCGGCCGTGCCGACGAAAACGCCACGGGCGGGCATCGCCTGGATCGGCGCATCCGACGAAGACGAAGAAGAGATCGAAGAACCGGAAATCGTTGAAACGCCAGTCGTCAGCGAGCCGCCTCCGGCCCAGGTCGCCGAAGTGGCGGCAGCGCCAGCCCAGGAGAGCGGGCGCAAACGTCCGGGCAAGCCCAAGTACGTGTTTGTCGCCGACGAAGAACTGGAGAGCCTGCAAACGACCAAGACCAAAAAACGCCAGACGCGCCGGCAAATCGTCCGCGACGATGAAAGCGGCGAATTGATCGTTCGCCGCCGGCACAAACGAGATGACGAGTTTGATCCGGACGAATTCCTGGATCGCTGATGAGACAAAAACACATTCCACAGCGGACGTGCATCGGCTGCCGCCAAGTCAAACCCAAGAGAGAGATGGTGCGCATTGTGCGCACGCCCGAAGGTGAAATTGTCATTGACAAGCGAGGCAAATTGAACGGGCGTGGCGCATACATCTGTGACAGGCGTACCTGCTGGGAAGCCGTCTTGAAAGGTTCCCAGCTAAGCCGGGCGCTCAATATTGAAATCGGCGAGCCGGAAAGGCAGGTCTTGCGCGTCCATATGGATACCTTGAGCGAAGAACAATGACCTGTATCTGGGCCGCGTAAACGACACGCTGCCGATCTATTGGCCCACACCCTCAACAGGCGTGTGCCTGTCTGACCACATCAACGAAAGTGAGGGAGGAGTTATGGGAGACAAACTGGTTCCAATCGAAATTCCCGAATTTATCACCGTGCGCGAGCTGGCCAACAACCTTCAGGTCAGCCCGATCGACGTGATCAAAGAGCTGATGAACAATGGCATCATGGCCAACATCAACCAGCAGCTTGACTTTGATACCGCAGCGATCATTGCTGAAGAATTTGGCTTTGAGGCGCGGCCGCCCATCGAAGAGATTGTAGAGCAAGAGCAAGAAGAAGAACTGACGCTGATGGCGCGCATCCTGGCCGAGGAAAAACCCCAAGACCTTGCACCACGCCCGCCGGTGGTCACGCTGTTGGGGCATGTCGATCACGGCAAGACCTCCCTCCTCGACACGATCCGCAGCACCAATGTCCAATTGGGCGAAGTGGGAGGCATTACCCAACACATCGGCGCGTACCAAATCAGCTATTCCGACAAGAAAATCACCTTTTTGGACACGCCCGGTCACGAAGCCTTTACTGCAATGCGTGCGCGCGGCGCACAAGGCGCAGACATTGCCATCCTGGTCGTCGCCGCCGACGATGGCGTGATGCCGCAAACCAAAGAGGCCATCGCACACGCCAAGGCCGCCCACGTGCCGATCATCATCGCCCTCAACAAGGTTGACCTGGAAAGCGCCAACCAGGATCGCGTCAAGCAGCAGTTGTCCGACGAAGGCCTGACCCCCGAAGACTGGGGCGGCGAGACCATCTGCGTGCCGGTTTCGGCCAAGACGCACGTTGGCGTCGAAGACATCCTGGAAAGCATCCTCCTGGTGGCCGAAGTCAGCGATTTCAAGGCCAACCCCAACCGCGCCGCGCTGGGGGTGGTGATCGAATCCGAGATGAGCAAGACGCGCGGCCCCACCGCGACCTTTTTGGTGCAAAACGGTACGCTCTCGGCAGGCGATGCCGTTGTCGTGGGCGAAGAATACGGTCGCGTGCGCGCCATGTTTGACTTTCAAGGCAACCGCCTCGACAGCGCCGGGCCATCGACGCCGGTGCAGGTGCTCGGCATGAGCGGTGTGCCGGCCGCCGGCGACCGCTTTCGCGTCGTCGAAGACGAGCGCACTGCCCGCCTGATCGCCCAAAGTCGCATCGCTCGCCGCACAGAAATGTCCAGCGCCGGCCCCGAAATTACCCTGGAACAGCTTTTTGCGCGTTTTCAGAGCGGCGAGACCAAAGACCTCAACATCATTGTCAAGGCCGATGTGCAAGGCTCATTGGAGCCAATCGTCAATTCGGTTGAAGAGTTGAGCAACGACGAAATCAACGTCAACGTTATCCACCAGGGTACGGGCAACATCAGCGAGTCCGACATTATGCTGGCTATCGCTTCACAGGCCATCGTCATCGGTTTTAACGTGAATGCCGACACGGCCGCCCGCCGCCAGGCTGAGGCCGAAGGGATCGAAATCCGCTACTATAACATCATTTACAGCATTATCGACGATGTCCAAAAGGCGCTGAAAGGCATGCTTGCGCCGGTGTATCAGGATGTTGTGACCGGGCATGCCCAGGTGCGCGCCGTGTTCCGCATTTCACGCGTGGGCAACATCGCCGGGTGCTATATCACCGATGGTGTGGTGACCCGCAACGGCTATGCGCGTTTGCTGCGCGATCAGAAAACGCTGTTCGAGGGGCGGCTCAGTTCGTTGAAACGCTTCCAGGAAGATGTGCGCGAAGCGCGCGCCGGATTCGAGTGCGGCATTGGCCTGGATGGATTCAACGACTTGAAAGAGGGCGATGTGATCCAGGCCTATCGCAAAGAAAGGGTTTCCTGAGTGGTTAAACGGCGACAGAAAAAGATCGAGGATTTGATCGTGCGGGAACTGAGTTATATCGTCCATCGCCGCATCAAAGACCCACGGCTCGAAGGCGTGACCATCACCGGCGTCCAGGTGAGCACGGATTATCATTATGCAGATATTTACGTCTACCGTCTGGGCGGCGATCCATCCTCGTTGGACGAGGCGATGCGCGGCCTTGAAAGCGCGTCGGGCTTTATTCGCCGCGAGTTGGCCGCCTTGCTGACCATCCGACAAACGCCGGAACTACGCTTTCATCTCGACGAATCGATCCCACAAGGAGAGCGCATCGACGCCTTGCTGAAAGAGATCGAACAAGAGAGGCAAATCCAAGATGACACAAATCAATCAAGCGGCACAGCAGATTTCTAGTGCTTCCAGCCTTTTGATCTGTTGCCACATTGCCCCGGATGGCGACGCGATCGGCTCTTTGCTGGGGCTGGGGCTGGCTTTGCAGCAAACGGGCCGCCGGGTGACGATGGCTTGCAGCGATCCCGTTCCGTCTTCTTGCGAACACCTGGCTCATTGGCAGGACATTACCCAAACGCCGGACTATGCCGGCCTCGACCTGGTGATCAGCCTGGATTGCAGCGATCTGGAACGTCTGGGCAGTGTCTACAATGCTCCGGCTTTGGCCGGTGTGCCGATTGTCAACATCGATCACCACGCTACCAACACTTGCTTTGGCCGCGTCAACTGGATCGATACCCGGGCCGCGGCGACGGCCCAAATGCTGGTCGCGCTGCTCGACGAGATGGGCCTGCCGCTCAGCGTCGACGTGGCGACTTGCTTGCTCAACGGCATCCTCACCGATACGCTAGGCTTTCGCACCCCCAACACGACAATCGAGGTGATGGAGACGGCCACACGCCTGATGCGCGCCGGCGCGCCGCTGGCCAGCCTGACCGACAGCAATTACAACCACCGGCCTATGTCGGTGCTGCAAATGTGGGGCGTTACGCTGCAAAATATGTGCCTCGATGGGCGCATCGCCTGGACCGAGATCACCCTGGAGACTCGCCGGCGTGTGGGCTATAGCGAAAACGGCAGCGCCGGGCTGGTCAACTTTATGTGCTCGGCCGACGAGGTGGACGTGGCCGTGATCTTTGAACAAGGCGAGGACAATCAGGTCAACGTTTCGATGCGTGCCGTGCCCGGATTCAACGTCGCCCAGGTCGCCTTTGCCCTCGGCGGCGGCGGGCATCCCCAGGCCGCCGGGTGCAGCCTCCCCGCCCCGCTGGAACAGGCCCGCGAACGGGTTTTGTCACTGCTCAGGCAGGCCTGGCAAGAGCAGTCCAACGCGGATGCAAGCACCCGCAGCAATGGCAAATGAACACATTTTCAGGCCCAATCGACGGCATTGCCAACATTGACAAGCCGCCCGGCCTCACCTCGCACGATGTGGTGGTCCGGGTGCGCAAAATGTCGGGGCAGCGCCAGGCCGGACACGCAGGCACCCTGGATCCTTTGGCGACCGGGGTGCTTGTAGTTTGCCTGGGTCGGGCCACGCGGGTCAGCGAATACCTGATGGCGTCGCCCAAGACCTACCGGGCGACGATTCACCTGGGCGTTTCGACCACCACCCACGACGCTGAAGGCGAGATCGTGGCCCAGAACCCGGTCGATGTCACCCGCACCGAGTTTGAGCAGGCATTGGGGGCATTTGCGGGGCGCATCGAGCAGGTGCCGCCCATGCACTCGGCGATCAAGCAGCGCGGCCAAAGTCTGTTCAAGCTGGCCCGGCGCGGGATCACCGTCGAGCGAGCGCCGCGCACGGTCGAGATTTTTGCCCTCAACCTGCTCGACTGGACGCCGCCGATGGTACACATCGAGGTGCGCTGCGGCCCCGGCACCTACATCCGCGCGCTGGCCCGCGACCTGGGCCGGTCGCTGGGCTGCGGGGCACACCTTGCCGCGCTGCGCCGCACGCAAAGCGGCCGGTTTAGCATCGCCGACGCCGTCTCCCTCGAACAACTTGCAGCCGATTTTGCCGGGGGGAAGCCGGGGCGCTGGCTGCACGGCATCGATGCGGCCTTTGCCGGCCTGCCCGAAATTCACCTGGATGGCCCGACCGCTTACCGGCTGGCCCGGGGCCAATTCATCGATGTACCTCTCCTGCATCCCACAGACACGCGCGCGTGCGCCTACGGGCCGGAACGCCGTTTTATCGCCCTGGTCGAGCAGACACAACCGGAACGGGGGTGGAAACCGGTCAAGGTGTTTGTTCAACCCGACGAGGTTGCGCCCCAAACTGACTGACGATGCTCCTGCTTGCCGACGCTTTCGAACAAATCACCCTGCCCCTGCCCCTTGCCGATCGACGTTCGTTGATCACCATTGGCGCATTCGACGGCATTCACCTGGGACACCAACACCTGATCGGCCAACTGATCGCGCTGGCGCAGCGCAAAGGTTGGCTGGCCGGGCTGGTCACGTTTTACCCGCACCCCGCGTCGGTGCTCAACCCGCAAAACGCGCCTCTGTATTTGACCCCGCCGGGCGAAAAAATGCTTCTGCTCGAAGAATTGGGGCTGGATTGGACGGCGGTGCTGTCGTTTGACCGGCAGATCGCCGCACTGCCGCCCGGCGATTTCCTGGGACATCTGCATCGCCGGCTGGGGATGCGCGGGTTGTGTGTGAGCGAGGATTTTGCCCTGGGGCGCGATCGCAGCGGGGATATTCCTGCGTTGAAAGCGTTGGGCGCTGAAATGGGTTTCGAGGTGTGTGTCGTCGCGGCGCTGAACAACGCTGAAGGGAAAATCAGCAGCTCGCAGATTCGCACGCTGCTGCAATCGGGCGACGTCGAGGCGGCGGCGCGGCTGCTGGGGCGGCGCTACCGGCTCTGCGGCCAAGTGGTTCACGGGGCGAAACGCGGGCGCGGCCTCGGCTTTCCCACCGCCAACCTTGCCATCGGCGCGCAGCGGGTGACTCCGGCCAATGGCATCTATGCGACCTGGGCCTACCTGGGCGAAGCACGCTACCCGTCGGTGACAAACATCGGCACACGGCCCAGCTTTGACAACGGCGCGCGCAGCATCGAGGCCTACCTGCTCGACTTTGCGGGCAGCATTTACGGCTATGACCTGGTGCTCGAATTTGTGGCCCGGCTGCGTCCGGAGCAGCGCTTTGAGAATGTGCAAGACCTCGTCGTGCGCATTGGGCAAGACGTGGTCGAGGCGCGGCAAATTCTGGAACTCGGCCAAACTGAACTTGATAGGTAACTAATCGGCCACCTGTCATTCTGAGCGCCGCAAGGCGCATCAAACGCTGCGCGTTTACAGAATCTCATTTTACAATTAACAACGAGATTCTTCGTCACTTCAAACGCTGCGCGTTTACAGAATCTCATTTTACAATTAACAACGAGATTCTTCGTCACTTCAAACTCTGCGAGTTTGCCGCTCCTCAGAATGGCACCCTGAAAGGCCGATTTTCGCACTTGGCTGAGCAGTTACAGGCAAGGAACAATACTCCGGGAATGGCGATCACCAGCGACATCAGATAGGGTGTGGCGGAACGGGGAAAATCTCGGGCGAACGGGATCTGAATGAAAAGCAGTGGCAGTGTGATCAGTTGGAATACAAGAGTGATGATTCCGCCCCATCGCTCCCAACGCCAGGCCACGCCCAGGCCCAGGACGCTGACAAACATCAAGATGGGAGGCAGCGTTTCTGCAAAAGCGACGTCCTCCACTGCATACGGGTCTGCCACGCCGGTTGTGAGCCAGCTCCAGGTATAGCCGGTCGCCATCAGCAGCGCGTAAAGGATGAGCGGAATGCTCCAGATTCGGGCTATCCAGCGCATCCATTTTGTGATCGGGTTTCGGCGTTCATTACTTTTTGCCGCCATTCGGCCTCCTCATTCTTGTCGCAGGCCGGTGACAATATTTGGTCAGCAGTGTTCTGACCTGCACAGATCACATTCAAGACGCGGCGCAAAATTCAGCCGAATCGGGGATGTGGCGCCGCAATCGCGCTCATTATTTGATCCAATGATAGGGCAAATTTTCTACGCTGTCAACTCTTTTCTCCCGCAGCAAACGTTTGCGCCTGGGCGTTATACCCAGACCTCGTCATCGAGAAAGAGGTTGTCGTACTTGCTGCTGCGCGGTTCGGCCATCATGTCGGCGACGGCGTCGCGCCACGCTTGATAGTGGCCTGGGGTGTCCTGCTGCCGGATCACGTCAAAGCGGGCGATGCCCGGCTACTGGACGCTGTTTTGCGCGTTCTCCAGCGACGCGGTCTTGAATGCCTCAACGCAGTCGGGTTTGACGTGGACGAACACGTGAACGATCAACATGTCACATCTCCTTTCTGTTCTGCTCCCATTCTTTGCGCAGCAATCCATACAGGTGCATGTCATAGCGCTGCCCGTCGCGGTACAAAAATTCGCGGTAGGTGCCTTCATGCCGAAAGCCGAGCTTTTCGTATAGCCGGATAGCGCGCTCGTTGTATTCGAACACAGTAAGCTGCACACGGTGCAGATTGAGTTCGTCAAAGGCGAAATCCAGGGCCAGGGCCATCGCCTCATAGCCATAGCCCTGATTCTGGCAGTCCGTCTCGCCGATGCCGATGCCCAGCCAGCTTGAACCCTGGTTCCACAGGATGCCATCGAGTTCCAGAAAGCCGATCAGCCGGTCGTCCGGGCGCAGGCGGATGCCAAACAGGTAGGCGGTGGTGGATTTGGCGTGTTCGTCCAGCCACTCGCCCAGTTTGGCTGCCGTCTGCGGGTAGGCGTCGCGCGCGTCGAGCAGGCGCAAAAATTCGGTGTTTTCGTACCAGCGGGCCATTTGGGGCAGGTCGTCTTTGGTCAGCGCGTTGAGCCGGACGCGCTCGCCAGCGAGTAATCTTTTCATCTCTTTGCTCCGCTATGCGATTGATTTTGATCGTTGATTTGTTCCAGCCAAGCCATCCTCTCCATTGCCATTTCGCGCCGGGGCGCGCCTTCCATCGGGCCTTTGCGGGTCACTGCCAGCGCGCCGGCGACGTTGGCAAAGCGCGCGACTTTGTCCAGCGGCCAGCCTTCGAGCAGTCCAACGACAAACGCGCCGCCATAGCAGTCGCCCGCGCCAGTAGGATCGATTTCCTGAACCCGGATTGCCGGCACGTTGATCTCACCGTCGGCGGTGAAGACGGTCGAACCGGCAGCGCCGCGCTTGAGGGCGACCAGGGGGATGCCTCGCGCGTGTAACGCCCGGCAGGCCGTTTCGGGATCAGCGTCGCCGGTGAGCATGCTGGCCTCTTCGTCGCTGGGCAGGAGCAGGTCGCAGCGATCGAGCACGGGCTGGCAGATATGGCGCACCGAGTCCAGGCCGATCAGTTCGGGGCGGATGTTGGGGTCAAAGCTGACCCGCCCGCCGTGCGCTTTGCAGAGATCGACCGCCTTGTAGCAGGCCTCACGCGCGCTGGCACTGATCGACAGCGCCGAGCCGGTGACGTGAACCCACTCCGCTCCGGCGATATAGTCCTCGTCCACATCGTCTGGGTTGAGCAGTGCCGCCGCCGACTGGGGCAGGTGGAACACGAAACAGCGGCTGCCGTCGCCGTTATAGGCGACAAAGGCAATGCCGGTGGTTGTGCCCGGCGCTTGCCGGATATGCGCGGTGTCCACGCCGTCGGCCTGGAGGCGGTCGAGCAGGCAGCGGCCAAAGGCGTCCGGCGCGACGACGCCGATGAATCCCGCCGGGATGCCCAGGCGGGCGACGGCGTCGATGAAAATGGCCGGCGCGCCGCTGGGATAAGGGCCGACGAACTCGCCCGGCTGCCAGAGCGGCTGGTCGACGCCGGGGCGCATGACTTCGACGAGCAGTTCACCGAGGGCGATCACGCGAGGATGCATACAGGATTCCTTTCCGAGCAGAAACAGGTGGTCAGCGGTCAGCGGTCTGGTGCTCAAAACGCAAATAGGTTGTGGTGGCCTTGTCCAGATCGGCATAATAGCCGCGATAGGGGGGTGGCAGCAGCGCGGCGAGACGGTACATCATCTCGTCGACTATGTGTTGGCGCACCTGGCGCACCGCTTGGCCGTGTGTGTCGAGGTGGAAAGGCTGGCCCAGTGCGATGTGAAAATCGGTGCGGCGCAGGCGGCGCAGGTTGGCAGACAGTTTTTCGCCGCCCCAGTGGGCCAGGGGTAAAATCGGCGCGCCGCTGCGCAGGGCCAGCGGCACCACGCCGGACTGGGCGCGCTGCATTTTGCCGTCATAGCTGCGCGTGCCTTCGGGGGCAAAGGCCAGGATGTAGCCATTTTTCAGCGCGTCGAGGGCCAGGCGCATCGCGTTGAGGTCGGCCTCGCCGCGGTGGACGGGAATCGCATTCCACATGTTGAACAAAAAGCGCGACGCCGGCTTGTCCCACAGTTCGGCCTTGGAAAAGGCGGTCAGCGGGCGCGGCAGGAGGTGGGTGTAGAGCAGCGGCGCTTCCAAAAAGTTGATGTGGTTGGAAATGACGATCAATGGCCCCTGTGTAGGCACTTGCTTGAGCACCTCGTTGTGTACGCGGCAGCAGATGCGGATCAGCGTTTTGATTGTGTTGTTGACGGCCCATGCAACGATTGGCATTTTCCCTCCCGCGCGAGATTATACCACAGATCGAGGCGCATTGCATTTTTCAAGCCCAAAGGGGGGCAATTTGACACATTGACCTCTTTTGGGTATAATCCTGCTTGTCGTGGCGCATTCGTCTAGCGGCCTAGGATGCCACCCTCTCAAGGTGGAGACCGCGGGTTCGAATCCCGCATGCGCTACACATGAGAATCGAACGGGCCGTTGACCACAAACGCAGATTTGAGGTTGACGGCCTGTATTTTATTGCCCGAAACGACGATCCCATTTTTATCAAAGACCATCGCACAAATTGCCCTCCTATCGTCGTGATTCAAAATTTTAAACACATGCCCAACAGACGGCGCGACCCGTAATGCCAGCGAAAGCCGTTCGTCACAGTGTGGTACTGTTCCAGACAATGAAACGAGCATTAGAGAATCGAACACTTGTTGTTCGAGATCGCCAGCCCTGATATAATGTCGCTTGCCGCTGCTCAACTTGCGGCGGGAAACATAGTAACGAAACCTGTTCTTGGCCGTCGATCCAGTGCACCGGCTTTCTGTGTCGTCAGACCAAACCAGCCCCTTGAGCATGTAAACGTGCCGCCATGAAAAACCTGCATCATCGACATCCCGTTGAGACAACACATCTTGGACGCGGTTGAATGTTTCTTCGTCTACCAAGGGAGTGTGTGCGCCGGGATACTCATCGTCCCCCCACGAGACCCATCCAGCGTAAAAGTGGTTGTGAAAGATGCGCGACCACTGCGAAACATAAATTTTGGTATTGTTGGCATTGCAGATGCCGGTATCATGTGCAATGTTGGCCCACTGATCCAGGGTGTAATCGCCGGTTGAAAATAACTCAAATGCGTGGGCAATTTGCGGTCCCATCTTGCCATCAACCTCGACCCAGGCACGTCGCCCATCTTGCACATTTTTGTATCCGATGGGGGCGCGGCGCGGCCATCCGCCCTGTTGGGTCTTTTCGCGCATGCCTTTGATCGTTTCCTGGCGCAGATTATGCCTGTACCATTCGGCGACAGCTTCCAAAACGCCCTCCAGGAGCACGCCGGCCGGCGTCTCAGTATCGATCTGCTCAGTGGCCGATTGGATGCGAATCCCGTTGTCTCGCAAAAGGGTTTTGTAAACGGCTGAATCTACCCGGTTACGAGCAAAGCGATCTAGCTTGTGAACCAAGACAATCTCAAAATGATCGTCCAGCGCATCGGCGATCATTTCCTGGAAGGCTGGTCGCTCGTCATTCTTGGCCGAGACGGTATCGCTGT
>CAYRXM010000005.1:0-80421 GCA_964428175.1 uncultured Anaerolineae bacterium
GACGAGGCGACTCCTGGATAGCATAACCGGGCTATACACCCCTGAACGGTTACTCCCAATCCTCTCGCCCCCAGCGCGCGCGAAACCGTGTATAGAGAGTGCGCCCGCCCGCTCGACCTGCTGGCGAGGGCAGCCGGATGGATCGTGGCCGGGGTAAAACTGAGCCGCACGGCACCCATCAGCGCGGCCGGACAGCGCTTTTACCTCAAACGTCGACGCTGGTACGCCGGCGCATTGATCTGGGCCGCCGCGCAGCTTCCCGGCTCGACCTTTGCCGTCCTTCCCCGCAGCGAATGGCTGCTGTGGGAACCATACATCTATGATCTGGCCTATGGTTGGCAAGTCTCGCTCCAGGCCCCCGGACAGCTCCGGCTGCCCGAAATCCCCGGCTCAATTCTGACCGTCTTGCTGCGCTCGGCCCTTCTCGACGTTCAAACCAAAATGGACGCGCTGTCTGCGGCCGTCGAGGCGCTGGAGCGGTTGCACCGCCTGTGGGTGCGCTTTCCCGATGGGATCGAAGGCCGGTTCAGCCACGGCGACGCCACGACAGATAACGTCATCTATGACCCGGCCGGCGGTCGAGCACGCTGGTTCGACTTGGAGACCGTCCACGACAGCCGGCGGCCCCGCGAGTGGCGGCAGGCGGATGACCTGAGGGCATTCGCCTATTCGGCGGCGGCCAGCCTGCCGGAAATGGCGTTTCCCTCGCTGGCCCGCTCGATTTTGACCTCCTATACCGACCGGGCCGTGTTGCGCGCCCTGAGCCAGATCATCGAGTGCGTCCAGCGCAGGCCGGGTGCGTTCCATTTTGCCCAGACGGGTATCAGTTGCCGCAAGAACAACGTCTGGAGCGCGGTGCTCCAGGCCGCGCTGGAAGCGCGATTGCAGTCCCTCACCGGCAAACCTCGCGATAGACATCCAGGTTGCGGCGTTTGAGGATCGGGCTGATGCCCAGGCGCTGCGCTTGCGCGCAAAAAGGGTCCAATGACGCTGTGCGGTCGGTGTATTCAATCGCCAGTACCGGTTTGCCCGCTTCCAGAAAAGGTGCCAGGTCGGCGCACCAATCCTCGACGAAACAATCCTCAGTCAGCGCCCAGTCAAAATCAGCAACCAGATCGCGCGCCTGTTCGGGGTCATTTTTGAGGCCAATGGCCAGGCCGCGCGCGTGCGCCTCCCCGGCCAGCCAGCGGTTGAAGGTCAGTTGATCGTCTGCGGTGAGCGGGAAACCGGTTTCGTTGGTGTAACCGTCCACGTTGTCGGGGTCTACGCCGTCAAAGCCCTTGGCGGCGCACAGATCGAGGCGGGCGCGCAGGATGGGTGCGAGCAAATCCAGGCGGCGAATGTCCAGCCACTTTTCGCCGGGCCAGCCTTCATAATTTTTGCCGATGACCTGCGGCGGAAACTGATCGGCGTCCGAACGCCAGTCTTCCCACGCGCCGGCATTCAGGTAGCAGATCACTCGACGTCCCTGGGTATGCAGTGCGGCGACGGTGGCGGCGTCGGTCTCAAACAGGTCCAGGTCGTACAAATCTGCCGGGACGCCGAGATCGAGGTCGCCGTCGAACTGGATTTGCCAGAGGATATCTTGGGAAAGCCAGCGGGTCGGGTGGGCAGTGATCTGCCGGCTGGCGGGCAGCACCGGCGTCTCATCGAGCATCGCGTGTTCGACCGGCAGAGTGGGCGCGCAGGAAGCCAGAATAAGAGCAGGCAATACCAAGCAGGCAAACAGGGTGGCCGCCCCATCTGATTTCCCGGAAACAGTCTTTTGATATATTGACATAATCGTAAATTTATTCAGGATATGGGATTCCATTGTGGGCATCCGCGTGAATCACTCCACAGGTTTGGCGGAAACAGCGTGCTGCCGCGTCCTCGTGGGCGCTATCCGGCATCGATTCCCGCAGCGAAGGCCCGGATTTCTTTGACAAATGCCTTGGGGCGAAACCGGTGGATGACGTGGTTGGCCTTGACGATTCTATACCTGGCTTGAGGCGCCAGTTGCACGATCCTGCGCGCATCTTGATCATCCATTGCCCCTACCAAACCAAAATCTGAGTGTCTGAACCAGTTCGCGTGGAGCACCAGGAGAGGGCAGATCACCCGGCTCAGGGCCTGGGCGTGATCAAAACTGCCGTAGAAACGACCATCGACGAACGCTCGCGCGAAATCAGGATCAAACATAGACAGCGATTGGACCAATCGTTGGAGCGTGGGCGGAAAACCCTTGATTTGGATCGGACCCTGGGATCGCGCAGCTTCGGCAGCCCGAATTCGGCGGTGTATCCAGGTGGTCAGCCAATCTGGGAGCCTTTTTGCCTTGCCAGTCGCGTTGACAGGTATTTCCTGGGCAAAATACCCCGCCCAATCGCGATTTGCAGGGTCACCTAGTCAAGCGACGAGGTGTTCCAGTCCCCGGTAGACGTATCGATCCCGGTCTCGAAAGCGCGGCATTTCGACGGAAAAAACCGGGGCATCTTCAAGGACAATCGCCGAGACGAACTCCGGCAGGTGTGCTGCACACCAAAGCGCAATGATTCCCCCCGACGAGTTGCCCGAAATGATCGCCGGACGCTGAACAACCTGCTCCAGGAATGCGGACATATCTCGACCAACGCTCTCCCAAGAATAGTCGCCGGTAGTCCAATCCGATTTGCCATGCCCTCGGATGTCGACCGCATAAACCTGGAATTGGCGTGAGAGCGGAGGCAGAACTGGCTCATAGCTCTCCCAGGTGCCCATCTGGGCAGGAATCAGAACCAGCGCTGCCCCATTGTCCGGGCCGGCGACATAGTTGATCCCGATCTCGCCTGTATCGAAGCGTTGCTCCAGGAAACCGACGCGCCTGGTTTTTGTTTGCACGGTCATCTCCTTTGTCATCTGTGACTCGCGACTTGGCGTGATTGGACTGGTAGAGTTGGATCGTCAGATCCAAAACGATACCATCACGGTCAGGATCGCTGTTCTGCCCTGCGGGTCTGCCAGGCAGCTATCAACTGATCATAGTGTTCGATGAGCGTATCGGCCCACTCGACCATATCTTCTAGCTGCTTGCCGGCAGGATGTTCCGCCGGTAATGCAGCTAACGCCTGTTCCGCCATCGCCTTGAGTGGCACAAACCCTTGCTGGCGCACTCTCATCACCTGTTCCCAGGCCGATGGTGAGAAGCAATAGTATTCGGTTCGGTCGCCCGCAAAGGTCACCGTTTCTATCCAGCCGTTGGTAAGAAGGATACGCACATTGGTTGAGACGCTACCCCGGCTTGTTTTGAGCGTGTTCGCAATTTGGGCCGCCGATAGAGGCGTTGTGGTGACCAGGAACAAACCAAACATCCGCCCACCAATGCGCGGAATGCCGTGATGGGTCAGGTATGTCCCTACATTTTCGACAAAGCGGGCGAGCGCCGGACTCAACTCGAGTGCATCTTTGCGCAAAGGAACTTGATTCATCGACCATTCTCATTTCTATTCTAGTTAGTCTGATTATAGCAGGTTCAGTAATTTCTGTCAATGCTGAAATGGCTATTCCATTGTAGCAGAAGCTGGCAAGGACGAAGAAGAACGTTGTGACCGAACGATCCTTTTGTTTTGGCCCGATCTGTCTTTCTGGCCGATGCGCGCCAGGTCAAAGCATGGTATGATAGCGAGAGAAAGGACCAAAAGATGAAACGCAAACTGCTGGTTGCTGTCTTGTGTGTGCTGGCTGCCCTGATTCTAATCGTCATCAGCGGGCCGCTGCTGGTGCGCTTGGGACTGCTCAAGACAGTGTTCTCCATCCAAACCGATGAATCCGGCCACGTTCGCATCGTGCGCGCCACCGTTGAGTCGGCGTCGCTGCCTGCATTGGAGCCGGGCGTCGCGCCGCCCGTAGCCGCCGATGCGTTGCCGGTGATCGTTGATACCGACATGGCCCCCGACGATTGGATGGCGATCCTGACTCTCTTGCAGCGATCCGACGTCGACGTGCGCGCGATCACGGTGGCGGGGACGGGGGAGGCGCATTGTGGGCCAGGCGTGCGCAACGCGCTCGATCTGGCGCTGCTGGCGGGCCATCCAGAGATCCCGGTCGCCTGTGGGCGCGAGACGCCGCTGCCCGGCGGCCATGCCTTTCCCACAGCCTGGCGCGAGGCGGTGGACGATCTGCTGGGATTATCGCTTCCGCACAACCCGGCTTCTCCGGCTGCTGAATCCGCCGTCGACCTGCTGATCCGCACCGTGCGGGAATCACCGCGCCAAGTCCATCTCCTCGTTCTAGGCCCGCTGACGAACGTGGCCGAGGCGTTGGCAGCCGATCCCGCATTCGCAGACAACCTGCAGATGATCACTGTCATGGGCGGAGCAGTGAACGTACCAGGAAATGTGAGTCTGGCGCAGGACAATTCCTTGCCGGGCAACGAATGGGCCGAGTGGAACATCTACGCCGACCCGCGTGCGGCAGCGCTGGTCTTTGCCTCCGGCGCGCCGATCACTCTGGTGCCGCTCGATGCCACTCAATATGCACCGGCAACGATGGATTTTTACCACCGGCTGGCGCGGGATCGCACGACACCTGCCGCCGAGTTCATCTATCGTGTGCTCGCGCGAAAAGAGAGCGACCTGCGGGCGGGCTGGTATTACTTTTGGGATGCGCTGGCGGCGGCCATCGTCGCGGATGAAAGCCTGGCGACGTTTCAGGAAATGTCGCTGGCAGTGATCGACGAAGAAGGCCCGCAAAGCGGGCGCACTGCCGTGAGCGACGACGGCTATCGGGTGCGCGTCACCACATCTGCCGACCAGACGCGCTTTGAGGCGCTCTTTCTGGATGCGCTCAATGGGCGGGGGCCGTGAACCAGTCAGGGTAACAAGTGTCCCGATCAGTTCTACCCGCGCGTGCGCGCCTTTCTCGACTTGCCCTCGGAGCGGTGAGTGTTACATAGAGAACAACAGGAACAAATGAATTGTGAAACCGTGGATATTAGGAGTCCATGATGCCAACTGACAGCGATCAAAACAAAGATGAACGCATCGCGCGGGTGGAAAACGGGCTTGTGCCCATGTCTGCGGAAGCTCAACCGCAGTGGGGTGGAAAGGACGTCCAGGATCTGCTGGCGGGCGTTGACCATGTCATCCACCTTGGGGTTGCCGATCCGGAACGGATGGGCATCACCGGCTGGAGCTACGGCGGCCACCTGACCGCCGCCACCATCACGCAAACCGATCGCTTCAGGGCGGCCGTGATCGGCGCGGGGATGACGGACCTGGTCAGTTATGCGCTGGGCCACGACAGCCCCGACTTTATGTCCAGCCATTTCGGCGGCGAGGTCTGGGAGGTGAAGGACCTGCTGCTCGACCGTTCACCCGTCGTACATGCCGACCGGGTGACCACGCCGACCCTGTTTTTGCACGGAGAACACGACCAGCGTGTACCCATCTGGCAGAGCTACGAGCTGTACAACGCACTGAAGCGTCGCGGCATCCCGACCCAGATGGTGGTCTATCCCCGCACCGGGCATGTCCCCTTCGAGCCCAAACTGCTCCTGGATGTGATGAACCGTATACTGGTCTGGATGCAGTAACAAAAGGGGAGTCAGTGCACGATGACGATCGCCCTGCCGATGGAATTGACCGGGAAATGTTCGCCGAAAAAGGAGCGCGTATGAATCGTCAAGCGATCGTCAAACTATGTGAAAGCCGTATTCTACATCGCGCCGCAGCGTTGTTTGGTACATCTGTAAAGCGTTTGAGCAAGTTTGATGACTATGAAGGCTGCGCCAACCTGGTCTATCGATACGAGCGCGACAGCCAGCCACGGGTGCTGCGCATTTCTTATCGTCCCGACCGGCCGGTGGAGCGCATTCAGGCCGAGCTGCATTTTGTCAATTACCTGGCCGAGGGCGGAGTGCGTGTCTCCCGGCCGGTTCCCTCGGTCAATGGAAATCTGCTTGAGGTGATTCCCGCTGGAGAGATTCCCTTCATTGCCGTTTCTTTTGTCCAGGGTCGCGGAATGCGCGTGCCCGACAACGGCTATCGCTACCGTGAGGGTGTACCCATCCAGGAGTATTTCCAGAACTGGGGGCAGATGCTCGGCCAGATGCACCGGTTAACCAAGACGTACCAGCCATTGAGCGAGGCCGTTCGCCGCCCGGAATGGCATGTCTGGGAATATTATAACGGCTTTCCATACGGCGACAAACTGCCCGCCATCCAACGGAAATACGAGCGACTCATCGCCGAACTGCACGCCCTGCCTCGCGATGTCGATTCCTACGGGCTGATCCACAACGATTTCAACGACGGCAATTTCACCGTGGATTACGACAACGGCGACATCACCGTGTTCGACTTTGATGACTGCTGCTATTTCTGGTTTATGTACGACCTGGCCTGTGCCTGGGAAGGCGGGATCGGCCGGGCCATGTTCCGCCCGCTTGCGGAGCGCCGGGCTTTTATGGATCGGTACATGGACTGTGTGATGGCCGGCTACACCCGCGAGAATACCCTGAGCGACGAATGGCTGGCGCGCCTGCCGTTGTTCCTGCGCGTAATCCAGATGCAGGAATTGATGCACTTTGCCCAATACCTGGACGAACCGGATGAGGAACTCCAGGCCGAACTGCGCTACAAAATTCGCTGCATTGAAGAGGATGTTCCTTATATGGGCTTTTTCGCCCCCTTTTATTCGCCCGAAACGCCCTTTGCCCTGGCGCTACACTGATGATCTGGTAGGTTGCTATGAGCATCATGTTTCGACATTACAATGACCCGAATGACTATGTGCTCGTGGATCGGTTTCTCATCGCGCATTATCAACCGGGAAACAAGGATGGAAACTGGGTCGAACCCGCCTGGGTGCACCGCGTTTTGTGGCGTGGGTTTGGCAATTCGGGAGAGCCACCGGTCGGTGAAGAGGAGCTTGAAAGCCGGAAAACGATGTTCGACACGCCCAGTGCGCGGCGCGACCTGAAAATCGTGGTGGCGGCGCCAGCAGGTGCAAATCAACCTGCCGGGAATTTCGTCTCTCTTTGCGGGTAACTGCTCAGCCTGAGCGGCGAGAAACCAGGTTTTTGATATAAAACGATACCTTTTGATCAAAAGCTGAATCGTCAAATAACACAAAGCTGCTTAAATGTTCATAAAAACCTGGTTTCTGACACCCCCTGAGCAGTTACCTTTGCGGAATGTTTTACGAGCCGACCCACCGATACGCCTATGTCGAGCCGGTGGTCACCGACCCGGCTTACCGGCGGATGGGGCTGGGCAAGGCTGCCGTGCTGGAGGGCATCCGTCGCTGCGGCGATTTGGGCGCAACGGAGGCTTTTGTGGGATCGGATCTGGCGTTTTATCTGTCCATAGGCTTCCAGGTCATCTATACCAGCGAGTGCTGGGCAAAATGCCTGGATGAGTAAAGGATTCAAAATGAACGATCAGGATTCGCGCGACGTTCGTTCTGTGCTTCAAAAATTCCAGGATGCCTATACCGCCCGCGATCTCGCCGGTCTGGACACATGCATACAGTTGTTCGTTCAGGATGACAGCATCGAGATGATCGGCATTGGCGCGACAAAACGCGCTGCCAACGAGTGGTTCGAAGGCGTTGCACGTGTCCGCGAAATCATCGAAAGCGACTGGAAGTATTGGGGAGATGTTCAGTTGGATGTGGCTGGCGCTAAGTCACCATTCATGGCGATGTGGCATGGCTTTCAACGACGGGAACCGTGACACAGACACAGGCCTTCGACACCGCCATACAATTCCATCTCAACGACATGAAAGCCATCCTGGATCAAAAAGGCCTCTCGGTGGACGAAAAATTGATGGAAGCCACACATTACGGAATGCGCCGGCTCCGTGAACGCACCAAAGGACTGGGGTATAGCTGGCCGTTTACATTTACCGCAGTCCTGGTAAAGAAAGGGACCGGATGGCGCTTCCATACACTCCATTGGGCTATGCCGGTGGATTGACGGACGAAATGACGTCGGTGAATTTGCTCGACGAATAACAGATAAGGATTGGCCATGTTGTACGAAAAAGAACTGGATGCTGCTCTGCAAGCGATTGTCGCTCGCTGGGACATACCGGGGTTGGGAGTCGGCATTGTGCAGGACGACGAAATCATTTACGCCAAAGGGGTTGGGACACAAAGCCTGGACACCTGCACAAGCGCGACCTGGCCATCGAAGTGCTGGGCCTGAATATCCACGCCTTTCCCGAACACGTTGAATCATATCTCTATCTGGCCAATCTCCATCTTGGGCAAGATCGACGCACCCGGGCAGAAGAATGCCTCTTGAAGGTCCTGTCCATTGAGCCCGGCAGCGTCGAGGCAGCTGAATTGCTGGAAAAGGTCCGCCGGCGATAGGGGAATAGGGATGGCATCGACTGTCCGGGCATGTTCCTGTGGCGCTTTATGATCGCCGGACCCCTACCAGGGCAAAGGCGAAAGTCCAGGTTGAGTAATTGCCCGGCATTAGCGAAAGCCGATGTCGTCAAGCACGATGACGCCCTGCCCGGTTCGATCAAAGACCAGGCGCACCTCGATCAGTGCGGCGGGATCGAAAGACGGGTTCGCTGCTGCAAACTCGGCCAGGCGAAACTCGAAATTTTGCAGCACGATCTCAGAGTTCGGACGGGTGCTGAGCCAGGCGGCCTTGAAAATGTGCGCCGGGATGCGCGGCTGGATGAACGCATAGCGACTGAGCGGCAGGCGGGCGACGTTGCTCTGTGCGTCTATCACCTCGACGGTCAGATCGATGGGCTTATCCTGCTCATTCGACGCCTCCTCCGCGTCACCGAGCGTCAGAACCAGCACGCTTTGCCCGTCCAGGCCCAGCCCGGCGTCGGGCAGACGCCAGGCGTACGAGGCCACGCCCTGGGCGGCGTCCCAGCCCAGGTAGACGGCGCGGTTTTCCAGGCGCGAGAGTTCGCGGGTGCGCGGGCACTGCTCGCGCCAGACGGTCAGGCTGCGGCCTTGCAGCGTGCTGCCGGGCAGGTCGGCGGTGGTCAGATCGATGTCGTCGTCAAACGTGGCGACGGTGCGCGTCTCCGAGTCGCTGTACTGGGCCAGGTAGATCGTGTCGGGCAGCCAGCCGGCTCCGGCGCGAGCGTCGCAGAACAGAGGCAGGTAGCCGGTCTCCCCATACAGGGTGGTTTCCAAAAATGCGGCCAGGTAAACCTGAGCGATCTGCCGCTGCTCCTGGGCGGGCATCAGGATGCGCTCGTTGTACAGGCGCATGCCCGGCTCAGGGATGTCCTTGCGCCCCCAGACGGTGTTGTATTGGCCGTGGTTGCCGCCGTAAAAGAACAGCGCCGACTTGAAATGGAATTTGCCGTCGGTGAAACGCAGCCGCTGGAACATGCGGCGGCCCGAAAAGGCCGTCTGCATGTCCTGCGCGCCGTGCAGCACAAAATAGCTGACGTTTTCCAGCGGCAGCGGCAGGCCGCCGGGCAGGTAGCGCCAGTCGATGGGGGCGATGGCGGCCACCGCGCGAATGCCAAAATGGTAGTCAAAGGTCACATTGGCGTCGTCGGGATAGCAGGGCAGTTGGTTAAAAGCCGCGGCGATGGCCACCGCTTCGCCGCCGCGCGAGTGGCCGATCAGGGCCACGCGCTCCAGGTCGACCTGCCCGTAAAAGAGATTGCCGGGCGTCTCGTTCCATTCTTTCCAGGCGCGCAGGTGTTCGAGCAGCAGCCAGCCGCGCACGTCGTCTTCCTGGGTCAGGTGAAAGACAAAGCCCAAATCGGCGGAAGGTGAATCATTGAGAAAGTTCTCGTCCACCGAGACGACGATCGATCCCCGGCTGGCCAGCAGCTCGCCCAGGTAGGCATAGCCGGGGTCCGAATACTCCTCGGCGATGTGGTTGCCGTGGGCGATGAGGGTGAGCGGGAAAGGCCCTCCGGCCTGAGCCGGATCGGGATACCAGACGCGCCCGTTGAGCGGCAGCGCCTCCGGCCCAAAGCCCCAGGCGCTGCGCCGCAGCCCCGACCAGCCGCCGATCAAGCGCGAGCCGTCCACCGGCAGCGTGATCAGCGCCGCGTCCGCGCCGTACTCCGGGCGCAGCAGGTCTTGACCGCTGCCGTAGGTCAGCGTGCGCACGGCATGTGGCCCCGGCTGGGACGGATCGGGCAGGGTCAGTGCCGGGATGTCGGCCTCTGCCAGCGCTGCCGCATTGACCGGCGGCGGCAGCGTCCGTCCGTCGCTCAACAGCCATGCCCCGCCGCCCACTGTGCCGACCAGCCCCAAAATCAGCCCGACGACGAGGACGATTCGCCGGGCCGTGCTGCTCTGCTTCCATCCGCCGCGCAGCAGTACCCACAGAACCGCTCCCAGCAGCGAAGCGACGACGACGATGGCCAGCAGGATCACCACGTACCGCGTCGTGGGGTCGAGCAATGTGGGCGCGATGGACATGTAAAGCAGCGCCAGCGTCCCGCCCAGCAGCGCCACGTACAGGTCGGAGGGCAGGGCCAGCAGCCGCTTGACCAGCCAGGCCAGCAGCGCGGCGACGAGGGCCAGGAACAAAAATCCGATCAGGCCGACCAGCACGCCCAGCGCCCCGGTGCCGCCAAAGTAGGCCAGCAGCGCGGGGAACACAAACAGCGCCGTCGCCGTCACGAGGCCCAGCGCTGCGCCGGTCCAGGCGCGATCAAGCCGGCCGATCAGGTCTTTCCAGTTTAATTGCTTCATCGACCTCCTCCTTTGCACCATTTTACATCCATCCCATCAGACGCCCCAGCGTTTCACCGACGGCATCCGGCAGGCCGTGCGCGATGCCACATCCGAGCAGACTGCCCGTTTTTTCGCGGATCAGCCCGAAAAAGAGGCCGCCGCAAGTGGCAAAAAGCGCCCAACCCCAGGCCAGTGTATATTCGCCGGCGGCGGGATCGTAGGTGTTAAAGGCGTGCAGCAGGCCAAACAGCAGCGAGGCGATGATCAGCCCCGGCCCGCACGGCACGCCGAACCACATCCACGGGCGGCCAAAAGCCTGGTTCAGCCGGCTCTGCACATAGCCGCGCAGGAAAATCTCTTCGCCGAATCCAGAAAAGACAAACTGCCAGACCACGGTCGACACGATGAGCAGGGTCAAGCGGCGCATGGCCAGCGCGACCAGGATGGGCAAGAGCAGCAGCAGCCCACTCACGATCAGGTTGGAACGCGCCGAGGCCAGCGCTTTATCCTCGCGTTGGCGGCGCAGCACCCACAACATCACCGCAATGCCCAGCATTTCGGCCAGGGCCACCACCAGCCCACCGGGCAGCGCGCGATAGTCCAACTTGAGCATGGCTGTGCCGCCCAACCCCAGCACAATCGGGATGATGCGCACCAGATAGGCCTTGATGCCCACGTCCAGGTCGATTGGCCAGCCGGCAAGGGTGAGGCCATAATCGGCCCAGCGCCGCCGGGTCAGCCAGATCACGACCAGCGGGACGGCCATCTGGATCAGCCCGCCGATGTAGGTCCAGCCGAGCAGGCGGATTTCGGCGTCGATCAGCCCGGTGGCACGGATGGGCAGCATTACCAGGCGCATGATGGCATAGACGATCAGGATTTCCGCACAGGCCCAAAATTTGTCTTTCACGATCCCTGCCTTTCTCGGAACGATACACTGATCTCGGATAATTCGGCCCGATCATAGCATATCTTGGCGGTCAGCGCAACGAACCACGTGAATTACCGGTCAAATGACATGTGTGGTAAAATGTGGGGCGCTGATTGCGACACGAACTTGATCACAACAGCGTTTGATTTCTACAAAGGTGAGCAAATACCGCGAACGAAGGTTTGAGAAAGGGGGCAGCGATGATTCACCTGGCGCGACGTAGCTTGCTGGCCGGTCTTCTTTTGCTTCTCGTACTGGGCGCCTGCGCCACCAGGGCCACCACTGCCGTTCCCGCGCCGGCCGGCGAGATCGAGCTTCCGCCGCCGCGTTTGAAAAGCGAGGTCAGCCTGGAAGAGGTGTTATCTGCGCGGCGTTCGGTGCGCGAGTTCGATCCCCGTCCGCTGGAATGGGACGAGATCTCGCAACTGCTGTGGGCCGCCCAGGGCGAGAGCGACACCGGCCGGCGCACGGCACCCTCGGCCGGAGCTTTGTACCCGCTCGAAATCTACCTGGCGCTGCCCGAGGGATACTATCACTACCAGCCGCAGGGACACCGGCTGGCGCAGTTGGGCAGCGACGACCTGCGCGAGGCGCTGTGGTCGGCCGGACTGCGCCAGGAGGCGGTCCGCCAGGCCCCGGCCGTTTTCATCATCACCGCCATCGTCGAGCGTACGGCGGGCAAGTATGGTGAGCGGGCCGAGCGCTACGTCCAGCTTGAGGCCGGTCACGCCGCCCAGAACCTGCTCCTGCAGGCGGTGGCCCTCGACCTGGGGGCGGCGCCCATCGGCGCGTTTGACGACGAGCGGGTTCTCGACTTTTTGGACCTGCCGTCCGAGTACACGCCCCTGTACCTGATTCCGGTCGGCGCGCCGAAACAGTAGTACTCGGTCAAACTGAATTTGATACTCAAAGGGTTCGCAGACCCGCATCGAGACCGCACGAATACTGACAACAGGCCTGCCTGGTCTCGATACGGCGCCAAAGCGCCTACTCGACCAGCGTAGGTTGAGCAGTTACAATCAGTGTCCCATTTTTACCAGGTCAAGGCCGTCCTGCAGAATGGCGATCAGCGTGCAGCATGCTCCGCCGCGCAGGATCGATGATTCGATAGTCACTTGAACCGGAACCCCCAGCGCCTGCTCCAGATTTTCGCGCAGGTTGGCCGCAGAACATTCGCAGAAAATGGGCGCGTTTACCCAGCCCAGCCGCACCAGGTCGCACCCGCAGCGGCGATAGGTGGCCTTGATGAGATTGTCGCCAACGCGTTCGTACTGCCCACCCGGGAATCTTGATGCCAGGTTTCGCAGAAATGAATCCATATCCGTGCTGTTTTGCCTGGCTTCTCGAAACACCTCCGCCGTGTACGAATCCGCGCAGGCCTTGCCACATGCGGACATGATCCGTTTTTGCGAGGGTTCGTCGATCTCGCCCAGCCCTTGCACCAGGCCCTCGAACCAGTACTCCATAAAGTGGCGCAGTTCTTTATCTATTTCATCCATGCCAATTCATCCTCGTCTGCATTTCGCCCAGACTGTCGCCGCCCAACTTTTCGATTAATGCATCGGCCAACACCCAGGCGGTCATCGCCTCGCCGACGACCGAGGCGGCGGGCACGGCGCATACGTCGGAGCGCTGATACTGCGTCGCTGCCGGCTCACCCGTCGCCAGATCGACCGAGCGGAGCGGGGTAAGGGTGGTCGGGATCGGTTTCATCGCCGCGCGGACGACGATCGGCTGGCCGTTGCTCATGCCCCCCTCGATGCCGCCGGCACGATTCGACGTCCGGTTTGCAATTTGCTCAAACTCATCATGAACTCGTGTGCCGGGCAGGCGCGTGTTCTCAAACGCCGGGCCGATCTCGACGCCCTTGACCGCCGGGATGGACATGAGGGCCAGCGCCAGCCACGCATCGAGCCGTCGATCCCATTGGACGTGGCTGCCCAGGCCTACCGGCACGCCGATCGCAATCACCACAAATACGCCGCCCAGTGAGTCGCCGGTCTGCCGCGCCGCGTCGATCGCCGCACGCATCCGGTCGACAGCGATGGGGTCGGGACAGCGCACATCGCTCCTTTCGGCCAGGTCGTGCAAATCGCCAGGAGGTAGATCGGGCACCTGGGCTGCCACGCCGCCGATTTCGCTCACATAGCTGCATATATCTATGCCAAACTGCGCCAGCAGCAATTTGGCGACAGCGCCCACCGCCACGCGGATGGCCGTCTCGCGCGCGCTGGCCCGCTCCAAAATCGGGCGCGCGTCGTCGAGGCCGTACTTGACCATCCCGGCATAGTCGGCGTGGCCGGGGCGGGGTACGGTGAGTTTGGGCAAATCGCCGGCCGCCCAATGTGCCTCCCAATTGGCCCAGTCGCGGTTGTCGATGCGCAGTGTCACCGGCGCGCCGGTCGTTTTGCCATCGATCACCCCACTCAAAACCTGCACCTCGTCCCGCTCGATCTGCATCCGCCCGCCGCGACCATAGCCGCCCTGCCGGCGAGCCAGGTCGTGGTTGATGGCCACCACATCAACGGTCAGCCCCGCCGGCAGCCCCTCGATGATCGCTGTCAGGCATGGGCCGTGCGACTCGCCGGCGGTCAAAAAATGTAAATGGGTCATAGAATATCCTTGTCAACTCGTGCGTAAAACGTGAGGCGTGAGACGTAAGGATTAGAAAGCGAACTTGCTTTTCCTATCCTTACGCATTACGCCTCCCGCAATACGGCCTCGCACGCCTCCCGCATCACATCCTCCGGCGGCCACTGCCCAGTCCACATTTGAAACGAGAGCGCGCCTTGAGCGATGAGCATACCCAGGCCGCCGACCGGCAGCGCGCCCGACGCTTGAGCCTGTTGCAGCAGCTTGGTCTCGATCGGCCGGTAGACCAGGTCGCACACTGCCAGGTGCGAAGGCAGAGGCACGTCGTCGGGCCAGATCGATGCCTCGATCTGCGGCCACATGCCCGCGGTGGTCGTGTTGACCAGCAGATCGACCTGGCGAGCCTGTTCGATCAATGATTCGGCGGTCAGCGTCCCAGCACTCAATTGTGTCTGTTTGGACAGCAATGTCAAATCGTCGATCAATGCCGTGGCGCGTTCAACCGTCCGATTGAGCACCGACAAGCTGGCCGCGCCGGCCTCACACAGGCTGTAGACAACACCACGCGCGCCGCCGCCTGCACCGACGACGAGCACCCGTTTCCCCCTCGGCTCGAATCCGCGCTGCCGCAGGGGCAAGATGAACCCCGGCACGTCGGTGTTGTCACCGCAGACGGTGTTGTCACCGCAGACGGTGTTGTCACCGCAGACGGTGTTGTCGCCGCTGATGGTGCAGCGCTCGTCCTTATGATCAAAAATCAGCGTGTTGACCGCACCGAACTGCCGCACCCGCTCCGGGAGATCATCCAGAAACGGGATCACTGCCTCCTTGTGCGGCACGGTGACGTTGCAGCCCCGAAAACCAAGCGCCTTGAGGCCCTCGATCGCTGCGCCGACCCGGCCCGGTCGCACCGCAAAGGCGACGTAGCGCCAGTTCAATCCAAGCGCGTCGAACGCGGCGTTGTGCATCTGCGGCGACAGGCTGTGCGCGATCGGCCAGCCCATCACGCCGACGAGAGTAGTTTGGCCATTAATAGTCATATAACATCCTAAAAATACAAGTGTTGTGTACTGAGTATTGCGTGAAACGTGAAGGTTGGCAAGACCCCGCTTGCATTTCCAGTCCTCACGGATTACGCATTACGCATCACGCATCACGCATTGCGCATTGCGCATTGCGTGACACAACCTTGACAAATTTTCGCTTGCCCACCTGGAGCATGGCATCTTGGCTCACGATGTGCCCGATGTCGCGCACCGTTTCGCCATCAAGCTTGACGCCGCCCTGCTGGATCAGTCGCCGCGCCTCGCTCTTGGAAGACACCAGCCCGGCGGCCAGGAGCAGATCGACCATGTTCATTGGAGCGTCCAGGTCGAAAAGTGGCATCTCGCCGGGCAGGTCGCCCTGCTGGAAAACCTGTTCAAAGTGCATAGCAGCCTGTTTGGCGACCTCGTTGTCGTACAGGCTGAAGACGATTTCAAAGGCCAGCTTTTTCTTGGCTTCCATCGGGTGCAGTGTGCCGTCGGCCAGGCCGCGCTCGACCTCGGCAATCTCGCCCGGCACAAAGCGGGTGATCAGGGTGTAAAAATTGATCATCGCCTCATCAGGGATGCTCATCACCTTACCGTACATTGACTCGGGGGCTTCGCTGATGCCGATGATGTTGCCCGTCGTCTTGGACATACGCATGTGCCCGTCGGTGCCGACCAGGATGGGCAGGGTGAGCACCACTTGCGGGCGCAAGCCGCGCGCTTCTTGCAGCTTGCGCCCGGCCATCAGGTTGAACAACTGCTCGGTGCCGCCGACCTGCACGTCGGTTTACATCTGCACCGCATCGTAGCCTTGCATTAAAGCGTATAAAAACTCGTGCAGCCAGATCGGATCGCCCCTGGCCTGGCGTTTGGCAAAGCGATCCTGGGCCAAAAACTGCTGCACCGTAAAATGCGCGGCCAGGCCGATCACATCGCTAAAAGTGAGTTTGGACAGCCAGTCGCCGTTGTAGCGCACGGCGGTTTTCTCGCGGTCGAGGATGCGAAAGACCTGATCGGCGTAGGTTTTGGCTTTTTCGGCCGCTTCTTCGGGCGTTTGCTGCCGGCGCACGCTGTCCTTGTCGCTCGGATCGCCGATCAACCCGGTAAAGGTGCCGATCAAAAAGGTGACCTCGTGGCCGAGCTGCTGGAACTGGCGCAGCTTGTTCATCGTCACCGTGTGTCCCAGGTGCAGGTCGGCGCTGGTGGGGTCATAGCCGCAGTAGACGCGCAGCGGGCGGCCTTCGGCCAGTCGCACGCGCAATTCGGCGGCCATCGTCTGCTTGATCTGCTCGTCGCCAAAATCGACGCCTTGCATCAAGATTGCCATCTGCTCGTCTATGGGTTTCATAAAATATCTCCTTTGCGTTATATATTGCACATTGCGTAATGCGTAAAACGTGAGGGTTGGCAAGACCGGGTTTGCATTTCTAATCCTCACGGATTACGCATCACGGATCACGCCTCACGGATCACGCCTCACAGATTACGTCTTCAAACCCCGGAAACGAATCGCTGATGCATTCTGTGTTCTCGACCACCGTTTCCCCTTCCGCAATCAGCCCGGCGACGGCCAACGCCATCGCCAGGCGGTGATCGCCATGGCTGTCGACGACGGTGCCGCGCAAAGGCGTCGGCCCGTTGACGATGAATCCGTCGTCGGTCGGCGCGATGTTGGCGCCCAATTTACATAATTCCTCCACGGTCGTGGCGATGCGATCCGTCTCCTTGACGCGCAGTTCGCGTGCATCGCGAACCACGGTTTGCCCCTCGGCCTGCGTCGCGGCGACGGCGAGCACGGGAAACTCGTCGATCATACGCACAACGGTGTCACCCTGTATAGTCGTCGCGGTCAAATTTGCGCTGCGCACCGTCAGATCGGCGACCGGTTCGCCGCCCTGCTCGCACTCGTTTTCGACCGCGATCTCGGCCCCCATCTGGCGCAGCACGTCGAGCAGGCCGGTGCGGGTGGGGTTGATGCCCACTCCCTCGACGGTGACATCCGAGCCAGACACCAGCGTCGCAGCCACGAGGAGGAAGGCCGCCGAGGAAAAATCACCGGGAACAGTAATGTTTAACGGCTCAAGATGATCGATCAACGCGGGATTCAGCGTCACCGTCAGGCCATCAACCACGAGCGCATGTTGGGTAGTTGGGTGGTTGGGTGGTTGGGTGGTTGGGTGGTTTGCAATTTGCGCTTTGAGCATTCTCTCCGTGTGATCGCGTCCCGGCCCCGGCTCGCGCACCACTGTCGGGCCATCGGCATAGAGGCCGGCCAGCAGCAGCGCCGATTTGACCTGTGCACTGGCGACCTTGAGGGTGTGATCGTAGCCGTGCAAAGGCGTGCCGCGAATGTGCAGCGGCGCGCGCCCATCCAGGTCGTCGATCTGCGCGCCCATCTGCCGCAGCGGCTCGACGACGCGGCGCATCGGGCGGCGCAAGAGCTGCGCATCGCCAATCAGCACCGAGTCGAAGGACTGCCCGGCCAGGATGCCGGCCAGCAAGCGCATCGTCGTGCCGGAGCGGACACAGTTGAGTTCGAGCGCGGTTCGGCCATTCCCGTCATTCCCGCGAAGGCGGGAATCTATTGGCGTGGATACCCGCTTGCGCGGGTATGACATAACAGGAGATTGAAAGCCGCGCAGCCCGCGCCCATGGACGGTCAGTGTGGTCTCGTCATGCCGTTCGATCTCGATGCCCAATGCACGCAGGCAGCCGAGTGTTGCCAGGCAGTCACCGGCGGGCAAAAAATTGCGTACTCGGCTGACCCCTTCGGCCAGCGCGCCCAGCATCAACGCGCGGTGCGAGATCGACTTGTCGCCGGGGACGGATACCTGTCCACCCAGACCCCGGCTCTGCCGAACGATCAATGTATTCATCTCTTATCCTTCCCCTATTTCCTTATTCCTTGTTTCCTTTCATGGAAACATCTCCCGCCGCGTGTCGCGGATTTTGCTCAAGGCCCGGCGCAGCTTGGCCTCATCTCCTTCGGCGACCAATTGCGCCAGCCGCTTGAGGTGGGTCAGACACTCGGTCATGGCGTTGACCACTTCGCCCTGGTTGGTCAGCAAGATGTCCAGCATCATGGTCACATCGCTGCCGGCCACCCGCGAGGTGTCGCGAAACCCGCCGGCGACGATCTGCCAGGCCAGCGGATCGTGCGAGGTGGTGGCGTCGGCGGTAGACACCAACGCGCAGGCCAGCATGTAGGGCAGGTGGCTGACCGTGCCGACCAGGAAATCCTGGCGGGCGGCCTCGACGATCAGCGGGTTGGCTCCCACGGCGCGCACCAGCGCTTCACCCAAAGCCAGCGCCTTGGCCGATGTCCGTTCGAGCGGCGAGAGAATGTAGGTGCGGCCCCGGTAGAGCGCAGGATCGGCGGCCTCGATGCCGGAGGTCTCTTTGCCACACATCGGGTGGCCGCCGAGCGGCTGGACGTGCGGCGGCAGTGCATCCATCGCCCGGACGATGTCGGCTTTGGTGCTGCCCAGATCGGTGAGCAGGCAGCCCGGCGGCAACAGCGGGCCGACCTGGGGGATTTGCTGTAGGATGGTCCGCACCGGCGCGGCCAGCACCACCACGTCGGCCTCGCGTACCCCCTCGGTCAGATCGGTGACTGCCCGGTCGACCAGGCCCAGTTCCAACGCCTTGTCTGCCGTTTCCCGCCTTCTGGATACGCCAACGACCGTTTTGCACCGTCCGCGCAGCGCTCCGGCCAGCGACCCGCCCATCAGTCCCAGCCCGACGATGGCGACGGTGGCCTCGTCCGGCGAATCCACGCGCGCGTCGACAAATTCGCCATTTGCCATTTGCGATTCGCTCACACCGTCCTCCCCACCGCCTGGGCGACAGCGCGCAGTTCGTCCATCAGGTGAACAAAGCGCTCCGGCTTGAGCGACTGCGCGCCGTCGGACATGGCCTGCTCTGGGTCGGGGTGGACTTCGATTTCCAACCCGTCGGCGCCGGCAGCGATTGCCGCACGCGCCACCGGCCCGACCAGGCTCCATTTGCCGGTGCCGTGGCTGGGATCGACGAACACAGGCAGGTGGGTGAGCTGTTTGAGCATCGGCACGGCGTTGATGTCGAGCGTGTTGCGGGTGTACGGCTCAAAGGTGCGGATGCCGCGCTCGCACAGCATCACCCGGTCGTTGCCGTGCGAGAGGATGTACTCGGCCGACATGAGCAGCTCTTCCATGGTCGACATCATGCCGCGCTTGAGCAGCACCGGCTTTTGCGCCTCGCCGACGGCGTGTAGCAGGGCAAAGTTTTGCATGTTGCGCGCGCCCACCTGCAAAATATCGGCATAGGTGGAGACCAGCGGCACCGTCTCTGGCGAAATGACCTCGGTGACGACCAGCAGGCCGGTTTCCCGGCGCGCTTCGGCCAGCAGTTTTAATCCTTCCAGCCCCAACCCCTGAAAGCTGTACGGCGACGAGCGCGGCTTGAACGCGCCGCCGCGCAGCACGGTGGCCCCGGCGGCCTTGACGATGTGCGCCGCGGCCAAAAGCTGCTCGCGGCTCTCGACGGCGCACGGGCCGGCCATCACGATGATCTGGTTGCCGCCGGCCTTCATTCCATTCAGCTTGACCACCGTGTCTTGCGGGCGAAAATCGCGGCTGGCCAGCTTGAACGGGCTGAGGATGGGCACGATCCGTTCGACGCCCTCCATCATTTCAAACTGGGCGCGGTCGAGCGGGCGGCCGTCGCCCACCACGCCGATGATGGTACGCTCTTCGCCTTCGGAGAGGTGTACCTGACGCCCGGCCTGCTCGACGCGCGCGGTAATGTTGGCGATCTGGCGAGCCGTGGCACTTTTTTGCATGACGATAATCATCTCGTTCACCTCTTTATCCTTCTTCTTCCAACGGTGTCGTTGCTGCCGGGTAAGAGCCGAGCAGCTTGACGAACGACGAACGGCGCAGCAGGCCCATCAAGGCGGCTTCACATTCGGGGTCCTGCCAGTGGCCCTCAAAATCCAGGTAGAACAAATACTGCCAGGGCCGATTGCGACGCGGGCGCGATTCGATCTTGGTCAGGTTGATCTGGCGGTTGGCAAACTCGCCCAGGCTGTCGTACAGCGCGCCGGGCTGGTGGCGGGTGGTAAAGACCAGCGACGTTTTGCTGCGCTGCGCGCGCGGCGGGTCATCGAGGCCGAGCACGAAAAAACGGGTGTAATTGAACTCGATGTCCTGAATGTCGCGGTCGAGCACCTCCAGCCCGTACAGTTGGGCGGCGAGTTCACTGGCGATGGAGGCCGTTTCCGGCTCCGGGGTTTCGGCCAGATCGCGGGCGCTGCCGGCAGTGTCAAAGGCGGGCACGGCGACGAGGCCGTGGCGGGCCAGGTAGCGTTCGCATTGGGCCAGCGCCTGCGGGTGCGATTTGACCTGCTTGAGACCATCGATGTCCGTACCCGGCGGGGCCAGCAGCATATGCCGCACGCGAAAAATAACCTCGGCGCGCACGCGCAGATCGTGCTCCATCAACAGTTCGTAGGCGTGAACCACCGATCCGGCGGTCGAGTTTTCCACCGGCAGCAGGCCGTAATCGGCGTCGCCCTGCTCGACGGAGACAAACAGCGCCTTAAAGTCGGGGCAGGGTATTGTCTCGACCTGCACGCCGAAAAACTGACGCGCTGCTTCTTCGGAAAAGGCGCCGGCGACGCCTTGAAAGGCAACACGGGTCATACTTGCTCCTCCTCGCTCCAATCGGGGCGCAAGATGCGCGCGCCCGCCAGGTAAATGTGGTGGATTTGGCTCTGTTCGAGATCGGTATTCCAGTGGATCAGCACGCGGATGCACATGGACAGGCTGCCCGGCACGCGCATCTCTTGCATGCACAGCAGCGGCGCGTCGATCCAGCCCATCTCGCGCGCAGCACGGGCCGGGGCTACCGCGTCCAGGTCAGGGGTGACGGTAAAGATGGCGCTGGCAACGTCTGCCGGGGCGAGGGCGTTGGCGGCGGCGATCTGTTCCAGCAGCGCGCGCGTCCGGGCCAAAATCGCCTCCTGGGTATTTTCTTCAACTGTGGTTGCACCGCGAATCCCGCGACAGGCCATCTTGATCTCCTCCAGAAAACAAAAAAGACGTGGAGCGGGCTGCTCCACGTCTTTGAGAGTCTTTTCTGCCGGTTCTACCTTACCACACTCCCAACGCGCAACACCCGCCCCGTAGGCGCGGTAAAGTAATAAAAATAGAACCAGTTGGTGTGCTGCGCGTGTACCATCGAACGTTCCCGTTCTTCAGAATGAGCCAATCATACAGCCATCGGCCTGATTTGTCAAATCAGCCTGATTTGTCAAATCGCGGCGATTTGATAAATCGGCTTGACTTGACCGCCGCTGCACTTGGTCGTATCATGGCGGCACAACCTGACAAGGAGGAGCACATGAATTTCAGACCCTACAATCCCGAACGCGACAAGGATGCCGTCCACCGCATCTGGCAGGAAACCGGCTGGATCGACAAAGAGAAAAATGAGGTGATGGACCTGCTGCTCAGCAAAGCGGCCGTTTCGTCGGTGGCTGAGGTGGATGGCGCGGCAGAGTGCCTGGTGCTGCGCACGCCGGGTGACATCCGCCACCTCCACGCCGACCTGCCCTTTGCCGGCGTCACCGGGGTGACCACCAGCCGAATCGCCCGCAAGCAGGGCTTGGCCTCGCGGCTGACCGCCCGGGTCATCGCCGATGGGGTGCAAGAAGGCGCAGCCGTGTTCGGCCTGGGCATGTTTGAGCAGGGCTTTTACAACCAGCTCGGCTTTGGCACCGGCGCCTACGAGCACAGGATCGGCTTTGACCCGGCCCGCCTGCGCGTGAACGTGCGCGCACACATCCCGCAGCGGATCACCGCCGATGACTGGACAAAGGTCCACGCCTCGCGGCTGACCCGTCTGCGCGGGCACGGCTCGTGCAACCTGACCCCGCCTGAACTGACCCAGACCGAGATGCAGTTCAACGACAAGGACTTTGGCCTCGGCTACGTCGATGAGGCGGGCCGGATCACCCACCACTTGTGGTGCGGCTGCCGCGACATCTCCCACGGCCCATACTGGGTCAAATGGATGAGCTACCAGGATTACAGCCAATTTCTGGAACTGCTGGCCCTGCTCAAAAATCTGGGCGATCAGGTACACCTGATCGAGATGCAAGAACCGCCCGGCGTCCAGCTTCAGGATTTGATCGAGCAACCGTTCAAACAGCAGTACATCACCGAAAAATCTCGCTTTGAGGTCAAATCGAGGGCCGCCGCTTACTGGCAGGTGCGCATCTGCGATCTGGACGCCTGCCTGGCGCAAACGCATCTGCATTCCACACCGATACGTTTCAACCTGGCCCTGAGTGATCCGATTGCCAGGTTGTTGCCAGATGACATGCTATGGCGGGGCGTGGGCGGCGAGTATGTGGTCACGCTGGGGCCGGAATCGAGCGCCAGGCCGGGGCAAGACGAATCGCTGCCCACCTTGAAAGCTTCGGCCAACGCCTTTTCGCGACTCTGGCTGGGCGTGCTGCCCGCCAGCGGCCTCGCCGTCACCGACGACCTGTCTGGCCCGCCCGCGCTGCTGCACCAGCTCGACGACATGCGCCTGCCCCGGCCCAGCTACGAGTGGGACTTCTAGTTGATTATTCCCGCACCCCGATCACCGGCACGGGAAACTGCCGGCACAGCGCTCCCACCTCGGCGCGGACCTCATTGAGCACATCCTGATCCTCCGGGCTGTGCAGCAGCCTGCCGATCAGCCCGGCAATCAGGCCCATCTGCGCCGCGCCCATCCCGCGCGTCGTCGCCGCCGGCGTGCCGACGCGAATACCGCTCGTCGTCAGCGGCGGCTGCGGGTCGTAGGGGATCAGGTTCTTGTTGACGGCGATGCCCGCGTCTTCCAGCACGGCCTCGGCCACCTTGCCGGTGAGGTTAAAGGGGCGCAGATCGACCAGCATCAGGTGGGTGTCGGTGCCGCCGGAGACGATGCGAAAGCCCTCGCCTTGCAGCGCGCGGGCCAGCGCATCGGCGTTGCTAACCACCCGCCGCGCGTACTCGGCGAATTCGGGACGCATCGCCTCGCGCAGAGCCACCGCCTTGGCGGCGATGATGTGCATCAGCGGGCCGCCCTGTGTCCCCGGAAACACTGCCCGGTCGATCTTTTTGGCCAGTTCCTTGACGCACAGGATCATCCCCCCGCGCGGGCCGCGCAGCGTCTTGTGCGTCGTCGTCGTCACCACCTGGGCGTGCGGCAGCGGCGATGGGTGGACGCCGGCGGCAACCAGCCCGGCGATGTGTGCCATATCGACCATAAAATAGGCCCCTACCTCATCGGCGATCTGGCGCATACGGGCAAAGTCGATGATCCGTGAATAGGCGCTGGCCCCGGCCAGCAGCACTTTGGGCCGCTGCCGGAGCGCAGCCTCGCGCACCTGGTCATAATCGATGCACTCGCTCTGCGGATCGACGCCATAGTGGACAAAACGATACAACAGCCCGCTAAAGTTGATCTTGTGCCCATGCGTCAGGTGTCCACCATGATCCAGGCTCATCGACAAAATGGTATCGCCCGGCGCCATCAAGGCCAGGTAGGCCGCCGCGTTGGCCTGCGACCCCGAATGCGGCTGCACGTTGGCGTGCTCGGCGCCAAAAAGGGTCGTCGCCCGCTCCACAGCCAACCGCTCGGCAATGTCGACAAAGGCGCAGCCGCCGTAATAGCGCTTGCCGGGGTAGCCTTCGGCGTACTTGTTGGTCAAAATCGACCCCTGCGCCTCCAACACGTCCATGCTGACCGTGTTCTCCGAGGCGATCAGTTCGAGCGTTTCTTGCTGGCGCTTGCGCTCGGCCATAAACATGCGAAACAGGATCGGATCGGAGCGGGCCAGCCCGCCGCGTATGCCCACGCGCTCACTTGCCTCAATCTCCTGGTCCGAGATGCCCCATATCTCTTGAATTTCTCGCCAGATGACCTCGCTGGCAGCGTTTGATTCTTGTTCGACCGCTTGTAGCTGCTGCTCGTCTTGCTGCATGGCAATCCCTCTCAAAAAAAATACCGCAGAGACTCGAAAACTCTGCGGCGAGTAAAATGGGCCCTGCTGGATTCGAACCAGCGACCAACCGGTTATGAGCCGGTGGCTCTAACCGCTGAGCTAAGGGCCCGAACGTCGATATTATAGTATGAAATGAACGGACGGGCAAATTCTTGCCCGTTTTCTGCTTCTCTTGTACAATGATCAGCATGGATCTATTCGATCACGCCCGCCAAAAACAACTCGAAACTGAAGCGCCGCTGGCCGCGCGCATGCGCCCGCGTACCCTGGACGATTTCGTGGGCCAGGCGCACATCATCGGGCCGGGGCGGCTGCTGCGCCGCGCCATCCAGGCCGATCAGCTTTCGTCGCTGATTTTCTACGGCCCACCGGGCACCGGCAAGACCACGCTGGCCATGGTCATCGCCAACACCACGCACAGCCATTTCATCACCATCAACGCCGTGCTGGCCGGCGTGCAAGACATCCGCAAGGCCATCAGCGAGGCGCAGGAGCGACGCGGCATGTACGGCCAGCGCACGCTGCTCTTTGTCGACGAGGTACACCGCTGGAACAAGGCCCAGCAGGACGCGCTGCTGCCCTGGGTCGAAAACGGCACCGTGATCCTCATCGGCGCGACCACCGAAAATCCCTATTTTTCGGTCAACCGGCCGCTGGTCAGCCGCAGCCGCATCTTTCAACTCAAACCGCTCACCCAGGATGATCTGCGCGAGATCGCCCGCCACACATTGCGCGACCCCGAGCGCGGCTATGGCAAGCTCAAGGTGGACTTGCGCCCCGACGCGCTAGATCACCTGGTCAACGTCGCCAACGGCGACGCGCGCGGCGTGCTCAACGCGCTGGAACTGGCCGTCGAGACCACGCCGCCGGACGCCGATGGGGTGATCGTCGTCGACCTCGACGTGGCCGAAGAGTCGATCCAGCGGCGGGCGGTGCTGTACGACAAGGACGGCGACGTCCATTATGATACCATATCGGCGTTTATCAAATCGCTGCGCGGCTCCGACCCCGACGCGGCGCTCTATTGGCTGGCCAAGATGGTTTATGCCGGCGAAGACCCGCGCTTTATTTTCCGCCGCATGTTGATCTTTGCCGGCGAAGACGTCGGCCTGGCCGATCCGAACGCCATCCAGGTCGTCTATAGCTGCGCGGAGACGTTCGACCGCATCGGCCTGCCGGAGGGACGCTTTCACCTGGCCACGGCGGCGCTCTATCTGGCCACCGCGCCCAAGTCCAACTCGGCGATGGGCTTTTTCGATGCGTTGGGCGCCGTCGAAAAAGAGCAGGAAGACGAGGTGCCCACCCACCTGCGCGACGCCAGCCGCGACAGCGAGGGATTCGGGCACGGGCAGGGCTATCTCTACCCGCACGCCTACCGCGATCACTGGGTCGAGCAGCAGTATTTGCCCAACGCGCTGCAAGGGCGCGTGTTCTACCAGCCCTCCGAGCAGGGCCACGAGCGGCAAATCCGCGATCAGGTCATCCGCCGCCGCGAGGCGCAGCTGGCGGCGATGGTCGAGGGCAGCGCCGCCGCCTTGCCGGAGGTGCTCACTTTTTCGCCCCAAGATCGCATGGGCGAACGCTGGCTGCAGCGCACCGTCGGCTCGGCCGGCGAGCAGTTGGGGCAGCTCCGCGACCGGATTCTGGACCGCGCCGTCCTGCAGCGCCATCACCTGCTGCTCGATCTGAACGCCGGGTCCGGCCTGCTCACCTGGGAAGCGATCCGCCGCGTGCCGGAGGGCGGTGTGTGGGCGCTGGCCGCCGACGAGCGCACCGCGCAAGCCTTACAAGAGCAATCCGCCCGCCTGGACGAACTGGCCCGCCCGCGCGTGCTGGTCGGGCCGGTGCAAGGGGTCGGCCCATTGCTGGCTGCGGGCGGCGATCCCGGCCTGCGCTTTGACGCCATCATCGGGCGCAACGCGCTGACCGCGCTCTCGGCCGACGAACGAGGCCAGATCGCCCGCGCGCTGCGCGAGTGGCTGGCCCCGACGGGGGTGGTCAGCCTGGCGCAGATCGTGCCCCGGCACACGCAGCGCCTCTACCGGCTGGTCGAGTGGACGGACGCGGCGCTCGAGCGCTGTGTCGCGGCGGCGGAAGAAGCCATCTATGCCGATCCCGACGACGTGTGGACGAACTGGGACGCGGAGGACGTGCGGGAGGCTTGGGTCGAGGCGGAATTTGCGGAGGTCGAGATCGCGCTGGAGCGCCAGATGTCCGAGTTGCTGATCACCTCGTCGTTGATCGACCGCTGGTTTGCGATGGATGGAGAAGGCCAGCGTCCCACCTACGCGCAGCACCTGCTGCGCCAGCTCTCGCCCGATGAGGCGGCGCAGGTGCGGGCTGTCTACGAACGCGCGTTGCTCAACCAGACCGTCAAATGGGCATCGAGCACGGCGTTTTTGGTGGCAAAGCGTTAAGAACTGACCGGTCTCGCAAATTGGATACGTTGGCCCGTTTGCCGTCAAGTCTACCTTGATATGGACAATATAAATACGAGGGACATAATGTGAACCAAGAAAGCAATCTAGACAGAATCGTAAAGCGTGTCTTTATAGTCGTGGTCATTTCTATAATAGGGACCTGCGTTTTGACTCCTTTAATTAGTGTGTTAAGCTCTTCGACTTTTTCACAATGGCTAGAGCATATAGAAGACGGGCTGACGGATCCGCCCACATGGGTTCTTGAAATTCTTTTTTTAGTATGTGGGTATCTTATGCCTAGCATTCTGGCCAGTATTTTCGTGCTCAAGCATCCCGACTCTGCCTGGGGTTATCCCGGACTGACAGGGTTGGCAATAGGCTTCTTAACAAACTTGTCGATTGTTTTGGTGCTGTACTATATCTCTCTCAACCAATCCTCAGGACTGGCTTCTCTTGGTCTCCAGCTAAAAGGTGTCGATTTTGCTGGTGTCGTCTTTTTTGGTCTTGCGGTATGTGTTTTCAGCAATCTCTTTTCTTCCCTGGTTTCTCGGCTGTTGTTCAAAAACAATGTGATGGACAGCCTACAGGGTCCACACATTCGGATGATTGAAAAGTATCAAGCCACTTGGGAACGCATTCTATATTTTTTTGTACTCACATCGGGTTTACTGGCAGAAGAGTTGGTGTTTCGAGGATACTTGGTGTTTTTGCTTGGGCAGAAAACGGGTATCATGCTACCATTTGCAATTCTCTCTGTCCTGCTGTCCGTCGTTGTTCATCTCTATCAAGGCCGTTCGTTGATCGTCCACCACCTCGTACTATCCGCTGTTTTTGCTGGCTCAGTTGTAATAACTAAAAGTATATGGATGGCAATTTATATGCACCTGATTCAAAATACTGTGAGTGTCATTCGTATCTGGGTAAAGGCAAAAAAGACAGAACATGTGCCGACATCGAACAATTTGTAGGCAACATATAGCAGGCAAGCCAAGTTGAGGCATAAAACTCGACCTACACCTTGATACAGCAGGGGCACGTGCAACACGGCGTGTTGCCTGCCGTGTCTCTGTTTCTCTGAATATTTGCAAGGAGGACCCTATGCCTGGAATGGAAAACGCGCATGCGCTCGTGATCGGCATCGCCAATTACAAGGCGATCAACCCGCTGCCGCCCACCGTCCTCAAGGACGCCCAAGACATCTATAACACGCTGGTCAACCCCAACCAGGGCGGCTATTATCCCAACAACGTCCAACTGCTGCTCGACCAGGAAGCCACCGGTGCAGCCTTGCGCCAGGGTTTGGCCAACCTGGCCGCGCGCAGCAATCCCGACTCGGTGGTCGCACTGTATCTGTCCAGCCACGGCGGGCAGATCGAATCCGGGCCGCACGCCGGCGAGTACATCCTGCCCGTCGACGTCGATTACACCTCCGATGTGACCGTCGCGCGCACGGCGATCTCTGGGGTCGAGTTTACCGATGCGCTGCGCCAAATACCGGCGCGCAAGGTGCTGATTTTGTTCGACTGCTGCCACTCGGGCGGCATCGGCCAGCCCAAGGACGTGACGGCGCCGACGATGAAGGGCGGCCTGCCCGACCGGTTGTACGAAAACCTCAAGCAGGGCCGCGGGCGGGCCATCCTGGCCTCCTCCCGCTCCGACGAATATTCGTGGGTGCTGCCCGGCGACCCCAACAGCCTGTTCACCAAGCAGCTTCTCGCCGGGATGCGCGGCGGCATCCCCAGCGACGACGGCATGATCCGCATCTTTGACCTGTTCGAGTACGTCCAGCCCAAAGTGACCACCGCCCAGCCCAACCAGCACCCCATTTTCAAGGCCGAGATCGAGGAAAATTTCCCCGTCGCCCTCTACCTGGGCGGGCAAAAGGGCGTCGTGCCACGCGTCGACCAGGAGCGCGGCTACCGCTATGACGTTTTCGTCAGCTATGCTGAAAAGGACGCCGAGGACGCGGACTGGGTCTGGGAGACGCTGCTGCCCAAGCTGGAAGAGGCCGGCCTGCAAGTGGCCATCTCGGATGACGTGCGCGAGTTGGGCGTTTCGCGGGTGGTCAACATCGAGCGCGGCCTGGAACAGTCCAAGCGCACACTGCTCGTGCTCTCGCCGGCCTACCTGGCCGACAATATGGCCCAGTTCGAGAACGTGATGTCGCAGACGGTGAGCATTCAGGAAAGCGCAGCCAGGATGATCCCGGCCATCGTCCGCCCGTTCGATTTGAGCCTGCTCCCGCAGCGGCTCAATCCCAACGTCGTCGCCCCGGCCGACCTGACCCAACCGGGCCGTCGCGCCGAACGGCAGTGGGAACGGCTGGTGCAAACCTTGCAAAGCCCGCTGGCGTCGCTGTTTTAGAAAAAAAGGGAATCGCGGGGACAAAGTATGGGGCGGCTTGGCCGCCCCATCATCATAAAGGGATATACACTGAACCGGTTTCGCCGAGTCTACTCGGTCTTGTCAGCCGCTTCGAGCTGGGCGATGTAGCGATCGATCGCCTCGCGGAGCGGCTTCCAGTCGGCCGGCTTGAGGTTGAACTTGGCCTGCTGAGTGATCGGCAGTTCCCCGGCGTCGGCCACTTTGGCCTTGCCTTTGGCCACCCGCACGCGGCGACGGCCGCCCTGATCGATGATCCCCACGGCAAACATCCATCCCGCGCCGGCGGGGATCAACGTCCACGTTTCCCACTTGGCTTCATAACGTTCCGATTCTTCGCTCATTGTCTTTCTCCTCAGAAATTGATGTACTATTCCCGTCGATGCCGCCGCGCTTCCCACAGCCCTCCGCCGATCAACAGCACGGCCAGTGCAACGATCCACAGCACGCGGACAACCTGCTGGACGGGCGTGCCGGTGACGGGCAGCGTGGACAGCATGGGCGTCGCGGTCGGCGCGAGGACACCGGTTGCCGTTGCTTGCGCGGCGACCTGTGCCGGTGTCGTCGTCTGCGTTGGAAGCGCCGGCGTATCGGTGGGCGTGGTCGCTGCAGTGGCCGTGCTCGTCGGCGTGGGCGACGGCGTCGATGTTCGGGTCGGCGTGGGCGTCCGAGTCGGCGTCGATGTCGGCGTGGCGGTGGGCAGCGGCGTCCAGGTGGGTGCGGCGGTATACGTTGGTTGCGGTGTATAGGTGGGCGCGGCCGTATAGGTGGGCGCCGGTGTGTACGTGGAGGCCGGCGTGTACGTTGGATAGGGCGTCGGGGTTGGCAGTTGGGCGATCCGGGTGAGCGTCGCCGCGGCGGCGACGGATCGGCCGTCCGGGCGGAGCGCGGTCAAATCGACGAGTGGTGAAAGAAACAGCGCCAGCAGCAGCAAGGCAATGATCCCCGCGCCGAGCAAAACGCGCTTCCAGGTCGCATCAGCCCGTGCCTGCCCGGCGCGCAATTGAACAATCCAGGCCAGCAGCCAGGCCAGAATGAACCCCAGCACCAGCGTCAACAGGCCGGCAACCAACGCCGTAGCCATCCGCAAACTACCCCCCTCGTTCACCGGCGCCAAGCCAGCCTGCCCCGTCGCACGCCAGGCCGCCGTTTGCACCGGCAGCAATCCGATCAGGACGAGTGCGCACACCGACAACACAACGACCACAATTTTTTTCCAATTTGAACGGCGGTGCATCATCTTGAATCACCTGCTCTATTACCACCTTGCCGCATAGAGGACTGCCCTCAATTTGATTATAGAGCCAAGATGCAGTTTTGTCAAAGTCGACATAATGCACACAGCAATTCTCAATATGGCCCCAAATGTGATCGGAGTGGAGGCTTTAGCCGGGTTGGGGACGCTTGAATGGAACAATATGCACCGGCTGAAGCCTCGATTCCATCAAATTGAGAATTGCTGTAATGCGCGGACGAGGCCGCCAGCGGGTGCGATTTGAGAAGGCAGCCCATTGATGGTATAATGCACTTTCAATCTGCCAGTTTGTGGAGCCACTCATGTATCTCAACCAGCGAAAACCCAGGCGACAGGATGCAATCGGCCGTGTCCTGGTGTTGGTTGTGCTGATCATCGCCGGGCTGTACATCGTCCGCGAGCAGGTGACCGGCGCCGGGTGGACGCGCCCCTTTGATCCGACGCCCACGCCTACCCGCAGCGCCGAATCCTTTTTCGAAGAGGCCGAAGCATTGTATGCTGAGGGACTGCTCGATCAGGCCATCGTGGCCTATCGAGAGGCTTTCGCCATCGATCCAGAGGACAACGTGGCGCTGTTCCGGCTGGTCCGTTTGATGGTCATTCGTGGGCAGTCGGGCCGGGCACTCGAAGCCTACGGCCAGCGCCTGCAAGACGAAACCCTGGGCGACGCACGCACGCTCACCGCGCTGTGCAAGGCGCTCGACTGGCACGCCCTCTTTAACAGCGAAGAGATGCTTTCCACCTATGTGGCATTGGAGGTGATCAAGCAAGACGAGGTGCAGGCCGAAGACTGGGTTTATGACCCCGAAAAAGTCACCCGTCAGCTTTTCCAGGCCGCGCAAAAAGTCTGCGAGCGCGCGGTGCGCGCCGATCGCGAACTGCCCGAAGCGCATGCCTATTTGGCCGAGGTGCTGGCCGACCGCGAGCGTTACGAAGAAGCCCAAGCCTCCGCGCAAAGAGGCATCGATCTGAATCCCAACATCCTGGACACCCACCGCGCGATGGCCTACGTGTTCGAAACGCAAGGCGAGTATGCCCGGGCCATCGAATATTATCAGGCGGCTATCCAGGTCAACGATAAACTGGACTTTTTGCACGTCGCGCTGGGGAAAAACTATCGCGCCATCGGCTACCGGCTGCAATTATATGGCGAATGGGACAAGGCACAGCCCTACTTTGAACAGGCCGTGGCCGCATTCGAACAGGCTATTGCCCTCGACCCGAAAAATCCTTCCAGCTATGACGAGATTGGCTGGACCTATGGCCATTATATGGCCCAGGATCGCGAAATGATGCGCAAAGGCATCGACTATTTGGAAGAGGCGCTGGCTCAAGACCCGGATTATGCGCTGGCCTACCGCCACATCGGCCAGATTTACTATTACGGCATGCACAATTACGAAGAAGCAATCCCCAACCTCGAAAGGGCTATCGAACTCGGTAATATTCCCCTCGTCGATCAGGCCATCTGCCACATTATGCTTGGCTGGAGCTATTACACCCTGGAATTGCGTGAACAAGGCAGAGAACAGGCCTGCGTCAATGCCAACCCCCACTTTGAAGCAGCGATGGAAACCCTGCTCAAGCTGCCCCGGCGCGAACTCGGCTGGGAAGACTTGGCCACTCAGGGTATGAACGCCTGCCAATGAGACCACAACAGCGCCCTTATCAGTCTTGATTTCAGAGTGCTAACAAAGACTTGACTTGCAGAAAAAACTGTGGTAAAATCTTGTCTAGTTAGCACTCGGAAAGCTTGAGTGCTAAACCTCGCAACGAGGCAAAAGCCCGCTTTTGCCCATCACTAAATCTATACCATATTTTAGGAGGAACAAAATGAACGTGACTCTCAAACCGTTGGCCGACCGGCTCGTCGTCAAGCCGATTGAGCAGGAAGAGCGCACCGCCAGCGGCATCATCCTGCCTGAGACCGCCAAGGAAAAGCCGCAGGAAGGCGAAGTGATCGCCGCCGGGCCGGGCCGCCTGGATGATGCCGGCAAGCGCGTGCCCATGGAAGTCAAGGTCGGCGACCGCGTGCTCTATGCCAAGTATGCCGGCACCGAGATCAAGCTGGGCGACGACAAGGTGCTTATTCTCAAAGAGAGCGATGTACTCGCTGTTGTAGTACGCTAAACGGACAAAATTTTTGGAGGTTATGATTCAATGGCAAAACAACTGCTTTTTTCCGAAGACGCCCGTCGCTCGCTTGAGCGCGGTATGAACAAGCTGGCCACCGCCGTGGCCACCACCCTCGGCCCCAAAGGCCGCAACGTTGCGCTCGACAAAAAATTCGGCGCCCCCACCATCACCCACGATGGCGTCACCGTGGCCAAGGAAATCGAACTGGAAGACCCGTTTGAGAACATGGGCGCCCAGTTGCTCAAAGAAGCTGCCACCAAGACCAACGACATCGCCGGCGATGGCACCACCACCGCCACCGTGCTGGCCCAGGCGATCATCGCCGAAGGCCTCAAGAACGTCGCCGCCGGGGCCAACCCCATGCTGATCAAGCGTGGCATCGAAAAAGCCACCGACGCCGTCGTTTCTGCCATCCGCGAAGCATCTCAGACCATCACCACCAAAGAAGAGATCGCCAGTGTGGCCGCCATCTCGGCGCAAGACCAGGAAATCGGCGACCTGATCGCCGAAGTGATGGAAAAGGTCGGCAAAGACGGCGTGATCACTGTCGAGGAAAGCAAAGGGCTGGCCTTTGAGACCGAGTACGTGGAAGGTATGCAGATCGACCGCGGCTACATCAGCGCCTATTTCGTCACCGATCCGGACCGCATGGAAGCCGTGCTGAACGAGCCGTATGTCCTGATCACCGACAAGAAAATCTCTGCCGCCACTGACATCGTCCCGGTGCTGGAAAAGCTGGTGCAGGTTGGCCGCCGCGAACTGCTGATCATCGCCGAAGACGTGGACGGCGAAGCGCTGGCCACCCTGGTGCTGAACAAGCTGCGCGGCATGCTCAACGTGCTGGCCGTCAAGGCCCCCGGCTTTGGCGACCGCCGCAAGGCCATGTTGGGCGACATCGCCGTCCTCACCGGCGGCACCGTGATCACCGAAGAAATGGGCCGCAAGCTCGACACGGCCACCGTCCAGGACCTGGGCCGCGCCGACAAGGTCATTTCGACCAAGGAAGACACCACCATCGTCGGCGGCGCCGGCGAAGACGCCCAGATATCCGGCCGCATCAACCAGATTCGCGCCGAAATCGACGTGTCCACCTCGGATTATGACAAGGAAAAACTCCAGGAGCGCCTGGCCAAGCTGGCCGGCGGCGTGGCGATCATTCGCGTGGGCGCTGCGACCGAGGTCGAGCTGAAGGAAAAGAAGCACCGCGTCGAAGATGCGCTGAGCGCCACCCGCGCAGCCGTCGAGGAAGGCATTGTCGCCGGTGGCGGCGTGACCCTGATCAACGCCATGTCTGCCCTCGATACGGTCAAGATGAGCCTGGACGACGAGCAGACCGGCGTAACCATCGTCCGCCGCGCGCTCGAATACCCCATCCGTGGCATCGTTGCCAACGCCGGCATGGACGGCGCGGTGGTCATCGACCACATTCGCCGCAAGCAGGCCGAGGGCGGCAGCAAGCACTGGGGCTATGACGTGCTCAAGAACGAATACGGCGACATGGTCGAAAAAGGCATCATCGATCCGGCCAAGGTCACCCGCAGCGCCGTCGAAAACGCGGCCAGCATCGCGGCCATGATCTTGACCACCGAAGCGCTGATCACCGACATTCCCGAAAAGAACCCACCTCCGGCCGGGCCTCCGGGCGGCGGCGGTATGCCGTACTAGGCTGAATAAGCTTTACCAGTAATACAAAAGGGCGGGTCTTGAGACCCGCCCTTATTTTTTGCCCCTACTCGGATTATTCCGTGATGATGAAATTCCACGTATAAGACACTATGTTGCCAGACGTTTGCCTAAAACTAAAAGTAGCAGTGTGCTCGCCAATACCGAGCTCAGTCGAGTAGCAATACCAGTAACCCGGCCAAAACCAACACCCGACATTTTCGGGAGGATTGTAGGAATATTTTACCGAATTCCACTTATCCCAAAAACCATCACAGCTGTAAAAGCATTTGCACCTTGGTGGTGGCTCAAGGACGGCAAGGTATTCAGTCTTGCTCCGATCAACAAGAATTCTATCATCAATTCTTAGTTCAATACGAGCCAAAACGTCACTGTCCCAAAAAAGTAAATCTCCTGGCTCGACCAATGTTTCTACATCGAGATCAAAGCATATGCTTGAACGTAGTCCAGTTTCTACGACCGCCGGCGGTGGTGGACCTTCAAAGATCTTACCGCTTGATACTACGGTTTTATACTGCTCGCTGGAGATAATGCTGGAAGGAGATGGACGAACCTCGCGCAGGCAAGCGGGAAGTGGCTCTGGACTGGGTAAAGGCACAACTGTAACACTAGGTGTAACAACAGAAAGTGTAGGTTCCAACGTAGCAGTCGATTTTACCGGCGCATCGTTTCCGCCTTCAATATCTCTATCCGGCTGACAAGACAAAGCCATATCAAGTATCAAGCAAAGCAATAATAGTTTCCTTAAAAGACTATTGTTTGTCATTATTCATGTTCCTCAGACCGTTATCATCAAAACGCGTTCTAGGATTTACACGTTCATTGATTCACCTATTCCGCTCATTCTCTATATATACATCGGTCAGCACGGCACGTTCCTGCTGGACCGCCGCGCCGCTGATCGGCCAAAACATTTCCAACGCCGGCGTGCGCACCCCCACGCGAATATGATACATCCCCGTCGGCGTGACCGGGTTGAGGTTGATGTCGTAATCGTCACGAATCACCTCGCCGGGCTGCCACTGCTGCGGCCGGTAATAGTTTGCCACATTGCGCCCCTGCTCCAGCTTGCCGCCCCACACCCCGCCGTTGTCATCGGTCATCTCGACCACCGTCACCATTTCGTTCTCCAGCGGCCAATCGACCTGCCAGTACAGCGTCAGGTGAATCCAGTTGCTCGGCGGGTGCAGCCGGTCCGAATAGGGGGCCAGCCGGGTCTGGTCGAGTTGGTAGCCGACCAGACGCAGCCGCTCGCCAAAACGGATCGCGGTTGGGTAGGCCGAATCGGGCACACTGCCCAGCCGGTAGCGCAGCGCATAGGCCTTGATCGACATGCCCACCGGGTACTGCTCGGTCACAATCGGCCCGCGGTCGAAAAACCAGCGCTCGACGATGTGCTGCGGATCAGTGTTCCACTCTTGCGATTGAACCAGCCAGAGCACATTGGCCCCGCTGTACGGTGCAAGCAGTTCATCGAGGTCTTTTGCTGCCGGCGGGCGGCTGCCCAACGGCGCGACCACATCGGCCTGGCCGGTGTAATAATACTCAAAGGGAATGTGCGCATAATGAAGATGCACAAAGACCTTATCTTCCGCCGTCGCCCGCTCGCTCACATATTGGGCCGCCGTGCGCCAATCCTCGCGCAAGGCCTGCGTGCTCCACACATAGCGCCAGCCCAGGCCGGCCATCAACGCCAGCGGGATCAGCGCGGGCAGGATCAGCCAGCCGCTCCAGCGTCCCAGCCGGGCGATGCCCGCTGCCAGGGCCAGCCAAAAGGCAGCCAGCAAAACAACCAGGTATTTCGGGTTGAACACCGGCCGTTTGGCGGTGATCCAGAAAAAGGCGAGCAGCGGGACGAGCAGCCAGGCGAACAGCAAGGCCCGTCCCCGGCGCGGTTCTTTCTCCTGCCAGCGCAGACCGCCTGGCCACAAACCAACCCCGATCAGCGCCGCCGACAAGGCCATTGGCAGGGCCAGCCAACCCGATTTTTGGGGCAGAAAACGGGCTGTAAAGGCCAGCATCAACTCGTAAAGCTGATCCTTGAAGGCGAGCAGCGGGTAAACGTTGACCTCCGGCGCGATCTGCCCGGCCTTCCAGGCGTTGACAGCAAAGGGCAAATAGGCCGCGCCTACCAATGCCACCGCCACCCCGCCGACGATCCACAATTCGCGCTGCCGTGCGCCACGGATCACAATGTACATCCCGGCGACCGGCAGCAGCAGAAAGGCAAAGAGGTGAAAATAGCAAGACGCCAGCGCCAGCAGGGCATAACCAATCCACCAGCCCCAGGCCAGGCGATCTTGCACGTCGAGCGCGCGGAGGAGGCAGTACAGGCTGGCCAGGCCCAACGCGGCGACGGGCATGTACATACGCACTTCTTGCGAAAGCCAGATCAACAGCGGGTTGGCGGCGACCAGCCCGGCAGCGATCAGCCCAGTGCCGGAATCGAACAAGCGCTGCCCGGTCAGGTAAACCAGGCCTACAAAGGCAATGCCGAACAGCGCCGGCAGCAGACGCAGCGCAACCTGGCCACTGCCAAACACCCCCATCCACGCCTTGAGCAGCAGATAAAATCCGGGCGGGTGCGGGTCCCAACCCAGGTTGAGCGTGTTGCGGATCAATTCCAGGGTGGGCTGCCGGGCCAGCCACACGCTGACCGACTCGTCAAGGTCAAGGCTGTGAAAGGTGAGGTTGCTCAGGCGCAGCGCGGCCGCGACGACCAGGATAGCGGCCGCGGCAACGGCGGCCCACTGCCGGGGGAGATCGAATTTGTTGTCTCGTTCCATACCATGTGCCCTATAAAAACTGTGCCACGCGCAGCACAATTGCCGGTGCGTGGCACAAAAAAACATCCATTTGATTCCAAAATTACAATTTTATTCCCGTCACCTCGTAAACCTGCTCGTAGGCAGTGCGCCCCTTGACCTGGATCGGTTCCAGTTTGTTGGCGCTGACCAGGTTTTTCACCCACTCGAACGTGTTTTCGCCGAGCAAAATCACTCCCTTGCCGGCGTTTTCTTGCAGCCGCTTGGAGAGGTTGACCGCATCGCCGATGAGGGTATAGTCCATCTGTTCTTCACCGCCGACGTTGCCGGCTACGGCTTCGCCGGTATTGATGCCGATGCCGAACGAAAGGCGGTCTTCGGCGGGCATGTTGTTGTGATCGCGGCGAATGGCTAGCTGAATCTCCCACGCCGCCTTGACCGCCTTCCAGGCATGATCTTTGACCGGGTGCAGCGGCGTGCCAAAGTGTGCCATCACGCAGTCGCCTTCATACTTGTCGACAATGCCGTCATTTTCGCGGATGATCCGCGCGGCCAGGTTGTAATAGTGGTTGATCATATCGACCACTTGCTCGGGTGCGTGGCTTTCGCTGTAGGTGGTAAACCCGCGAATGTCGCCGAACAGGATGCTCACCGTCTCGCGCGTGCCGCCCAGCCGCAGTTCCTGAATGTCGGCCAACTGGTCGACCAGTTCGGTGGGCAGGTAGCGCGTCACCATGGCCCGTTCTTTTTCGAAACGTTTGCGTTCAGTGATGTCATTGACCACGATCGCCACGCCCTGCGTCTCTTCGTTGGCGTCTTTGAGTGGGGAGAGGTTGACGCTGAGGTTGATGCGCCCCCGTCCGGGCACTTCGGGATCGGTTTCCAGGTCTTGGACGACCTGATTTTTTTCCTTGACCCGCTTGACAATGGCCGGAAGCGTCGACTTGAGCGGTTTCAGGACTTCTGTATAGGCCGCGCCAACACAGGTGTCGGTTCGCGCGCCGAGAATGCTCCCGGCGGCGCGGTTAAAGAGGGTGATCTTGTCGGCCGTATCGGTGGTGATCACGCCGCTGGTGATGGAGCGCAAGATGTCGTCCATCAATTTTTTCTGGTTGGCGACGCTGGCAAACAGCCGCGCATTGTCGATGGCAACGGCGGCCTGGTTGGCAAAGGCGGTCAGCACGCCCAGCTCTCGCTCGCCAAACAGCCCAGCGCGGATGCGGTTGTCGGCATAGACGACGCCGATGGTGCTTCCCTTGACCTGGAGCGGCACGCATAAAATGGAGCGCAGGCTGTAGCCGATCACGCTTTCCTGTGCCTGGAAACGCGGGTCAGACTGGGCATTGGTGGTGACAACCGGCTCGCCCGTTTCGGCGACGGTGGTGACGATGGTGCGGCTGACCTGAAAGGTCTGCTTGTTCATCGTCTCCTGGTCCATGTTGCGGGCCACTTTGAACTCCAGTTCGCCAGTTTCGTTGTTGCGCAGCATCAGGTAGCCGCGTTCTGCGCCGGTGATCTGGATGATCTTGTCCATAACCCGGTTGAGCACCTCGTCCGGGTCGAGCGTCGAGTTGATCACCGCGCCTACTTCGGACAGCGCGCGAAGCTGGTTGTGTTCCTTGTGCATCGCGTCGAGGTCGGTGCGCAGCCGGTTCAGCTCATTGTCGAATATCGGCAACTGGCTGGCGATCTGCTGGGCGGCATTGGTGACATAGTTGCTGGCATTGACGGCGTTTTGGACAACCTGCTGGGCCTGTGGAGCGTTGCCAAAAGCCACCTGTAACTGGCGCAACGCGCGCCGCTGCATCTCGACCGCGCGCGAGAATTCATTCATACGTGCCCTGAGTGTCGCAATCTCGGCACTGAGACTGTCCACCTTGATGGTCATTGTGTCACTCATTTTGCCTCCCTCTGCGCAGCACCTGTACAGAGAACGAGCGGCGGCCCAGACGATTTTCGATCATCCGGGTGTATGTTTTGGGGCCGCGATTCATTTGCCCGGCAGCCTGGCGGCCAGTTTGCCCCAAAACGACTTGGCCCATCGCGCACGGCGTCGAACCAGGGGATACAAGCGTGCAATATCCTGATAACCAGAATCGATCTCGTATACCTGAGAAAAACAGAGTTCTGCATCTGTCCAGTTTTCGTTGTTATAGTGCTCCAGGCCTTGAGCGTACAGCGCAATCAGTCGCTCGCGCGTCTGCTTTTCGGCCAGCGAAATCCCAGATTGGGTCAGCAGGCTGGCGGCGTCCTGGTAATCGGGTTCGACGGTTACGATCTCGCTCAATTCGTCGATTGCCTCTTGCCAGCGTTGATCGTGCAAGGCCGACTGGGCTGCGGTGTACAGCGCGGCGAGTCGTGCCTGAAGCCCGGCGCGGGCCAGGCGCTTGGGCACGTCTTCATAATTGGGATCGACCTTGATGATGCGGTTGAATAGGTTGACTGCACGCGACCACTCTTGGGCGCGCTCGGCGTCGACGGCGCGTTGGTACAGGCTGTTGAGCAAGACCCGGTGGGCCTGGTCAAACGTAGATTCGACCGGCGTCGCCGCCACGGGCTTGCCAGGCTGCTGGCCAGATACCCGCCCACGCAGCGCCGCTTCGATGGCGGCCAAAAGTTCGCCGGGTGTCTGGTGCCGATCGACGGGGTCTTTGGCCAACATCTTGCGCAGTAAAACCTCGACAAAAGGCGGCACATCGATATTTTGCAGGCTCAGATTGGGCGGTTCGTTGGCGATGTGCTGGCTGATGATCGACCACGGGCTTGATGAATCAAACGGCAGTTTGCCGCACAGCATCTCGTACAGCGCGATGCCCAGCGAATAGATGTCCGAGCGGATGTCTACCGCCTCGCCCATCGCCTGTTCAGGCGAAATGTAATAGGGCGAACCGACAAACCCGGATTGGGTCAGCGACGGCATTGCGCGGGCGCGGGCGATGCCAAAATCGAGCACTTTGACCTTGCCGTCCGTGGCAATCATGATGTTTTGCGGCTTGATGTCGCGGTGGACGACGCCGTGCATATTGGCCGCATCCAACGCGAGTGTCACCTGGGCAGCAACCTCGAGCGCCTGCTGCCAGGAGAGTTTGCCGCGTTCGCGCAAGATGACCGCCAGGTCTTTGCCGGGGATGTGCTCCATAACCAGGTAATGCACATCTCGATCCGAGCCGTAATTCAATATCCTGACCACGTGCTCGCTGGCAATTTGGGTCGCCAGCTTGGCCTCGCGGGTAAAACGTTGTACATAGGCGATATCCTGGCTGTAATGTGGGTACAGAACCTTGACCGCAACCTGAAGTTTGTCGGTCATATCTTCGGCCAGGTACACCCATGCCATGCCCCCCGTGCCGATCTCGCGCAAAATCTTGTAACGGTTTCCCAGAACCTCGCCTATCACCCACGATCTCCAAACGGCTGTCTATTCAATGTCGTCTGCCAGACCAGCCCCATTTGGCATCCATTATACTGTATTTTGCCTGCCTGAGCAACACGACAAGTCCCGGAAGCCAAGTTTTTGGGGCATGTTAATCGATGATCACCTGCACGTCGGTAAAGCCCATCGAATAGAACCAGTTGGAGAAAAAGAGCTGCCCGTATTCGCCGGCCCGTTCGAGCACGTTGCTCTCCAACGCGGCCTGGCGCATCTTTTCCTCGGCTTCGAGGCGAGCATCTCCTTCCAGGTTGAGGTCGCGGTCGATCAACCAGGATTTGTTATAATAAACCACATGCGTGCGTTCGTTGTCGAGGCGCACATAGAGGATTTTAGGGGCCGGCAGGTGAAGCTGGACGCGCGTGCCATCGACCCACAGATCGTCGGGGCCGAGCTGAGACAGGTCGAACCCGGCAGCGGCCTCGCCGTAGGCAATGAGCACGATTTCTTCCTTGACGCCGAATTCCTTGCGAATGTCGGCGGGAACACGCGTGCTGGTGATGTCGGTGCTCATGGCGTACTTGACCGTGGCCAGTTCGGCTTGTTGGCGAATCTGCTCAATGTTGACGACAATGGTTCGCGTCGGCGTGGGCGCGGCCGTGGCCGGCCAGGGGATCATTGATCCAATCAGACACGCCGCCGCGCTGACGATCAGCATGATCACCAGGACAACAATTCCCCAGATCAACAAATCTCTTCGCATCGTTACTCCTTTGGCGCTATTGTTCACGCACCGTGATCACCACCTCGGTAAAGCCCAGGGCGCGCAAAAAGGCATCGATCTGCATCCGCGCATTGGCCTCGGCCTGTTTCAGAATATCGCCTTCGAGCGCGCGGTCGAGCATCGCCTGCTCGGCGATCTGGCGCGCTTCGCCTTCGATCTTTTGATCCGGCCGGCGAAACAGCCCCGTGGTGCGCTCATAGACATAGGTGCGGTTGTTGTCGAGTTTGCTGTACAGCACCTGCGCCGGCGGCAAGACAATCGACACATAATCGCCATACACAATGATGTCTTCCTGGGTGATAGCGGTCATGTCGATCCCGGCGACGATTTCTCCTTCGGCGACCAGCAGCAGCGTATCGGTGCCGAAAAGTTCTTCCCACAGGTTGACCGGCTCGCGCTTGAGGTCGATCACGGTTGACATCATGTACTTGGCCGTTTCCAGCCGACCCAGCGCACGCACCTCGGTGATGATCACGCGCGGCGTCGGCGTGGGCGTTGGGGTAAAGGTAGGCGTATGGGTAGGCGTGGGCGTATGCGTCGGCGTGCCGGTGGGCGGCGGGGTCAGCGTCCGGGTGGGCGCCGCCGTCGGCGTCGACGTGCGAATGTCGGGAAAAGGCAGCGTCGCCGCCGGCGTCGATGGCTGGCGTGCGTTGGCGACCCGCTTGCCGATGTTGAAAGAAAGGCTGGCAACAATGACGATCAAAACCAGCAGGCCGGCCAGCAATGCAATCAAGGGCCATTGTTTGAGATAGGATTTCATTGGTCAATGCTCCTCATGCCAGATCAACCCGGCACGGCTATGGCGGTTACGTCTTGGGATAAAACGACCACAACAAGGGACGGTTATACAGCATGGCGTGCATTTCCAGATCGGGCGAAACCGGCTGCAAGGCATAGCGATAGGTATAGCGCCCTGCATAGGTATATCCCGGAAAGCCCAGGCCCGGCTGCTTGCCCAACTGCCCAGGATTGAGCGTACGCTCCGGCATCGAAGCGATCAGTCCCAGGCGCAGCCCACCGGGAACCGGCCGCGCCGAGAACTGAAAGGTGCGCGTACTGGCCTGGTGAACCATATAGCGCACACCCTGCCACGCTTTGCGCAGTTCGACCACATCCTGGGCGCTAAATATCACCGGCGGTGATTGGGCCGCCGGGCAAGACCCGATGCCGGCCTGCAAGGGCTGCGGCCAGATCACTTGCTCGCCAATGATGTCGAATTCGCCGACGACGAATTTGCTGGCCCAGGTCAGTGGGTTGGGAAAATGCAGTTCGGTCACGCATTCGAGCAGCGGGCTGAACAGGCTCAAATGCAGGTGTCGCACCAGGGTCACATCACCAGCCAGCGTTTGGCGCACCGTCACCGTCCCGCGCACCGGCCCCGTCGCCGCGACACGAATCTCGGCCTCGGCGCGGTCGCAGTGCAAATGCTCGTCGAGTTCGAGCAGATAGCCTTTGACCAGGTTGCCCGGCCCGCAGATGCGCTCCTGGCCCTGAAATTGCAGCGATGTGACCTGCCCGTGCTCGTCGAGCAGCACGGCCAGCGTGGGATTGCACAGCCGGTTGGTGGTAATGTCCAGCCCTTCAAATGAGGACACAACGCCTTCCGGCAAGACAATCAAATCTTTGGCCGCGCCGGCCGCAATGTCGACGACGAGCAGAAATTGGGCCAACCCCTTGTCAACGCCCAGCCACTGCGAAGGCACGATCATGCCGCGATCGACAAAAGCCACATCTTGCGGCGAACTGATCGAACCGGGCAGCGGCAGGGACACGGTCAGCAGATCGCTTTGGCGATCCATGTCGAGCGGCTCCAAGATGCGCAGCGTGCCCAGCGCGCGCTCTGGAAGCGTCGACGACAGGTTCAGGCGAAGCATCCAGTTTCGCGTCAGCGCGTGGCTCTTGTCCAGCGCCTGCTCGACCTGTTCGGCAGCCAGGCCAATCTCGTCACCGTTGTTGGTCTCGCCCAATAAACAGAGATTCTGGCGCTGCTTTTGAATATTTAGCGCAATTTTTTGAATATCTCGTTCAAATACCCGTTCTTGCTCGCCGGCCCGGATGCTGTCGCCCAGCGCGCAGATGTCCTGCCAGCGGTTCCACAAGGCGCTAAAGGCCGCATTCAGCGTGCGGCTGGACTCGCTGCTGGTCCAGGCTTCCAATCCACTCGCATCGGGCAGCAAGTCTGCGACGCCTTGCGTCTGCGCGGCGGCCAGCGCGGACAAAAAGACGAACTCGTGCCGGCCGGCTTGGGCGGTCTGCAAAAAAGCATCCAGCCAATCGAGGTGGGCGATACGGCATACATCGATCCGGGCCGCCAGCGTCTGTCCGGCAAACGCAGCCGCCAGCTCGGCCAGGTAATCGGCCAGCACGCCGGCGTCTGGGGTAAGGCCGAGCACCCGGCTCAACTCGAGATGCAAGCCGGCCGTCGGCCAGCTCTCAATCGCGATCGGCCGGGCCGGGTCAAACCCGGCATAAGCGCGCCGGATCGCCGCTTCGTCCAGCGCGACGTATCGATAGCCATACCCGCGCAGCGCATCGCCCCAACCCGGGCTGAGTTTTTGGCCCAATGGGACGATGCCCGCAGCCGGCAGCGCAACCTCGCCCGACGCAGTTTGCTGCCAACTGTCTGCCTGCGCTTTGAGCAGATGGTGCGAGATTAGCACCGGAAAGGGGGGCGTATCGAGCGCGCTGACCGTCTCAAAACGGCCATCCCGAACGCCGGACGCATAGCGTTCGAGGAGTTCCCGCCGGTGCGTGGCAAGCATGCGCAGCGCAGACTCGGTCCAGCCGACGGTCACGTGGACGCGCGGATAGCGATCCAGAACGTCGAACAGAGCTTCGCAGCGCTGCTCGAGCGCCAGCATGGTCTGATCGCTCTCACGCGAGAGGCCAAACTGAAAATACAAGGCCAGGGTTATTCTTGCGGGCGCAGGCGTTGGCGGCGGGGCCGTCTTGACCGGGTCTTTGGACGACGGCCAGGCTCCCTTGATCAGGTTGGGCAGCATCCGCAGCCAGGGCAGCGGCTTGTTGCCGGGCAAGCGCACGTAATTGCGGCGCACAAAAGAGGTCAGCTCGGCATACAGCGCGAGCGCGTTTTTGGGCGGTTCGCGCAGCATCCGGTCGAGCAGGTCGATGCCTTCGCCGACGAAACGCTCGTCGACCCACATCGCACCGGGAAGGCTGATCAACTCGGCGGGTTCCAGCACATCGATCTGCCCGTCGATCTGGCGTATGCCGCGACGTGTGGTCGGGGCATTGTCGCGGTGAAAGACCAGTGTCCGTCCTTCCGACAGCCCGACCCAGCGGCCGGGCTGCGACCACAGATCGTTTTGCAGGATGCGCTGCACCAGGTCTTCGCCGACCGGGGTCAGGGCATGCACGGCCCAATGACGGCCATAGCCGGCGGCCAGGCGGGTGCGGAAAACCCCGGCGCGGGGTGGATCGGCCAGCGCGGCGATCAGCATCTCGCTCAATGCGCAGCGATCCATCAACACGGTGAACAGGGCCGGCGGGTCAGACGGTGCGGCTGCGGCGACCCGGGTTGCCAGGGCGACGAGGTCGTCCGTTGGCGTGCCGGTAATCTTGAGCGCATCGGGCGGCAGGAAGCGCAGCCGGATGCGCCCCTCATCGAGCGTGATGCGCAGCAGTTCTTGTGTCTGCTGCTGTGCATCGAGGAGAATCAGGTGCCCGGCCCAACGCCGGTTGGGCAGTGTGTCCAGGTAGGCTTTGCGCAAACCCAGGCACATGGCCCATTGACCGAGATCGATTGTCTGGTCGCTGCCAAGCCACGCTTGAAGCATGTTGTGAGTATCCTTTCCGGGTCGCTGGGACGCGAACACATCCTGGTGTATAGAGATTATACCCTGTGCAACATAGACTGTCAATCAAGGGAGCATTCAAAGTAGCCGCCATGCATTGACGCCCCTATGTGTACAGTGTATAATGGGGATGCTGCGCGCGTGACTGCCATTACGCACAGACAGGCAGCCAGGTCACAAGCAAATTCTGAAAGTGTTTGCAGCAAAAGGAGCGTATGATGATTCGACCCACACAGCCGGGGCCGGTGCGCTTGAGCATCGTCCACGGCGATCCCATCCCGGTCAAGGGGCGCACGCTGACGCCGGTTGCGCGGGTGATCGCCGGCGGCGGTCACGTTGGGACGGTCCGCGAGCAAGACGTCCAGGGGCGCGGCTGGGCTTTCCGGGTCATCCGGCCGGTCAAGGTGATCGAAAAGCGAGATGGCGAAGCGCAAACGCTGATCATCCCGGATGTGACCCGGACAACGCTGCACAAGATGGCCCTGGTCGGCGCAGTCGTCGCTGCCGTGTCAATCGCTGCCATCCTGATCGCTCGGGTCAAACGGGCTGCATTGGTTTAGCGTTATCCCAAATTCGCTCTATGCCCCTTCTCAGGGCGGTTTTCGCCCTCACAAATGGGGCACAGAGCAAGAGGAGGCTGGTTATGTCTTTGGAAAAAATGTTCGCGTCAATCGATGAGCTGCGTTCCACCGCCTCGACCGGGGCGGCTTTTGGCCCGCCGCAAGAGGTTGAAGACAAAGTCCTGATTCCCGTCGCCGAGGTTGGGATGGGTTTCGGATTGGGCTTTGGCAAAAACGCTCAAGAAGGCCCGGAAGCGCCGCCCAACGAGGGCAAAGGCGACCGGGGCGGCGGCGGGGCCAATGCGCGGCCGATCGCAATGATCGAAGTGACTGAAAAAGAGACGGTCGTTCACCCCATCGAAGACGAAACCCGCACCACACTGGCCGGGATCGCTCTGATTGCCTGGTGCGTGTTCTGGCTGCTGGCTACCCTCGAATCGATTTTCGGCCGAGACTAGTTTTCCATCGCTGCCAGGCGTGCGAGAAGGGAAGAACCGGGTGAGCGTCAAACTGGTCATTGTCGAATCGCCGGCCAAAGCCAAAACCATCGCCGGCATCCTGGGCAGTGGATACCGCGTGCTGGCCTCGATGGGCCACGTGCGCGACCTGCCGCGCAAGACCCTCGGCGTCGATCTGGAGGCCGGGTTTCGCCCGCAGTACGTGACCGCAGCGGGCAAGAAAAAGACCATCGACCAGCTCAAAAAAGCCGCCGAAAGCGCCGACGTGCTCTACCTGGCTACCGACCTCGACCGCGAAGGCGAGGCCATTGGTTGGCACGTGCTGGAGGTGCTCAAACGCACGCTGCCCACGGGCGTCGCCGTGCAGCGGGTGACCTTTCACGAGATCACCCAGAGTGCGATCCGCGCCGCCTTTGAGCACGCCCGCTCGCTCGATCAGAACCTGATCGAAGCGCAGCAGACCCGGCGCATCCTCGACCGGCTGGTCGGCTATACCCTCAGCCCGCTGCTGTGGCGGCACATCCGGGGCGCAAGGGGGCTGTCGGCGGGGCGGGTGCAAACAGTGGCCCTGCGCCTGGTGGTCGACCGCGAGCGCGAGATTCAGGCCTTTGTGCCGGAGGAATACTGGAGCATCGAGGCGCTGCTCCAGCAAATGATGCGCAGCGACCAGAACCCGCTCGGCCTCGTGCCACCCGCCGAACCGGCACCCTTTTTGGCGCAGCTGTGGCGCATCCGCGACGACAAGGGACGGTGGCAAAAGCCCGACCTGAAAAACCACGACGACGCGCAGGCCATCGTCGACGCGCTGCAAAACGCCCTCTATTGGATCGACAAGGTCGAAACGGAGCGCAAGCCGCGCTATCCCTGGCCGCCGTTCACCACCAGCACCCTCCAGCAAGCCGCCTCCAAGTCGCTCGGCTTTCCCCCGCGCCTGACTATGAGCATCGCCCAGCAGCTATACGAAGGAGTCAAGCTGGGTGATGAGGGCAGCGTCGGGCTGATCACCTACATGCGCACCGACTCGACCTATGTCTCACCCGAAGCGCAGCAGGCCGCGCGCGAGGTGGTGCTCAAATTCTGGGGCGAAAGCTATCTGCCGGAGCGCCCGCCCGAGTACAAGACCAAAGTCAAATCGGCGCAGGAAGCGCATGAGGCGATCCGCCCCACCGATCCCCGCCGCACGCCCAAGAGCATCGAGCCATACCTCGACGACAAACAGCACAAACTGTACACCTTGATCTGGCGGCGGTTCATCGCCAGCCAGATGAAACCGGCCCTCTATGACGTGACCACTGCTGAAATCCCCACCACAAAGGAACATCGTAATGAGCCACTGCCCTATCTGTTCCGCGCACAGGGGCGCGTTTGTGTGTTCGACGGCTTTCTCAAGGTCTATGAGGAAGAAAAGGACGCCGGCGAAGAGGAGGAGCGAGAGCAGGCGCTGCCGCCGCTGACCGCCGGCGAGTGGCTGGAACTGCTCCAACTGCTGCCCAAACAGCACTTTACCCAGCCGCCGCCGCGTTACACCGAGGCCTCGCTGATCAAGGAACTGGAACGGCGCGGCATTGGCCGTCCTTCAACCTATGCGGCGATGGTGACGCTGATCAAGGAGCGCGATTACGTGCGCCGCGAGGGCAAGGTGCTCGTGCCCACCGATCTGGGCTTTGCCGTCTGCGACATGCTGGTGCAGGCTTTTGCCAACCTGTTCGATTACGGCTTTACCGCGCAGATGGAAGATCAACTCGACGAGATCGCCAACGGGCAGGCCGGGCGCGTGCCGACGCTGGAAGCGTTCTGGCGCGATCTGTCTCCGCACATCGACCAGGCCCAGACCGAAATGCCCACGGTGAAAATCGAAAAAGAAGCGCCGCAGCCAACAGGGCAGAAATGCCCCGACTGCGGCGGCGACCTGGTGAGGCGCAAGGGTCGCTATGGTTATTTTGTCGGCTGCGCCAATTACCCCAAATGCAAATACATCCAAAAGACTGTCAAAGAATCACCCCAATCGGTCGGACGGGCCTGCCCCCAGTGCGGCAGCGAACTGGTGCTGCGTTCGAGCAAGCGCGGCCCGTTCATCGGCTGCAGCAATTATCCCCGCTGTAAACACACCGAAAAAGCAGAACCCCCGTCAGGGTGACAGGGGTTCAAACTTGCTGGTTGTGAAAAAAGGCTGAGGGACACACCGGCGGCGCGACATGCATTCCCCCCCCACCGCCAAGATTTATCTCCGCTGCGACGACATCATGAACGGATCTCCCCCCTGCGCATATCTCTGGGCCTCAACCAACAGCCCGGCCCGGCGTCAGGAGAGGAAATCCATCCACACAATCAGGAATGCCTAGATCGGCGCGGCCACACAAGCCGCGCAGGCCACGAGCATAAACAATGCGATACCCAACATGAGGTACTGAGAAACCTTGAGCTTGAACATTTTCTGGCCTCCGTTATCGTATGTGTTGTGAATTTGATTCCTGGTATCCTGGCCTGTCTGACCTCTTGCGAGGGCATAAAGCAGCGCGGGGGATCGCGACACAGGATCGATGAACAATTGCATCCCTACAGCCCTAACGTCGATCTGATCGTCGCCGCAATGCGGACATATTACGGAACCAGCGGAGCGTTTGCACGGTCTCGCACCGAGATTACAGGGCCTATCTTACCAGATTGTTGGTTTTTGGGCAAGAATTTCGTCCCGGGCAGATTAGCCCTGTCCAGTTGGCACACGTGCCGTTCGATAGTTTATATTCATAGAAAAGCATAAACCGGGTTTCTGTTTCATTTCTCCGACAGGCTGCTAGCACGTGACGTGAAACAGGCCGATCCCGTTTCCTTCGGCATCATTCCAGGCGTCGATCGCCGCCGGCGTGGGCAGCAACCTCACCTGGCACTCGTGGCGACGAAAATAGTCTGTCGCTTCTTTGGAGAGTTCGACCAATCCGCTCTGCCCCGTGCCGACGATGAGCCAACCGGCTCCTTCCTGGTAGACATGTTTGGCTTCATCCAGCGAAATGATGTGCGAGGTGCCGTATATCGCCTTGGACAGCTTTTTCTTGCGCTTTCTCACCTGGCCGTCCGGACAAATCAACACGTCATGCTCGAATGTCTTTCCCTCGATGGTAATCGAGCCGAACTCGGTGCCGTCGATCTTGGGTTTCACCTGATCCCTCCTTCCGCTACTCGAATGACCCGCCGCTACGGTGACTGCTTGATCACCACAGGCAAATAAACAACCCACTCCTGCGACTTGGTGAGGGTAAATGCAGCGCTGACAGCCAGGCCGACATTTCCGGCCTGATCGATGGCCTGCACGCGCACGCGGGCCTGTGCCGTGCTGGTGATAGGCGGCGTCCAGGAATAGGCGCCGCTGTTGGCGATCCCGCTGGCGATGGCGGTCCACGTCGAGCCGTCGTTGAGCGAGTAGGAAAGCGCGATCGGATAGGCGCTCAAATGGGCGTCGCTGGCCGACCAACTGACGGCGTACTCGAGGCCGCTCTGCCAGGCCTCGCCGCCCTGCGGGCTGATCAGCGAGACGGCGGGCAGGGTGTTGTCGGCGGTGACGGTGGCGCTGAATTCGGCAGAACCAAGATCGCCGTCGGTGACGACGCACCAGATGGTGTGCAGATCGTCGTCGGTCCACGGTGCGCCAAACGCGAGTGTTCTTTCTCCCGGACCATAGCTGCCGGCGCCCAGATCGCTGCCGCCGGGGGTCGTACCGCAGCGCAAGGCCAGTGGGTCGCCATCTGGATCGCTTGCGCCGCTGCTGGTTGCAGTGATGACCCCGCCCTGCCTGACCCATTCGGGTTCTGCTGAAATGCCGTTCAACGTCGGCGTGTGGTTTTGCACCGATACAATGCCCGACTGAACCGCATCAGCAGTCTGGACGAGCAGGTTGGCATCGACGGTGGCATTCTCGACGCGCACGCCATCGTCAGGATCCAACACCGCGCGGAAAGTGGCAGGCGCCAACGGTTGGCCCGCCGAGCGCATGGTGACGACGAGGTAATAAGTGGCGGTTTCATCGGCGCCGATCTGGGCCAGCGCATGCCCATCGGGAAAAGTCAGCCGCTGCACGCCGCCGCTGAGGGCGAACGCCGTGTGGGCCAGGCTCAAGACCTCGGTATCTTCTATGCGCTGGAAGCCCGGTGTGACGCCCGTTTCGCGATACACATGCAGAGAGGCCAGGAGGGCCTGCGCCTGTGCGGTGGTCAGCGGCGTGTTGTCGCCGGCGGTCAACTGCACATCCCACCAGGCCGGCTCGATGTCGCTGTCGCCGATCACACCGTTGTGGGTGATGGTGACTTGCAGCAGATCGTCGACCGCGTTCGGATTCACGATCGCCGGTGCGGTGTCCGTGACGACCACCGTGACCGGCGCACCGGCGTTGCGCCAGATGCGCAGATCATAAGCGGCTGGCGATTCCTCATTATACGAACCGCCGATCACGTCCGCTCTGCCATCATTGTTGACATCGGCAATCGTCACCACTCGCCCAAAGTGATTCACGCCTGTGTCCAGAGCAAAAGGAGCCCAGGAAGCGGCATCGAACGGCGTGCCATCGCTGCACCAGGCGGTCATGTTGCCCGTTCCTATTCCGGCGCCGACCACATCCGGGTCGCCGTCGGCATCCAGATCGGCGACGGCTATAGAAAAGAGATCGTCTAAAGTCTCGGCAATGCCCAGCGAGGACCAGGTATCTGTAAAGGGCGAACCATCGTTGCGCCAGACGTGGAGGTTGGGGCTCCCACCTCCACTAACAAGATGGCTGCCGCTCACCAGATCGAGGCGGCCGTCGTTGTCCAGATCGGCCATAACTATGGAGGTGACAACGCTTCCTTCCACGCTGCCGACATAGTTGCAGGTCCACGTATCCGTAAAAGGCGAGCCGTCGTTTTGGCAGGTATACAGGTAGCCTTCATAAGAGGACGAACTGCCGACCGCCAAATCGGCATATCCATCGTGATCCAGATCGCCCAGAGCCAGGCTGGCCGCGCGCTCGGTGGCTGTAAAGACCGTGTTGGCGCTCCAGGTGCCGGTGATTGGATACCCATCGTGCTGCCAGACCTGGACGTTTTCTGTGCTGGCATCGCTGGCGCTGGCAATGTCCAGGAAGCCATCCCGGTTCAAGTCGCCCACGGCGATGTCAAACACACCGCCATTGGCCGTTCCCACCGTCGCCCGCGACCACGGCGTGCTCCCCCAGATGTCGCTGCCGCCGTCCAGCGGGTTGACCCAAATCTGCACATTGTTGCTGGTCACATCGCGGCCGATGATCAGGTCCAGGTCACCGTCGCGATCCACATCGGCGGCGACTACGGCATAGATGGCATCGGTCGAAGCGCCCAGCGATCGCGTGGCGCCATCCTCGCTGCGCACAAGCAGCAACCCGTTGTACTGCCCCAGCACATAATCGAGGTCGCCGTCGTTGTCCAGATCGGCGGTGGTGACGGCATAGGCATAATCCATCGTCCCACTGATGACGGTGGTAGGGCCGTCAAAGGGCAGATAGCCCTGGCGGCTGCGATGGACGAGGATGTTGTCCCAAATAGCCAGGATTCTGGGCTCAGAGTATCTGTTCCCGGCGGCCACATCCAGATCGCCATCGCCATCCAGATCGCTCACCGCAATGGCTTCAACGGAGCCGCCCAACGTGCCCAGTGCAGCGCCGGACCACGATCCGGAAAACGGGGTGCCATCGTTGGTCCACACGTGTGGATTGCCACCAGATTCGGCAAAGATGTCCAAATCGCCATCCTGATCTGCGTCACCGAACGCTACCCGAAATCCCGATGCCGAAACTTGGGATACAGTGGCACAAGACCACGTTTCTGTAAAGGGAGTGTGATCGTTTTGGCAGGCATGGACGGCACTCCCACTGTACACAACAATGTCCAATGCGCCATCGCGATCCAGGTCGCCGGCGACCATATCCAGTGGTTGGCTCCCGAAACTGGTACTTGAATTGCCCACCCATGCGCCGTCAAACGGCGTGCCATCATTTTGCCAGAGCGTCAAGCCACCCATGCCGCCTGGCTGGTTGCCGCTGGCAATATCGATGTCGCCGTCGTTATCCAGATCGCCCACTGTAAGCGTCAAAAGAGGTCCACTTACCGAACCGACGAGTGTGGGTGTCCAGCCATTGCCAAAGGGCGTGCCGTCGTTTCTCCAAACCTGAATTGGGCCGGATAGGTCGGCGGTGACCAGGTCCAGATAGCCGTCCAGGTCGAAATCGGCCAGGGCCAGGTCAGTGCACAAACTGCTGACCTGGCCGATTGCCATACGAGGCCAACTGTCATTCCAGGGCGTGCCATCGTTTTCCAAGACGTACACGGAACTAGCGTTTTGAGAGACAATGTCGATATCGCCGTCGTTATCCAGGTCACCCAGAGCCAGTTTCGTATGGCCGCTACCGAACAAGGTTCGCGAAATCCACGTGCCATTGCCTTCGTTGCGCCACAACTCGATGCCGAATACAGCGGCCACCATGTCCTGATCGCCATCATCGTCCAGATCGGCAACGGCTATATCATAGACAGAATTCCCAGGCGTGCCGATCGTTGTAAATGCCGGGGCAAACTGTACCTGGCTGCTGCCCTGGGCCAGCGCGCCGGGAAGCGAAACGAGCAGCGCCACCAACAGTCCCAGGCCCGCGCTCAGAGCCAGCGCGGCCAGGCCAAATCGTGTCCGAAATGTGTTCTGCATGGCAAGACTCCTTTCCAGCTATCTTGTCGACATAAAATTCTGTTTTGTCCGCTCAACGATCCAGCGATCGAGTTCAGCGCGGTCGATCTGCCACCACCGCCCGACCTTGCGGGCCGGAAGAGTGCCGTCTTGGAGCAGCCGGCGAACGGTGAGTGGATGGAGGCGCAGGTATGCGGCGACCTCGGCGGCGGTCAGCGTGGGTGCTTTCCGCGCTTTGTCCTTTTCGCCATCGCCGTAGAGATTGAGCAGCCAGGCGACCGCCGGCTGCGCGCCGCCAAAGGCGAGGCCGAACAGATCGGCCCACAGCGCGCGCCCGTTCCTGCTGTTGGCCATGCAGACCATCCCCGCCTTTTGCTCGAGGAAGCCCATCACAAAGGCTTGAAAGTCGCCGTTGTCGCCCCAATGCCAGAATGCCTCGCTGCCAGGCACATGCTGTAACCCCCAGCCCAATCCCCAGAAAATCTGCTCATCCACTCGCACCTCGGCGACAGGCCGTTCTGCGTCAAAACCGGCGTCGTTGGCGGCAATGTGCACGGTGAGCATCTGTGCCACCTGAGCCGCGGTCAGACAGGCGGGATCGTCGGGCGGCTGCAGCAAAGCGATCACAAAGCGGGCAAACTCGGTGGGCGTCGTGTACAGGCTGTATGCCGCGTTAGGTTCGACCATTTTGCCCGGTTCCTTGGACTTGCCCTCTCCATCGTGCCCGACCGCGGCCTGTGTCTCGTAGGCGTCGATCCACACATAGCTGCTGTGGTGCAGGCCCAGCGGCTCCAGGAGACGCGCGCGCATCCACACGTCGAGGGGCTGCCCGCTCAAATGCTCGACCACGCGCTGTAGATACACGTACCCTTCGCCCGAGTAAGCAAAGCGTTCGCCAGCCGCAAAGTGGATGGGCAAGGGTTGATCCTTGGGCCGCCAGTTGGGAAAGCCGGGCGTGTGACTGAGCACGTGCCGCGCCGTGATCCGATGCAGGCGAGGATCGTCGGGGAGATAAGGTTCGGGCAGATAGGCGCTTAGCGGCGCGTCCAGATCGAGCAATCCCTCGGCGCATGCCTTGAGTACGGCATAGGCAAAAACCGGCTTGCTCAGCGACGCAGCCTCGAAAACCGTCTCCGACGTCACCGGCTCTCCGGTCGCCTTGTTCTTGAATCCAAAGCCGTGCGCCCAGGCGATCGCCGGATGGTGTGTCTCTCCAACCCCCTGAACCAGGGCCACCGACAGACCGACGACGCCCGTTTGTGCCATCCATGCGGGAACGCGCTGCTCAAGCAGCGCCCCCAGTTTATCTGAAGAGATTTCATTTTGTAACAGCATGTTTACTCCCTCTCGATCAGTTTCTAGTCGACGTTCTACAATTTTCAGCCAGCATCGCTTTGTGCGACGACCTTTATTCGCTTGCCGGGCCTGGCGAATACTGCTGCGCCCAGGCGCGAATCGCCTCCCAATCCCGCAGATCCCAGGTCGGCGTCAGGTGGGCCAGCCAGCGGGGAAGTCCCATCGCCGTTGTGCGCTGATCAAACCTGCCAGCAAAAAAGACTTCGGCAGCCTGTGGGACGAACGGGCGTACGGCATCGAGATAAGACTGGCGTGTCTTTTGGCTGTTTGCGTCATTGCCCCGGAAGAAAAAGTGGACGGAGAACAGCACGACCGGGAGATGGTTGAGTTCTGCCTGATTGGCCTGCACAAACTCGACTGCTTCGGGCAGCCAGTTTCCTCCTTGAACGGCACTGCCGACCAGCACGGCCCGATAGTCGCTGACGGGTGGGTCTTCTTTGACCGGAAGAACGTCGACAGAAAAGCCGCGTTGGTCAAGTGTCTCTCCGATGGCGGCGGCAATGTCGATGGTAGAGCCGGTTGCGCTGGCATAGGCGATCAACACACTTTCTCCACCTTGTTCTCCGTAGGAAAAGGAGCGAAAATCAACGGGGGGCGGATCGGGCCTCAGGGCGGCAACCAGACCGGCGCCGCCGCAGGCCGTCACGCCCACGGCCGCTGCACTGATACACCCTATTTTGAGAAAGCGCCGACGCGAGATGGGCTTGGATGAGATTGGATTTTCATTCATATTTTTCTTCTTTCGATTTCTGTCCAGCAATGTCCCTGGCCGTTATTTCTGGATGATGATATCGTCCGTTTTCGCACGTGCGTGATTTCAAATACCAGGTAGATTTTATCTGGATCGATTGCTCGGGGCAGAAATTCAAGCAGGCAAAACAGCCATAGCATTTGACTTTTTTCTGCCATACGGGCCGGTCGTCAACCATCTTGACCTTCTGGGCCAGACAAACCCTTTCGCATACCCCACAGCCCGTACACTTGACGTCAGAATAAAAGCCAAAGCTGCTTTCAGCCAGTTTGGCAAGCGGAAGAAGGATCGGTGTAACAATATTGAGAATAGGTAGAGTATATCGACGATTTTCAAGAATTCTTTGCCGCCTGGCGTCTTGGCAGTGAAATTGACTTTTTTCAGGAGACTCATCTCCGGTTACGGACAACTCGTTCAGTCCGGCCGGCTCACATCCGTCGCAGCAGCACCACCTCCGATCCCTCCTCGGACAGCCCGTCGAAGGCCAGGCCGGTCTCGGTGAGTTCCGCGGCAGAGCAAGCCATAGTCTCTCCCCGGTCGACGAATTGCACGGCGTAGGTCGCCCCGGCGATCAGTCCGCGCAGGGGGGCAACGCGCCGTTCTTCACCACCGGGCAACCGGAACACAAACAACAGCGCCTCCGCGCCCGCATCGCGCACGTACAAAAAGGCGTTCCAGCGATCGCCGCCGCCGTCGCGCAGCGCCTGCCCGCTCAGATGATAGAGGTCGGCATCGCGCACAAAGGGACGCACCTGTTGTTTGTAAAAGGCAATGTGCTCGCCCAGCCGCCGGCGCGCCCAGTCGGGCAAATCGGGCAGGCGATAGGAAAAGCCGGTGGCGGTGAGCATCGCCGCACGGACCATATAATCAAAGCGGCCCGGCGGGGTATCGGCCCGGACCGGCTCGCGCTCGACGTTGTGGTCGCCGCGCGTCTGCGACCAGGCCCAGTGCAGGCACGCACTGGGGTGCAGCATGTGGGTTGCGCCCCAAACCACTTGCAGGTGATGCACGGTGTAATCGGGGTCACTGAGAAAAGCGAGGTGCAAATGTTGGAGCATCTCCAGGTCGATGCGCAGCCCGCCGGAAGAACAGCTTTCGAGCAGTACATGAGGATAGCGAGCGCGCAGCCGATCGAGCAGTGCATAGTATCCGAGGTAATGCGCATAGAGGCCGTCGCCGCTCTCGTGACCATGACTGATCTCATTGCAGCCGGCTTGCGGGTCGAGGTTGAAATCGAGCTTGATCCAGTTGGCCTCATACTCGACGATCAGCCGTTCCAGCACGCTGTAGGCCCAGTCCTGCGCCTGCGGATTGCCCAGGCAGAGATAGCCTAGCGGCTCGCCGTCGCGCCGGGCCACCAGGTCGGGGTGGGTTTGAGCTGCCGCCGAGGTTGGTGCCAGCGCCTCGATCTCGCACCAGACTCCGAACTTGAGTCCCTTGCCGTGGACGTAATCGGCCAGCACGCGCAGGCTGGAAGGAAATTGCCGCCGGTTGATCTGCTCCCAATCGCCGCGCACGCCATACCAGAAGCCTTGCAGCGGGTCGTCGCCCGGCGTTCCGAACCAGCCCGCGTCGAGCGTGCAAACCTCGAAGCCTAGTTCGGCGCACACGTCCACGTTGCGCCGAAAAGTCTCCTCATCGATCAGCACGTCCTCATATGGCCACCAGTGATTCCACTCGACAGGCAGCGCGCGGGCCAGTTCGTTCCGCGGATAGCCGTAGCGCAGGCCCCAGCGTCCGAATTCGCGCGCCGCATCGTCGACGTCGCCCTCATGCAGGTAGACGTACAGGACGCGCGGGCTGATCATTGTCTCCCCTGGAAAGAGGGTCTTGAAAAACTGCCAGTCGCTCAGCCCGCCGGAGAGCCGGTAAGCACCGCCGGGCAGCGGCTCGAAACGGCAGACCCAGTTCCCCGACCAGGCGACAGTGACTGCCAGGCACGGATCGGGCGATCGTTCCGAAGTCAGGGCGAACCAGGGATACATCCTCTGCGACGAACGCCCGGCGGTCGATTCGAGGATGCGGGTGCCGCACAAAGGCTCATCCACGGGAGTGAACTCGCGTCCCCAGCCGGAGGTGAAATAGCGCAGGCGGTACTCGCCCGCCGGGATCGCGGTGCAGTACGAATCGACACGGGTGAGAGTGAGCGGGTAGGACGCGACGTTGGTCGCCTCGAGCCACTGCGCGCAGACGCGCGTGTCTGGATAGGTGATCCGGCAGAGACGAACCTGAAGGCCGCTGCCTGAACCAGTCCACAAGGTGGTGCGCTGCGTCGAGCCATCGGCGAGTTCCGTTGCTGACTCTTCAGCCGGGGCTGTGAAATCGGTCACCGGCAGGCCAGCAAGGTCCACTCTGAACCCATCGAATGACATACATTCGTCAGGCGCAATACATTCGGCGAATGGAATACATGCAGAGATCATTGTGCCTCCTCAACCAGGCCGGGCCAATGGTCGCCGGTTCAGTGTGCAAAAGATGCGGAACTTTGCTCCGTCCGCTCAACGATCCAGCGCCCGACCTTTTGAGCCGGAAGGGTGCCGTCTTGGAGCAGTCGGCGCACGGTGAGGGTATGCAAGTGCAGGTACGCGGCGACCCCGGCGACGGTCAACGCCGCAGGATCCGAAAAAGTGAGGGGTGCAGATGGGTGTGGCATGCTTCTGTCCTTTCATTGCAACGGCAGTCGACAAGGCACAATGGTAGCACAAGTGGCTGCAGCGTGCAAATGCCATTGAATAGAACAAACTTTCTAATTTTCTGCCACAATATGACGCGATTTGACAGGAACGGGCTGTATGCTGATAATTGGTTATCGATCCCGCAATGGATGGACAGAGTTCCACGCGCTGAATCCGCACTTGGCACCACAATGGCGTCAACCGCCGGTGATCTTGTAGGGACATCGCCCTCTCTCGCCGCTTCTACGAGGATTTGCTCGGCCAAAAGGTGGCGATGGATTGGGGTCTTCATTTGAGCTTTTGAAGGGGGCTTTGCGCTTCGCGCAAACCATCGGTGGCAAGGTATAGAGGTGAAAAATGGACAGAGATACGATCTTGGATTGGCTGTTGCAAGAAAATAACCCGCCGGTTCGGCTGCTGACCCTGACCCGCCTCCTTCACCGCCCGGAGACGGACGTCGAGGTGCAGGATGCCAGAGCCAGCCTGATGACGTATTCGGTCACTCGAAACATCCTGGCACGTGGCGAGCAATTCTGGCAAGACGACGACCAGGCATACGCGAAATACACCGGCAAGTATTGGCAGGTCATCTTTTTGGGACAATTCCTGGCCGACGGACGCGATCCGCGCATTGCCGGTGGCGTGCACGATTTGCTGAGTCATCGCAAGTGGGTGAACAAGTGGAGCGGCGGCCAATGTTTGACTGCCAACATGCTCGCCGCCTTCAGGCGTCTTGGCTATGGGACGCATCCCGTCGTGGTGGAGGAAACCGAGGCGTTGGCAGAGCGCATCCTGGCCGAACAGGGTATCAAGTGCGAGGTGATGAGCTACAGCCTGCTATCACACTGCTATATGGCACTGCCCAAGTTGTTGCTCTGCTTTGGCGCGGTGCCGCCCGAGGAACGATCCCCGGCAGTGAGAGGAGCCATCGAGTGGATCGCCCAAACCCTGAGCGCCCAACAAGTATACATCTATGTGCCCAGCAATCGCAAGGCGTGGCAAGAAGAGGTGTTAGCTCATACGCCCAAGCGCGCCGATCTGCCGCCGGGAGAAACGGTCAAGGGCTGGATCGTCGATCAGCGACCGCGCTTTCTGGCCGAACACGGTCTCGGAGGGCAGGAACCCAAGTCGGGCTGGACCCAGTTCGGCTTTCCGCTGAGCTACAACTCGGACATCCTGGAAGCGATGCTCGCCCTGGCTACCGTCGGCACGCCGATGAGCGAAGCCCTGGAAAAACCCTTGCAGGTCATCCGTGACAAGCGCACCACCGATGGGGTATGGCTTCTCGACAAATCATTCAACGGCCAGATGTGGGCGGACGTTGAGGTCAAGGGGCAACCGAGCAAGTGGCTCACCCTGTTTGCGTTGATCGTCCTGGAGCATTTTGCAGGCTAAAGAAGCAAGGCAAGCGTTCAGGGAAGTAGGCTAACAAAGATAATTTACACAAAATGCAACCTGGATTACGTAAAGTGGTCGCCTGAGACCAGCAGTGCGCACACAATGGTTTATAGTCAGGCTTGCATTGTCTGTGCCCCGTCGATGGGCGCGCACCAACCAACCCGGATTATTCGACCTCAATCACCAGCAACAGAAAGTGACGGCAACCGCAAACCTCCACACCTTACGTATACAAGTCATCAAGTGCCCTAATGGTCTTCAACAGTGGTCTGAGTCCTGCTCGCGATTTGACTCATTAAAAAGAGGTTACCCTCTCGAAGAGTTTGAGTCGAAGGGAAGGTGTAGGCCACGCCCGGCGTGCCGGGGATAGGGCTTTCTTGCCCAATGATGTGTCACCCTATTTGTGATTCCACTGAAAAAAAGGACACAGATGAACACTGACTAACGCACACTGATAAACACAGAAGAATCAGTACAAATCAGCGGGAATCAGTGTTCCAGTTTTTTGGCGTTTCCAGGTTTTTTCAGGGGAGTCATTTGTGAACCATCCCGCCCAACCTCCGACCCATTTCTCAGCGCCCGCTCCGTACTTGACCGAATCAGCCCCACAGAGTACAATGAAATATGATGTGAAAAATTGCAAGTGGGGGCTGCGCCCGGCGAGCGAATGCTCCCTTGAACCGGTGAGGAGAACAACGTGAGCGACACCACCATCCGCCTGGCGACGGTGCAAGATGCATCGCAACTGCTTCCCTTGATTCGCGAACTGGTCGGCCTGCATGGCGAATCTCTGCCTCCCGAAGAGCAGATGCTGCGCATCATTGGCCAGCAGATCGAGAGCGGCTATCACGAATACGTCGTCGCCGAGAGCGAGGATCATATTTTTGGCTGCCTGCTGATCTGCTATTATCTTTCCACCTGGGAAGGCGCGCCCTATGCCATGTTCCAGGACTTTATTGTCGAGAAAGGGCGGCGCAGCCAGGGCGTCGGCTCGACCATTTTGGCCTACGCGCGCAACCGGGCGCGGATCAAGGAATGTGTGCGCATCGATCTAGCCGTCCATTCCGGGCTGGAAGACGCCAAGCGATTCTTCAAGCGTTGGGGCTTTGAACGCATCGACCGCGACCTGATGCGCATGCGCATTTCCCGGCGCGGGCGATAGGGGGACGTGCCTCTCGTCCGATCCAAAAATACACCGTTGGTAGAGCTGGCAGGTCGAACTTGTCGAGATACTGTCGAAACCAACGGCGCTGGTTTGTGGAGGGGGAAAAATGCTTGGGATCAGCCTCATTCTGGCGGGCGCGGTTGTCGTTCTCGAGTTTCTGATCTACAAACTGAGTGGCGGTATTATTTGGGCAGTCTTTTACATTCTTTATGCAACACCTGTGATTCATTACCTGACCGAGATTATTTTGGGACTGATCTTTTTCCCGTCAACCCTGCTGCACGAAGTCTGTCACCTGATTATGCTCAAATTGGCCGGGTTTGAGGGGCAAACGCTCAATCTGCTGCCCAAGATCGCGACCGAACGCAATGCGCAAGGCCACCTTGTGGGCAATCTGGTTATGGGGTCAACGACTCCTGGGCAATCCGGTGACGCACAATTCTTGGGGCTGGTCTACGTCGCACCACTGCTCTTGGGTACAATCGTCTTTGTGCTCATCTTTCCTGCAGGCTTTGGCATTCCCTGGAAGGCACTTTTGCGCCCCTATGACGAATTATGGGCCACATTCAAAGACATCTGGTCTGCCACCATTTTCTCCGGCAACTGGATTATGCTCTATTTGCTCTTTTCTTTCGGCAATGGTTCGATGCCTGGCAGCTCCGACTGGAAGTCAGCCTGCAAATATCTATTGTCCATCCTGGGTTTTCTGACTTTGTGCAGCGTCGTCATCATTACCATAATGCCCAGCGTTATTACGGATTACGTCTACATTGACCTCTGGCTGTCAATCCTGGCTATGCTTGTCGCCGAGTTGGGGTTGGTTGTGTTGATTGACCTGATCATCTTTTTATTGTTGCTTGTTCCAAGCTCATTTGCCCGGCCCTTTTGTTTAGACAAGTTGGCCAAGAATTCGCTAAACTGACTGTACTCGCCCGGCCGCGACGCTATTTCAGATTTTGCTTGCCGCTCCAGCTCTCGACCGCGATTTTCAAAACCGTCACCGATCGGAGCGATTTGGCCGTTATCAACCGCTGCCCGACCGGCGCGGGGTCCGGTTCCAGCGCGTCGATCATCAGGTGCAGCGCCGCGCGTTTTTCCTCGATGTCATCCACAAACGAGACCCGTCCCTTGAAATGCACCGAGCGGAACCAGTGATCGCACCTGGCGTCTTGATAACCTCGATCCTCGATCACCTGCCCCCACACTGCCGGGTTGGCGCGCAAAATGTCGATTTTCTTGCCCTCGCCCGCACAGTGGACGTAAAAGCAGCGCGCCGCAGCGTCGAACCCGTAATTCAGGCTGACCAGGTACGGCTCGTCGTTGTAGCACAGGGCCAGGGTCAGGTATTTTTGCCCGCGGATGATGGCGACCAGTTCGTCTTGATCCGCGATTGTTTTTTCCTGCCGTCGCAGGTGATAGGTGCTCATGCTGTGTCTTTCCATGCTGGGTCACGCTTGCTCTAGATGGCGGTTGCCTGACCCATGCAAAAACAGGGGCACTACCGGCCCCTGTTCTCAAATTTATGTCACGCTGTTCTGCCCCACCTCAACAGTTCAGGTAGGGATCGAGTCCTCCGCCGACAACGAACGCCTCAAAAGCCTCAAGGTCGGGCACGATGTGCTGCGTGGTCGCCCACAAGGCCCAGTTTTGTTCCATCGGCGAGATGGCGATGACCGGCTTGCCGGCCTGGCAGGCGCGCCAGATTTCCATCGCCGTGCCCAGGCTGGCGTGCGGCAAATAGGCGACCAGCACATCTGCGCCGGCGGCCACGTCGAGCAGGCTCAGAAAGGTCTGCACGGCGCGCTCCCGATCATAAGTCACACCATCCGGGTGAATCTGGAACGGGTCGACGATCTCGACCTGTGGGTGATGGCGGCGCACCGTCTCGGCGATGCGCTCGCGATAGCCCTGGTCGCAAACCGCCATCGCCCGGCTGGAGCCTTGCATAATTCCGCCGATGAACAGCCGGGGGCTATTCATCATCCAGGCCGTCTTCCGGCTCGTCGCCGCTCAACTCGGCGTCTGGGATTTCTTTTTCCAGCGGACGGATCGGCCCGCCTTCGAGCGTGGGCAGCGTAGGCAGCCCGTTGGCTTCGCGCACCAGGTTTTCGATCTCGCGCAGCAGGGGCGGGTTGGCCTTGAGAATCTCTTTGGTGTTCTCGCGTCCCTGGGCCAGGCGCTCTTCTTTATAGCTGAAAAAGGAGCCGCGCTTGCTGACGATTTCCATTTCCACGGCCAGGTCGAGCACGTCGCCGGCGCGCGAAAGGCCCTCGTTGTACATGATGTCAAACTCGGCCTCGCGGAAGGGCGGCGCGACCTTGTTCTTGGTCACACGCACCCGCGTGCGGTTGCCGATCACCTCGCCGCTCTGCTTGATTGCCTGGATGCGCCGGATATCCAGGCGCACCGAGGCATAGAATTTCAGCGCCAGGCCGCCGGAGGTGGTCTCGGGGTTGCCAAACATCACACCGATTTTCTGGCGCAACTGGTTGGTGAAAATGACCGCCGCGTTGCTCTGCTTGATCGCGCCGCTGAGCTTGCGCAGCGCCTGGCTCATCAACCGCGCTTGCAGGCCGGGATGGCTATCGCCCATCTCGCCCTCGATCTCGGCGCGCGGCACCAGCGCCGCCACCGAGTCGACCACCAGCACGTCGATGGCCCCGGAGCGGATCATCGCCTCGGCGATTTCCAGCGCTTCTTCGCCGGTGTCCGGCTGAGAAATGTACAGATCGTCGACGTTCACCCCGCACAACTCGGCATAGGATGGATCGAGCGCGTGCTCTACGTCGATCATGGCCGCTGTGCCGCCCTGCTTTTGCGCCTCGGCCATAATGTGTTGGCAAATCGTCGTCTTGCCCGACCCTTCCGGGCCGTAAATCTCGGTGATGCGCCCGCGTGGCACACCGCCGATGCCCAGGGCGATGTCCAACGACAGCCCGCCGGTCGAAATCGCTTCCACATTGAGGTGAGAAGCGTCGCCCAGCTTCATAATCGAACCCTCGCCAAACCGCTTGCGCACGGTTTTGAGCGCCGTATCCAAAGCTTCTGTACGTCCACTTGCAGCCATACCAAAACCTCCATTCTGGTGAAATGATCTGATTTTAGCACAAATGTTCTAAAAAGTCAATTACAAACCCGGGGCGGATGTGGTATAATGGGCCTTAACCATTTTTCAGGAGAGTCATTGATGGAACAGATCGATACAATCAAAAAAGCGTCGCCCCGGCAGAGCGTCCAGGTGCGTTTTAGCGATGGCCCCATCCTGGAAGGCCCGGTCGGCGCGCCGCTGGAAGCGTTTGTGGCCCACATCGCCCGGCCAGACACGCCGCCCACCGTCGCCGCACTGGTCGATGGCGAACTGCGCGAACTGACCTACCCGATCGCCCAGGATGTCGATGTGCAGCAATTGACCAATGCCAGCAGCGACGGCAAGCGCATCTACCAACGGTCGTTGATCTTGTTGATGCTGGCGGCGGTAAACGAGCTGTTTCCAGAAGCGCGGATGATTCTGGAACACTCGATCACCATGACGGGGCTGTTGTGTGAGGTGCATGGCCGTTCGCCTTTTACCGCGCAAGAAGTCAGGCAGATCGAAGCGCTGATGCGAGACATTGTAAAACAGGATGAGGCGATTGTCAAGCGCCAGGTGCCGCTCGACGAGGCGCGGGCCATGTTTGAGGCGCGTGGGCAAGATGACAAGGTGCGGCTGCTGCAAAATCGCAGCAAGGATTACGTGGTCATCTATGCCCTGCGCGGCGTGCAGGATTATTTCTACGGCTATATGGTCCCGTCGACCAGGTACATCCGCTATTTTGATTTGGTGCCGCACCCGCTGGGCTTTACCCTGCGCGCGCCCCGGCGCGGCAATCCGACGCAGATGCCCCGCGGCCGCGACGCGCCCAAGCTCGACCAGGTTTTCCACCAATACGGGCGCTGGCTGCGCGCGCTCGACATCAGCGACGTGGGCGCGCTGAACCAGTCCGTCCAGAGCGGGCGCATCCGCGAGGTGATCCTGGTGTCCGAGGCGCTGCACGAACAGCAGGTGGTCAACATTGCCGCCCAAATTGCCGATCGCAGCGCCCAGGTGCGCCTGGTGCTGGTCGCCGGGCCGTCGTCTTCGGGCAAGACCACCTTTTCCAAGCGCCTGTCGGTGCAACTGCTGACCCACGGGCTGCACCCGGCGCCGGTCGAGATGGACAATTACTTTGTGAGCCGCGAGTTTACGCCCCGCGACGAACAGGGCGATTATGACTTTGAGCACATCCACGCGCTCGACATCGACCTGTTCAAGGCGGACATGCTCAAATTGATGGCCGGGCAGGAAATCCAGATGCCGCACTATAACTTTGCCAGCGGCGAGCGCGAGCCGGGACGCACGCTGCACGTCGACCGAGAAAGCATCATCATTGTCGAAGGCATTCACGGCATGAACCCGGAATTGATCCAGGGCATACCCGACGAAAGCATCTATCGCGTCTATATCTCGGCGCTGACCCAGCTCAACCTGGATCATCACAACCGCATCTCGACCACCGACACGCGCCTGCTGCGACGCATCGTGCGCGACGCGCAGTATCGAAACTATCCGGCGGTCAAAACGATCAATCGCTGGGAAAGCGTGCGCCGGGGCGAAAACCGCTGGATTTTCCCGTTCCAGGAGAACGCCGACGCCATGTTCAACTCGGCGCTGGCCTACGAGCTGGCCGTGATCAAACCCTATGCTGAACCGCTGCTGCGCTACGCCGAACCGGGCACGCTGGCCTACGTCGAGTGCAAGCGGCTGCTGGCCTTTTTGCAGTGGTTTTTGCCCTGTCCCGCCGACCTGGTGCCCGATAATTCGCTGCTGCGCGAGTTCATCGGCGGATCGATCTTGCAGGATTTTCACCTGGGCAGCCGGTAGGGTCTGGAAAATTTGCCCCTCCGCCATTCTGTGCTATACTCTTGCCCAACCTGGCCGACTTGCGGCCCTTGAGGAGCGTTGTTCATGAAACCGATTCGCCGCGCCATCTGCCCGGCGTTGCTGCTGTGTTTGCTCGCCCTGGCGGTGGCCTGCCAACAAAATCAAGAACCCCCCCCGGTCTTTACCCTGATCGAGGTGTTCGGCCAAACCACATACCGTCCCAACCCCGAATCGACATGGCAGCCGGCGGCCAACGGGCTGCACCTGCACACCGGCGCGCAGGTGCGCACCGCCGCCGCCTCGTCGATCATGATGCGCACCGACGACGGCGGCCTGGTTCGCCTCGCCCCATCGACCACACTGGCGGTCAAGACCGACGAGGCCAAAAATCACCTGCTCGTCCTCTCCGAAGGGCGCATCTTTGTCGAGAGCAAAGACTCGGAAATCGCCTACCAGGTCGAACTGCCCTGGGGCAAGATCAACGCCTTTGGCGCGCGTTTCAGCGTGACCGTGTTCCCCAACCAGCGCGCGCGCGTCTCGGTCAAGGTCGGCTCGCTGACCTTTGAAACGCCCAGCGGCCCGGTTGCGCTCGATTACAACCAGCAGGCCGAGGTCTTTGTGGGCGAAAAGCCCGACCAGCCAATTGAAATCAGCGCGGAAGAAGAGGTGTTCTGGAGCCGTTGGGCCGCCGGGCCAGACCTGGGCATATTGGCCTGGACGCCTGCCGCGCCCATCGTTCCGACGAACACCCACACGCCGACGCCGACGCGCACGCACACGCCAACCCACACAGCCACGCCGACCAATACGGCCACACCGACCCACACGCCGACCGAGACGCCGACGCCGACTGAGACGCCGACCCTCACGCCGACGCCGACCAACACCACCACGCCGCGACCGACCCCACGGCCCACCTCGACGCCGACGCGCACGCCGACGCCGATCCCCGGCCCGCTGGACTTTGAGTATCACCTCGAAGATTTTTATTACGAAACCGGTTCTGAGTACTGGGGTGCGACGCTGGTCATCGTGGTCAAGGGCGGCAAACCGCCTTATCGCTACACCGTCGACGAGGTGGTCGAGCTGCCTGGCCCGCGCTGGCCCTTCAAGTGGAAGATCGGCCCGGCGATGGCCCGCTCAATCCAGGTCATCGATTCAAGCGGGGCCAAAGTGAGCAAAGACTGGTACGAACCGGGCAAAGAAGCGCCCAAAAACTAGCCGAAAAAGGAGCGAGCCAGGCAAGCGGCAAGATGTCGCCTGCCTGGCTCTTTTATTTGTGATGAACGAACCCTGGAACGACGAACCACCGGTCAACCCCAATAACTGGCTGCACCACGCGCTGATCGGGCTGCACCGCCTCGAGCGCGTGCCCGGCGCCGTTTGGGCGCTGATCGTCCTCGCCTCCGGCGCGTTGATCGGCGGGTTGTGGCGTCTCGCCGCGCCGGGCACGGCCTGGATCGCGGCCGCCGCCCACCTGGCTTTCACCGCCCTCGACTGGCTCTGGCTGGCTCTGCTGCCCCGGCTCAGGCTCTCTTTCGGCCCGGTCAAGCCCTCGCTGGCCGGGCTGATCGGCGTGCGGCTGGTGGCCGGCCTGGTGGCCCTGACCGGCCTGTGGATCGACGCACCCGTTCCGGTCATACTGATCGCGCTGCTGTGCCTGCACGCCCTGCTCAGCGCGGCGATCCTGTACGCCACGGGCATCGAGCCGTTTCGCCTCGGCGTGACCCACCTCCAACTGCACACCCCCAAGCTGCCGCCCGGCGCGCGCGTCCGCCTGGTGCAGGTGTCCGACCTGCACGTCGAGCGCGTGACCCGGCGCGAAGAGCGGCTGCTGCGCGAGGTCGAAGCGCTGAACGCCGACTATGTCCTGTTGACCGGCGATTACCTCAATTTTTCATACGTCGGCGAGCCGCGGGCGATGGACGAATGCCGCCGCGTGCTCGCCCGCCTCAAGGCGGGCGGCGGGGTCTATGCCATACGCGGCACCCACCAGGTCGATCCCAATGCCGTGACCGAGGCGCTGTTCGCCGGCCTGCCGATCCGCTGGCTGCGGAGCGAACACGTCTGCGTGGGCCGGGATGGCTGGCAAATTGTCCTGGCCGGGGCCAGCGCCAGCCGTGAACCGCACATCGATATCCCCGCCGTCGAGCGCGCGCTGGACGGTGTGCCGCCCGGCTGCTTTACGGTGCTGCTCTTTCACACCCCGGAGCGGGTGACCGAGGCTCGGCGCGGCGGCGTCGATCTCTATCTGGCCGGGCACACCCACGGCGGGCAAATTCGCCTGCCCCTATACGGCGCAATGACCACCGGCAGCGACACCGGCAAGCAGTACGAGATGGGTCGCTACCAGATCGACGGGATGACTCTGTACGTCAGCCGGGGCATCGGTATGGAAGGGATGGCCGCGCCGCGCGCGCGCCTGTTCTGCCCGCCCGAAATCGTCTGCATCGACGTTTGCGGGGCAGCGCCGGTTGTTGCCGTTTCCTAAAGCGGGTATAATAAACGCAATTAATGTTGATGGGGCTGACGCATCAACAAACAGGAGGGGCAAAATGAAACCAAAGGCATGGATCGGGCGCATGGGAGCCGGCGTTGGCCTGGCTGGAACGATGCTCGCTCTGTTGTTGTGGCTGTGTGCGGCGGCGTCAACAGAGGCTGCCGAAAAAACACCTGCCATCATCGAGCCAGCGCCCGGTGCGCAAATCGCCCCGGCCTGGGGAGCGACTCAGCCGGTGACGATCCTGTTCACCAGCACCCAGACGGTGCGCTGGGACTTGTTTCCCTACAGCGCGGCGATCACCCTGCCCAAAGACATCGTCTCTTCCGGCTCTTTTCGACCGTCGGCGATTTTCACCTTTACGCCGGCATCCAACTCGGTCTTTAGCGCGCCGCTGACCGCGCTGGATCGCTTTTTCAACCTGGATGGCGAGTTTGTCCTGGATGGCCTGCAAGAAATCCCGCCCGACATCGAAACGCAGGCCATCGCTTTTAATCCCCAGTTTCTCCCGAAAATCGAGTGGCAGTACCAGGACGCCGAACTGCTGGACGTCCAGGAATCATCCATCCAGCTCTACGTGTATTGGAAGCTGTTCGGGCTGGAGGTGTGGGACGCCCAACCGGGCACAGTTTACCCGGACGGCAATCGGGCCGTTTTTCAAATGAGCCGGGTTGGGCTTTACGGGTTTGGCGGCTACCAGGGTCAGCTGTACCTGCCCCTGGTGCTCAAGAACAAATAGGCGGAGGGCGGGGCCTTGATCGAGTTGTACCGCCGTTGGGCTGAACCGCTGGTTGTTGCCCTGATCCTGCTCTTTTTCTTGACCACCGTCGCGCCGGTGGCCCACGGCAACACCTTTTCTTCAGCCTGGGATCAAGGCGCATACCTGCGCCTGGGCTTGCAAATTCGCCACGGCCTGGCCCTCACCGACGGCAACCGCCATCCCTTGCTGCCGCTGCTGCTCGCGCCGTTCACCCGGACGGACATCGGCTATTTCAGCGCGGCCAAGTTCCTGTCGCTGATCCTCGGACTGGCCGGCCTGCTGACCGTCTATTGGGCCGCCCGCCGCACGCTGTCGCCGCCCTGGGCCGCCGCCGCGACGCTGCTGCTGGCGGCCAACACCCACTATCGCATCGCCGCCGGGTACGTCGACGCCGAGGTGCTGTTTGTGCCGCTGACGCTGCTTGGCTGGCAGCAGACGGCTCAAACCGTGCAGCGCGCTGCCGAAAATCACCCTCACGCCGGGCGCAGCGCGCTGGTCGCCGGGCTGCTTGGCGGGTTGGCCTATCTGAGCAAGGGCACGGCCTCTTTGCTGGCCCTGGCTTTCGGGCTGACTGCGCTGCTGGTCTTCGGCCCGGGCGCGCTCAAGCGGCGCTGGCTGTGGCTCTATGCCGCCGGGTTTGCGCTCGTCGCCGCGCCGCTGTGGGTCTATAACCTGTTCACCTACGGAAGCCCGCTGTACAACGTCAACACCACGCACGTGATGTGGCTCGACTATTGGGACGCCCGCTTCACCTTTGCCCCATCCGAACTGCCCACCGCGCTGACCTACCTGCAAACGCATTCCCCGGTCGATGTGGCCAGGCGGCTGCTCGACGGCCTCCTTTGCGCCCCGTGGCAGTGGTACCAGGCCGCGCACCTCTTTTGGATGCCGCACGCGCCGCCGGCCTGGCTGGTCTGGACGAGCGCCGGCGCGGGCGTGGCGCTGCTGGGAGGCGTGGTCGTCCTGGCCCGGCAGCGCTGGGCGCAGCGCTCCCGATGGGAGCGGCGCAAGGTCAAATTCTGGCTCGGTCTGGGCCTGTGTGCGCTGTTTTACGTCATGTTTGCCTGGTACACCCCGGTCGACGATTCGGCGCGCTTTGTGCTGCCCGCCGCGCCGATCTTGTACCTGGCCCTGTGCTGGACACTGCAAACCGCGTTCGCTCGTTCCCACGCGAAGCATGGGAACGAGCAGATTGTGGTCTGGATCGCTTGCGCGCTCTTTTGCCTCACCTACACCCTGATCAACTTGAGCAATTTGCCTCTGTGGCTCGACCTGCCCGCGCGCGACCGGGTCGAAAACAGCGCCTCGGTGCAGTTTATCGATCAACTCCTCGCGCGCACCCGGCCCGGCGAGCGGGTGGTGCTCGGCCCCACGCTGGCTCTGGCCGACTGGCTGGCCTTTGACCGCGACATCCTGCCCATCCCCTACATCCGCCAGGATTGGCGCTCATTCAGCGCATGGGCGGTCGAAAACGGGGTGCAGGCCGTCGTGCTCGATTATGAAAGCTGGGACTGGCGCCGCCCGCTGCTGGCCCAATACTTTGACTTTCAGGATGGCCTGATCGCCGGTGAGCTTCCTGCCGGTTGGACGCTGGCCTACCCCGCGGCAATGCCCTGCAATCCGTGCCTGTTTGCGTTCGACGGCACAAGCACCGTCGATTTAGAGCCGGATTACCCCCTCGGTCTGCGCTATGGCGATACATTTGCCCTGATCGGGTTCGACCTCGATCCGGCGGGGCGGATCGTCCTGTTCTGGCAGTCGCTGGCGCGCACCGCCGACGACCTGCACGTTTTCGTCCACCTGCTCGACGCGGGAGGCCGCCTTGTTGGTCAGCACGACAGTGTGATGGCCGAAGGAAGACTGCCGGCGCGCGTGGTCATGCCCAACCAGATCGTGCGCGACGTCCACCCACTGCCCGCCTTGCCCGACGGCGACTATACGCTGCATGCCGGCCTGTACGAGTGGGCCACCTGGCAGCGGCTGGCGGCCGTTTCAATGGCAGCGCCAGCGCCGACCGATTACCCACCGATCGGCCTGATCCGCGTTCAAGACGGGCGGTTCGTGGTGCTCCAGACCGATTGACCTTTAGCACAGGATGAACTATAATTTCGCCAGGTAGGTTGGGTCGAGGCACAAGACCCAACATTTGGCTACATGCCCGGAGTATGCGATGGTAAATCCCTTGTCTCATCTGGAAAACCTGGCCGAGCAGTTTGTCGAAGGCACGTTTGCCCGCATCCTCGGCGCGCGCTTGCAGCCCATCGAGGTCGCCCGCCGTCTGGCGCGGGCGATGGAGGACGGGCAGGTGATCAATGCGCAGGGCGAGATCGTGGTGCCCAACGAGTACCGCGTGCTGCTCAACCCCGCTGATGAGGCCGCAATGGCCCCGTATCGTGACGCTCTGGAAAAAGACCTGACCCAATACATATCCAAGCTGGCCCGCCGCGCCGGGGCGACGATGGTCGGCCGGCCGCGCGTGCTGGTGCGCGACGACGCCGCTGTGCCGCCCAAACGGGTGCGCGTCGAGGCGCAGTTGGTCAGCGCCAGGTACGGCGCTATCGACCTGACTCACACGCAAGAGATGCCCGCCGGCGCGCTGACCCTGGAAGAGATCGCCCCCACGTTTGTCCTGTTTGACGGCTACCGGCGCATGCCGCTCGACGAGGCCATTGTGAGCATCGGGCGCAGCCTGAATAACGATGTCATCCTCGACGATCCGCGCATTTCCCGCCAGCACGCCCAGCTGCGGCGGCGTTACGGCCAATACGTGCTCTATGACCTCGACTCGACCGGCGGCACCACCGTCAACGGGCTGCGCGTGCGCGAGGCTGTCCTCAACCACGGCGACGTGATCGGCCTGGCCGGGGTCAAGATGCGTTTCGAGCGCGCCGACGCGCCGGCTGCGCCCGCGCCATCGCCCAATGCAACACAAATCCTGCCCGGCAGAGGGCCGCGTCCATGAGCCTCAATGCGTTGATTCTCATCTTGCGCATACTCGGCGCCGTGCTGTTGTACCTCTTTATGTTCGTCGCCGTGTTGATCGTCTGGCGCGACTGGCGCGCGGCCGCCCAACAGGTGGCGCAGCGGCGCGAGACGGAAGCCAAGCCGCTGGGCCAGCTCGTCGTCGTCGAGGCCGGCAAAACCGGCTGGACGCGCGGCGAGTCTTTTCCGCTGGCCGCAGCGACGCGCCTGGGCCGTGCGCCGGGCAACACGGTCATCGTTGAAGATGCCTTTGCCTCCTCAGAGCACGCCCTGCTCGCTTTTCGCAATGGGCGTTGGTGGCTCGAAGACCTGGGCAGCCGCAACGGCACGCTGCTCAATGAGGAGCGGCTGAATACCACCGCTATTGTCTCCACCGGCGATGTGATCGGCATCGGCGAGGTGCGGCTGCGGATCGAGTTGGGATAAAGGAGGCCTTATGCCCATAGCCATTCTGCCCGTCATACTTATGCTTGTCACCGTTCCACTGTTGATCCGCGCCGAGCTGGCCAAAAATGCGCGCCAGATTCACGTGTTCAAACCCATCTCGTCGACGCTGATGCTGCTGGTGGCGCTGCTGGCGCTGACCGTGCCCGGCGTCAACGGCGCTTACCTGGCCGGCATCCTGATCGGATTGGTGCTGTCCTTTGCCGGCGACATGCTGCTCATGTTCCCCACCAATAAAAAGGCCTTTCTGGGCGGGCTGGCGGCTTTTTTGCTGGGCCACATCGCCTACACGGTCACGCTGTTCCCACTCGGCGGCAGGAGCTGGTTCGACCTCGTTGTCCTGGTCGTGTTGGCCGTGGTGATGGTCGCCGTTTATAACATGCTCAAGCCGGGGCTGGGATCGATGCGCGTGCCGGTGATCGTCTATATCGTCGTCATTTCGCTGATGGTCAGCCGGGCCATGTCGGCGCTGTTTGTCGCCCGCTTTAACCAGGCCTGGGCGTGGATGGTCACCGTCGGCGCGGTGCTGTTTTACATCTCGGACGCGATGCTCGCCTACGGGCAGTTTGTCAAGCTGACCCGATACGCGCGCGTCAGTCTGGCCTTTTATTACAGCGGACAGATTCTGATCGCCCTGAGCGCCTCTTTTCTGCGCTGAACGGACGCCGCATGTCCTTTTTACCCGGCGCCCAGATCGAACTCGTCAACCCGGCCATCCCGCGCGGGCAGGTTTGCTCCGTCCTCTTTGATTTCGACGGCACCCTCTCGCTGATCCGCGAGGGCTGGCCGGGGGTCATGATCCCGATGATGGTCGAAATCCTGCTCGCCCTCGACAGCGGCGAGAGCGAGGCCGAACTGAGCGCCGTCGTGACCGAATTTGTCGCGCGGCTGACCGGCAAGCAGACCATTTACCAGATGATCGAGTTGTGCGCGCAGATCGAGCGGCGCGGCGGTGTCCCCCTCGATCCACTGGCATACAAACATCAATACCTCGACCGGCTGTGGGCGCGCATCGCGCACCGCGTGGAAGGACTGAAAACGGGCCGCATCGCGCCGGCCGAGATGGTGGTGCCCGGCGCGTTCGCGGTTCTGGAAAATCTGAGGCGGCGCGGCGCGGCGCTGTACCTCGCCAGCGGCACCGACCTGCCCTACGTGCTCGACGAAGCCGCCGCGCTGGGCATCGCGCCTTGTTTCGGCAGCCGCATTTTTGGCGCTGTTGACGAATACAAACAATTTTCCAAGTCGCTCCTCATTCAAAACATCATGCGCGAGCACGCCCTGAGCGGCGCGCAGCTCCTCACTTTTGGCGACGGCTTTGTCGAGATCGAGGAAACGAAAAAAGCCGGCGGCATTGCCGTCGGCGTCGCCAGCGACGAGGCCGCCCGGCAGGGCATCGACGAGTGGAAGCGCCGCCGGTTGATCGAGGCCGGGGCAGACGTCATTGTGCCGGATTTCAGAGAACAAGACATACTGGTACGGTATTTGTTTGATAGCGCGTGAATACGGCACATGCTGCCGGCCAGCGCCGCCATTTGCGATTTGCCATTTGTTCCCGGAGCCAACAATGCCCTTTGCCCTTTTCGACCGCACCAAGTTAAACATCTTGCCTCTCGCCGAACGCAGGCACGATATGACCCTGGACGAGGTACTGCCACTCGATGCTGACCTGCGCCTGAACGACAGCGCCGATCTGCACACCGTCGCCCGGCGGATCGTCCAGGCGCGGCAAAACGGCCGCCCGGTGATTTTGATGATCGGCGCGCACGTGATCAAGGTCGGCCTGTCACGCTTTGTGATCGACCTGATCGAGCGCGGCCTCGTCACCCACCTCGGCGCTAACGGCGCGTGCGCCATCCACGATTACGAGCTGGCCCTGATCGGCGCGACCACCGAGAGCGTGGCCCGTTACATCCAGGAGGGGCAGTTTGGGCTGTGGCAGGAAACCGGGCAGATCAACGACATTATCCGTGCCGGCGTCCGGGCCGGGTTGGGCTTGGGCGAAGCGGTAGGCAAAGCGATCCAAGAGGGCGATTATCCGCACAAAGCGGCGAGCATTTTTGCCGCCGCGTACCGGCAGCGCGTGCCGGCCACCGTCCACGTTGGCATCGGCTATGACATCATCCACGAGCATCCCAACTGCGACGGGGCGGCGCTGGGCGAGGCCTCCTACCGCGATTTTCTGATCATGGCCGAAAGCGTGTCGCAGTTACAGGGCGGTGTGCTGCTCAATTTTGGCACGTCGATCATGGGCCCGGAGGTGTACCTGAAGGCGCTGGCCATGGCCCGCAACGTGGCCCATCAAAAAGGCGAGCAGATCAACCGCTTTACCACCGCCGTGTTCGACCTGCAAGACCTCGGCCCAGATGTGCATCAAGAGCCGGACAAGGCGCAGCCGGCCTATTACTTTCGCCCTTTCAAGACCATTTTGGTGCGCACCGTACAAGACGGCGGCGAGAGCTATTACACCAAAGACTATCATCAGGCAACGCTTCCTGCGCTGCACCGGTTGGTCATCGAAGGGATGGTTCGATGAACGGTTCAGCCGGCCCACGTTGGGCATCCAAGGTGTCTGCGAGCAAAATCCACCAGCTTTACGAGCGCGACGCGCTGGGCCTGGTCGACGAGGACTTGATCGACGAGGTGGCCTATGCCTTTTACGCGCGCTGCCGGAGCATCCTCACCGTCACCGAAGCGTCGCACGGACGGGTCGCTTGCCCAAAATGTGGGCAGATCATCGCCCACAACCTGGACAAGCAAACGCTCCTGGTTTGCCCGGACTGCGCCTGGACACTCTCCTGGGGCGACTATTTCAAGAGCTACAAGCGCAAGCAGCTTCATGGCGGCGGCGCAGTAGACGTGTTTCGGGCTTTTGTCGACGAGCTGCCCAGGGCCCAGACGGCGCAGCAAAAAATGCTGCTGATCGACCGGATCATTCACGAGTGCCACAAGGGAATCATCCAGAAAGTACAGACCTACACGCGCCCGGTGGCGGTCAACCTGATCGACGGCACGATGACCCAGGTGATCCACCTGCTCGAAACGCTGGCCTACGGCCCGGGCAGCATCGCTGGCGCGCAGGCGCGCCGGCAGACCTGGCGCGAGCAGGTACTCAGTGGCGTGCAAGGCCGGGAAAAATACCTCTCACCAAAAGATGATATCGATGAATAAAGAACGATTTAAAACACTGCTCGACCGCTTCTCCAAAACCCACATCCTGGTCGTCGGCGACTTTTTCCTCGACCTGTACCTGGACCTCGACCGCGCGCTGAACGAAACATCGCTGGAAACCGGCCTGGAGGCCTACCAGGTGATCGGCGTGCGCAGCAGTCCCGGCGCGGCCGGCACGGTCACGTCGAATTTGCGCGCGCTGGGCGTGCAGGTGACGGCCCTCGGCGCCGCCGGCGATGATGGGATGGGCTATGAGCTGCTGCGCGGCCTGCGCGCGCGCGGCGTGGATGTGACCCCACTGATCCAGTCGGGCGATCTGTTCACGCCCACCTACATCAAGCCGATGATGCACCAGGCCGGCGGGCACACCCACGAACTCAACCGGTTGGACATCAAGAACCGCGCCTCGCTGCCCGCCGAAATCCAAGCCCGGATCATCGACCGCCTGCACGATCTCGCCGCTCGCGTCGACGGGATTGTGATCGCCGACCAGGTGACGGAGCGCAACAGCGGGGTGATCACCGACCGCGTGCGCGCCGAACTGACGGCATTGGCCCGCCAGCGCCCGGCCCAGGTCATCATTGCCGATTCGCGCGCGCGCATCGGCGAATTTCACTCGATCATCACCAAGCCCAACGCCTGCGAAGCCATGCGGGCCATCGAACCCAGAAAGGGAGAGACTGGCCCAGATCGCCGGGCGGCGGAACGCTGCGGGCGCGCATTGTACGAGCGAACCGGCCGTCCCGTGTTCCTCACCGTCGGCGCAGACGGCATCCTGGTTTTCGACTGTGAAGGAATGACCCACGTACCCGGCATCAGTGTGAGTGGGCCAATCGACATTGTCGGCGCGGGCGACAGCGCCCTGGCCGGCATCGCCGCGGCGTTGTGCTGCGAGGCGAGCAATGCCCAGGCCGCGCTGATCGGCAACCTGGTCGCTTCGATCACCATCCAGCAAATCGGCGCCACCGGCACGGCAACGCCACAGCAGGTGCTGGACAGACACCGCGATTTGTTTTTGTAATTGCCCGAGTTGTGGTATAATGTCCTCCGCGCTCCGGTCGAACCAGGGCCGGATGGCGATCTCGGTTGGAGGAAACTCGTTGTTTAACCCATTGAGCGCCCTACTGGGCCTTTTCTCTCAGGACATCGGCATCGACCTCGGCACGGCCAACACGATGGTCTATGTTCGCGGCAAAGGGATTGTAATCAATGAACCTTCTTTTGTCTCGATCGACACCAAAACGAAAAAAGTGCTGGCCATTGGCAGCGAGGCCAAAGAAATGGCCTGGCGCACACCGCCCAACATCGCCGCAATCCGCCCCCTGCGCGACGGCGTGATCTCGGACTTTGATATCACCGAAGCGATGTTGAGCTATTTCATCCAACGCGCGCACAACAATTTTCTGGTTCGCAAACCCCGCCCGCGAGTGGTGGTGGGCATTCCCAGCGGCGTGACCGAGGTCGAACGGCGCGCCGTGTATCAGGCCTCCATCTCGGCTGGCGCGCGCGAAGCCTACCTGATCGAAGAACCGACGGCGGCCGCCGTCGGCGCGGGCCTGCCCGTCACCGAACCGGTCGGCTCGATGATCGTCGACATTGGCGGCGGAACGACCGAAGTGGCCGTATTTTCACTGGGCGGCATCGTCGTCAGCCGCTCGATCCGCATCGCCGGCGACGAGATGGACGAAGACATCGAGGCCTATGCGCGGCAAAAATACAACCTGCTCATCGGCGGGCGCATGGCCGAGCGCTGCAAGATCACCATCGGCTCGGCCTATCCGCTACCCGAAGAAAAAACGATGGTCTTGCGCGGGCGCAACATGGTCACCGGCCTGCCCGATTCGGTCGAAGTGAGCAGCATCGAAATCCGCGAAGCGCTGGGCGGCTCGATCGCGGTGATCATTGACGCCGTGCGCGACGTGCTCGACGAAACGCCGCCCGAATTGATCGCCGACCTGATGGAACAGGGCATTTGCCTGGCCGGCGGCGGCGCACAGTTGCAGGGCCTGGCCGAGCGGTTGAACGAAGAAACCAAAATGCACTGCTATGTGGCCGAAGACTCGATGACCTGCGTGGCCCGCGGCGCCGGCCGCGTGCTGGAAGACCTGGATCGCTACAAGGATGTGCTGGCCAGCACAGAGCGCGTCGCGCCAAGACCGCGCCGCTAATCTATCCGGTTATTCGAAACAGACAGCGGATCAAGTCAATTCACGCGGAGCACACAGCGATCCGCTGAAAGGCTTGATCCGCTGATCTTTTTCCCGGCGATAGACCGGGGTGGTAAAGGCAAGGTGAAAAACCTTTCTTCTCGTGCCATCATTTTGGGAACACTGGCCCTGATCATCGTCGCCGGGCTGATCCTCGACGAATTGGGTGCGCTGGTACCCCTGGAAGGGCTGTTTTTGCAATTGACCACTCCCCTCCAGCGGCTGCTCGACAGCGTCACCGAGCAAATTCTGGGCGCCAGCGGATCATTGGGCGATCTGCGCAACCTGCGCGAGGAGAACCGCCAGCTACAGAGCCTGGTCGATCAACTGATGATCGAAAACGTGCGCCTCAAAGAAGTCGAAGCGCAAAACGAAGACCTGCGCCGCAAACTCGGCTTTAGCGAAGCGCATCCTCAATATATCCTCAGGGCCGCCGAAGTGCGCGGCCGGGTGATCGGCTCCGAACCCAATAACTTTATGTCGATCCTGATCATCGACGTCGGCCGGCGCGACGGCTTACGAGTTGGTATGCCGGTGGTCACAGAACGCGGCCTGGTGGGGCACGTCCGCACCGTCGGGCCAAACTGGGCCAAAGTGCTGCTGATCGTCGATCCGACCAGCTCGGTCGCCGCGCTGGTCCAGGCTGCGCGCCTGCCAGGCGTCGTCTCTGGGCGGCTGGGGCGCGACCTGGAAATGAACTATATTCCCCAGGGTGAGACCGTCGCCGTAGGTGAGGTGATTCTCACCTCCGGCACGGGCGGCAACTATCCCAAGGGGCTGGTCATCGGCCAGATCGTCGAAGTGATCCAGAACGACACCATCGCTTTTCAGCAAGCCATCGTACAGCCCTCGGTCGATTTCGCGCAGATTGAAACCGTGCTCGTGCTGACCAGTTTCGAGCCGATTGACATGGACACGGTGCTCAACGGCGCTGACACCCCAGACGACGATGTGCCGCTCACTCCAATACCCGAATCACAGGCGACGCCGACGCCATGAACATCTACCTGACCTTGTTCTTGCTTTTTGCACTGGCGCTGATTCAAAGCACGGTGATGCCGCACCTCAGCATCTGGGGCGTCCATCCAGAGCTGATCCTGATGGTCGTCACCTCGTGGAGCATCTTGAGCGGCGCAGAAGAAGGGATGCTGTGGGCCTTGATCGGCGGCGTGCTGCTTGACCTGATTTCGGCCGGCCAATTTGGCCTGCACACCCTGGCCCTGCTGGTGGTCGGTTTCCTGTCCGGGCTGGGCGAGCGCACGGTTTTTCGCTCCGACCTGTTGATGCCGCTGTTGATCATCCCGCTGGCAACATTGGTCTACGAACTGCTTTTGCTGGTCGGGCTGTATCTGACCGGCTGGAGGGCCCCCCTGTGGCCGTATTTCAACCAGGTGGTGGTGCCGAGCATGGGCGTCAATACACTGTTGATGGCGCCCATTTACCTGGGCCTGCGCGTGCTGCACCGCCGCTTGCACCGCAAGGAGATCGTTCTGTGAGCGACGCGCCAGAAATGTTGGCCGTCCGGCCGGTCAAGCGCCGGATCGATCCGCTCGAGGTGGGGCTGGGCGCGCTCGTGCTGATCGGACTGATCTGCATCAATGTTGCCGGCTGGATCATCTATATGCGGCAGTACCGCCACACCCTGGAAGCTCAAAGCGTCGAACAGCGTGCCGCGCTGAGAAGCACGCTGTTGGCGGTGAGCGCCGGGGCGACGGCCGAGGCCGTCGCTGCGCAGACACGCCAGGCCGAACTGGCCGGCGAACTCGAACTGGCCCGCGCCGAACTGGCTCGATTGAGCGCGCACGCAGCGTCATCTGACCCGGCGCTTGCCGCACCGACCCAACTCGACCGGCCGCCGCTGGCGCTGATCCTTGATGCGCCGCTGTTCAAGCAGACGCGCAACCTGAGCTGCGAGTCGAGTGCGGCCGCGATGGCGGCCCACTTTTATGGGGTGCCGGCCGGCGAAGCCGACATTTTCGCCGCCCTGCCCCGCGACGAGAACCCGCACCGGGGCTTTCGCGGCAACGTCGATGGCGCGCATGGCGGCCTCGACGATTATGGTGTCTATGCCGGGCCAATCGCCCGTGTGCTGGCCGATCTCGGCCTGCCCGTGCAGCCCTTTTCCGGCGGCGCGCACGAGATTCGCGCCCACCTGCGCCAGGAGCAGTTGATCATCGCCTGGGTGACCTATGACCTCCAGGTGCAAATCCCGCGCGAGGTGATGCTCGGCAGCGGCGAGGTGGTCATGCTGGTGCCCTTTGAACACGTCTTGCTCGTGACCGGCTATAACGCCGATGGGTTCTGGGTCAACGACCCGTACAGCGGCACGGCCAGATTTTACCTCGAAGACGAGTTTATGCGCTCTTTTGCCTATCTTGGCAACATGGCCCTGGTCATTGGACCTTAGGAGCAAGTATGCTAACCACCACCCTGAAACGATTACAAGCGACCTCGTTGCGCCGTATTTTCTTCTTGCAGGCTGGCTTTGTGCTGGTCTTTGTCATTTTTGGCTGGCGGCTGTGGCGGCTGCACGCCGTCACCGGGAGCGAATATTCCGAGATGGCGCGCAAGAACCGCACCCGGCTGGCTACGTCCGAAACCGTGCGCGGCGTCATGTACGACCGCACCGGCCAGTTGCTGGTGCGCAACATACCCCGCTTCAAAGTGGTCATCATCCCGGCCTACTTTCCCGACGATTCGCCAGCCCAGGAAAAAATCCTTCAGCGCCTGCATGAACTGCTCGATCTACCTCTGGTCAGCGACCTAGCCCCGCCGGCCTACCCGCCTTTCTCGGGCACGGCCAGGTTGGGGCTGCGCGACCTGTTCCTGGAAGGCTGGTATTACGCCCCCTATACGCCGATCGTGATCAAGGAAAACGTCTCCCAGGAGGTCGCTTTCCAGATCGAAGAATCACACCTGGATTTGCCCGGCGTGCTCGTCCAGGTGGACACGGTACGCGAATACCTGACCGGCCCACTGACCGCGCACATCATCGGCTATATGGGAGCTGTTCCAGGCGCGTGGGCGGAGAAATACGGCACGGCGCAGGGCTATGATTCCAATGACCGCATGGGTCTGTCGGGGTTGGAATATTCCTATGAGACCGATCTGCGCGGCAGCAAGGGCCGCGAAACCATCGAAGTCGATGTGGCCGGGCGCAAGGTGCGCAGCGTCGGCCAGCCCATTTTGCCGCAGCCCGGCCACAGCCTGATCCTGACCCTCGACCTGGACTTGCAGCAATATGTCGAAAAGGTATTGGCCCAGGCCATGACCTGGGCCAAATCCGGCTCGGCGGTAGCCCTGGTGTCCAAAGTCAAGACGGGGGAAATGCTGGCCCTGGTCAGCCTGCCCAACTTTGACAACAACCTGTTTGCCGAGGGCATTTCAGCCCAAGAGTTTAACAAACTGAATACCGACCCCAACCACCCGCTGCTCAACCACGCCACCGCCGGGCTGTACCCACCCGGTTCGACCTTCAAGCTGGTGCCGGCATCGGGTGCGCTGCAAGAGGGTGTGGTGGGGCGCTGGACGTTGATCACCTGCCCATCGGATTCGGGCATTTTGTGGTTGCCCAACGAGTATTACCCCAATA
>CAYRXM010000006.1:0-79686 GCA_964428175.1 uncultured Anaerolineae bacterium
ACACAATCATACCACATTACGCCAAAAACGCAGTTTGTGCCCGTGGGCAGTATACCGCAAGGAGTGCAGATGAAGATTCCCCTCAGACAGTATTGGAACCTGCTGGTCAATTACCTCAAACCACAGTGGGTATGGGTGGCCTTGCTGACCGCTTTGCTGCTTGGCAACATTGGCTTGCAGTTGATCAACCCGCAGATCATGCGCCAGTTCATCGATCTGGCCAAGTCGGACCGGCCGATGGACACGTTGTGGCAGATCGCGCTGCTGTTTATGGGCGTGGCGCTGGCCCAGCAGATCGTCTCGGTGCTGGCCACCTATGTCGGCGAAAACGTGGGCTGGACGGCCACCAATGCTCTGCGCGCCGACGTGGCCCGGCACTGCCTGTACCTGGATATGTCGTTTCACAACGTGCACACGCCCGGCGAGATGATCGAGCGCATCGACGGTGACATCAATGCCCTATCCAACTTTTTCTCCCAGTTTGTGATCCAGGTCTTTGGCAACGCGCTGCTGCTGGTGGGCGTGCTGGTCTTGCTGTTTCGCGAAGACTGGCAGGTAGGCGCAGCCTTGAGCGTCTTTGCCCTCGTCGCGCTGGCGCTGCTGTGGCGCATGCGCAATATGGCCGCGCCGCACTGGGAAGCCGAGCGTGAGGCCAGCGCGGAGCAGTTTGGCTTTCTGGAAGAACGCATGGCCGGCACCGAAGACATCCGCTCCAGCGGGGCCAAGCCCTACGTCATGCGCCGATTTTACAGCCTGATGCGCAATTTGATGAGCAAGACGCTCAAAGCGGTGCTGATGTTCAACATTATGCTCAACCTGACCGAGCTGCTGTTTGCGCTCAGCAATGCGGTGGCTTTTGCCCTGAGCGCGTATTTGTTTGCCCAGGGCAAGATCACCATCGGCACGGTGTATATCATTTTTCATTACAGCAATATGCTGATGATGCCGATCAACCGCATTACCCGCCAGATGCAGAGCTTGCAGCAGGCCACGGCCAGCATTTCGCGCATCCGCAAGCTGTTTGATGTGGAGAGCAAGATCAAGGAACCGGCCCAGGCCATCTATGGACATCTGGGCGACGGGGCGCTGTCGGTCGAGTTTAATGGGGTGTCGTTTGGCTATGATGATTCGGAAAAGCAGGAAGACAAGGGCCAAGTAGACAAGGAAAAAGGGAGTAAAGGCGCAAAGGAGCAGGAGGGGGAAAAAGAGCAAGAAGGAGAGGAAGAGAAGGAAATGGTTTTGTACGATCTGAGTTTCCACCTTGAACCGGGCAAGGTATTGGGCCTGCTGGGGCGAACCGGCAGCGGCAAGACGACGATGACGCGGTTGATATTCAGGCTGTGGGACCCCGACGAGGGCGCCGTCTGCCTGGGGACTAATGGCAACGCCGCCGACATTCGCCACCTGTCGCTGCTCGATCTGCGGCAGCGGGTGGGCATGGTCACGCAAAACATCCAGCTCTTTCACGCCACCGTGCGCGACAACCTGACCTTTTTCGACCCCAGCATCCCCGACACAAAAATCTTGCAGGTAATTGAGGAACTGGGATTGGGCACCTGGTTCCGTTCTCTCTCCAACGGCCTGGACACCGAACTGGAATCGGGGGGCAGCGGGCTTTCGGCGGGCGAGCAGCAGTTGCTGGCCTTTACGCGCATCTTTTTGCGCGATCCGGGCTTGGTCATCCTCGACGAAGCCTCCAGCCGCCTGGACCCGGCCACCGAGCACCTGATCGAGCAGGCGGTCGACCGGCTGGTGAAAAACCGCACGGCGATCATCATCGCCCACCGGCTGGGCACGGTGCAGCGTGCCGACGAGATTATGATTCTGGAAGATGGTCACATCCGCGAGCATGGACAGCGAGCCGCGCTGGCGCATGATCCCCAGTCGCGTTTTTACAGCCTGCTGCAAACGGGTATGGAGGAGGTCTTGGTATGAAAAAGCAAAAGACAAATGGCAAATTGCAAAAGGCAGGGGGCAAGGGGCAAACCACCCAACCACCCACCCAACCTGAGGACGATCTGCCCAAACTGCCGACCTGGAAATACCTGTTCAGGCTGGCCCTGTTTCAGCCCTGGCTGTATCTGGCATTGGTGGTAGTCAATCTGATTGTCTTTGCGGTGGGTTTCCAGATCACCGGGTTTATCATGCGCGTCTTTTTCGACGCCCTGACCGGCGACGCGCAGGCCGGATTGACGCCCTACACCTTGAGCGCGCTGGTGGTGGCGACGGCGGTTGGGCGCGCCGCTTTTATCTTTGGCGACGTGAGCCTGAACGTGTTTAACCGCTTTACGTTTGGTGCGCTGCTGCGCAAGAACTTGCTCAATGCCATCCTCGACCGGCCCGGCGCGCGCGCCGTGCCCGACTCGCCCGGCGAGGCGATCAGCCGCTTTCGCAGCGATGTGGACGAGTTTTCGGGATTTGTGGTCGAGGTGATCTTTCCGTTTTCGTTTGGCGTCTTTGCCATCATTGCCCTGGTGGTTATGTTGAGCATCAATGCCCGGGTGGCTCTGATCGTCTTTTTGCCGTTGGTGGCGGTGACCATCTTTGCCAACCTGGCCGTCAAGCGCATCGAAGCCTATCGCAAGGCACGCCGCAAGGCACACGGGCGCATCACCGACTTTATCGGTGAGATGTTTGGTGCGGCGCAGGCGGTGCAGGTGGCCACTGCCGAGCCGCGTATGCTCGACCACTTTGCGCGGCTCAACGAAACACATCGCCAGGCCGCGCTCAAGGACCGTCTGTTTCACGAGTTGTTTCACTCGGTCTTTTGGAATGCCGTCAACCTGGGCACCGGGGCCATCTTGATGCTGTCCGGGCAGGCCATCCGTGTGGGTGAGTTTACGGTGGGCGATTTCGCCCTGTTTGTCTTTTACCTGAACTTTGTTACCGAGTTTACCGGCATGCTGGGCGCATTTTGGGCCTGGTACAAGCAAATCGGCGTGTCGTTGGGGCGGATGGTGCGGCTGCTGCAAGGCGAGCCGGCCGAGACGCTGGTGCAGCACGGACCGGTGTACATGCGCGGCGAACTGCCCGAGGTGCCCTTTGTCGCCAAAGCTGACGTGCATCGCCTGGAAGGGCTGCGCGTGTCCGGCCTGACCTGCAAGTACCCTGACACCGGACGCGGCGTGGAAAATATCGACCTGGACGTGCAGCGCGGCTCGTTCACCGTGATCACCGGGCGGGTGGGCGCGGGCAAGACCACTTTGCTGCGCGCGCTGTTGGGACTGCTGCCCATCGACACGGGCGAGATTCACTGGAACGGGCAGGTAGTGGCCGATCCGGCCTCCTTTTTCACCCCGCCGCGCAGCGCGTACACCTCGCAGGTGCCGCTGTTGTTCAGCGAGTCGCTCAAGGACAACATCCTGATGGGGCTGCCGGAGGACAGGGTAGACATCCAGGAGGCAGTCCGGCTGGCGGTGATGGAGCAAGACCTGGCCGATATGGAGCATGGCCTGGACACTATGTTGGGCGCCAAAGGGGTCAAGATCAGCGGCGGGCAGCGCCAGCGCGCCGCGGCGGCGCGCATGTTTGTGCGCGATCCCGAGCTGCTGGTGTTCGACGACCTGTCCAGCGCACTGGATGTTGAGACCGAACGCACGCTGTGGGAGCGCGTTTTCGAGCAGCGCGATGCGACCTGCCTGGTCGTGTCGCATCGCAAACCGGCGCTGCGCCGCGCCGACCACATCATCGTGCTCAAAGAAGGTCGAGTCGAGGCGGAGGGCACGCTGGACGACCTGCTGGAGACGTGCGAGGAAATGCAGCGCTTGTGGCAGGGCGATGTCGGCGAGCCGGAAGCGGTAGTCAAAGAGGCCATTCCCGCATAAATACCTGCTTTATGTGTCTCGATGCACCGCCAAACATGAAAATGGCGGCTAAAGAGCGCCGCACGCCTACGTGCGGCGCTCCTCAAAGGCGGCAATTTTCAGGGTAGATGGGCGTGGTTGGTTCGTGAGGTCAGGCAATGGATACGAGCACGTCGGGCGGGCAAAATGAGGCGGTGCGGCCGCAGCTTGCGGCGTTGATCGACGCCCTGGAGTTGATGCTGAACCAGGTTCGCGCCTACGAGCGCGCCCTGCCGCCGGACAACCACGCCGCGCGGATGGCCGTCGCCACGTTGGGCGAGCTGGCTCGCCAGGCTCTGGCCGAAGCGCAGGATATGAACGACTCGCTCGATCAGCCTCAATCGACCTCCAATCATCCCTTTTCTCCTCGCGAGCAAGAAGTGCTGGCACTGGCCGCGCAGGGATTGACCAACAAGGAAATCGCCTACCGCTTGGGGATCAGCGACCGCACCGTCCAGTTCCATATGAATTCGGTGTTCAACAAAACCGGCACCTCATCGCGCACCGAGGCGGCGATGCTGGCCGCACAGCGCGGGTGGATCGACCCCCATCGTTGAACTGTGCAAAGTGCGGGGAACAACCCTGTGGCGTTGGCGGATGTGCGAATTGTCCAAATCGGGTATGATAAGCGCAAAACGGGGCCACAAAAATCGTTCAGATGGAGGACAAAATGAGCAAGACCGTAAGTTTGGAAAACATTGACCGGGTGATCGTTCCCCTTGCGCCCATTCTCGCCGATGACAGCATCTGGGAGATCATGATCGACAGCCACGACCGTGTGCTGATCTCGCGCGGCGACGCCATCGAGCAGGTCGAGTCGCCTTTTAGGTCGGCGGACGAGTTCCAGACCTTGATCGATGGGCTGTTTGGGCTGTACGGCATCAAGCTGGATGCGACCAACCCGGTCGGCCACCTGCGCCTGCCCGATCATTCGCGGGTGATGGCGGTGGTGCCACCCAACGCCGTCGACGGGCCGCACCTGGTGCTGCGGCGCATCCTCGGCGCCAGGCGTCCCACCTGGGAACAGTTGACCGAGTGGAATTCGGTGCCGCCCCGCGCGCTCGATCTGCTCAAGCGCGCCATCGCCGGGCGGGCCAACATCCTGGTGTCCGGCGGAACCGGTTCGGGCAAGACGACGCTGGCCAGCCGGATCGTCGAACTGACGCCGCCCCAGGAGCGGATCGTCATCGTCGAGCGGGTCTACGAGATGCAGGTCGATCTACCGCACGTGGTGCGCCTGGAGGCCGGCGGGCCGGCCAACCTCAGTTTTGAAGACCTGCTGGCCGCAGCCACGCGGATGCGCCCCGACCGGTTGATCGTTGGCAATCTAGATGGACCGGTCGCGGCGGCGGCGTTGCAGCACTTTGGTTCCGGCTATGATGGCAGCCTGATGCACATCCACAGCACGGGCGTGCAAAACGCGCTCGACCGGCTGGAGTCGTTCTGCCTGATGGCCGACCTGGGCCTGGGGCTGGGCGAGATCCGCCAGTTGATCGTCTCCGGCCTGGGGCTGATCACCTACCAGGAGCACCTGCCCGATGGCAGCCGCAAGCTGGTTGACATGGTCGAGCTGCGCGGGATCGAGAACCATCGCTACCTGCTGGAGCCGTTGATGCGCTATGACCGCGCCAGCGGGCAGTTCGAGTTTTCCGGGGTCGAGCCGGGCTGGCTCAAATAACCCTTCGAGCACACTGAAAAAGTGATAATTCTCCAAGGCGACGCCAACCATTGCCTGGAGGCGTCTTTGCGGTTCAGGTGCCCGTCACTTTGGTGAATTTTTACACGTCCCCGATACTTTTAATGCATAACTATGTTCAGTCTGGTTCAAGTGACGGGTACCTTGCCGAGTTCTTTCAGTGGAGTCATCTTTGACACATCCACTGGGCGCATTTCATTTTGGGGGCAGTTCGACATAACATTCCAAACGAGGAGAGCGGCACGCCCCGTTGTTCCACAACGCCGTGCCGCCTCGATTGCGTATCGTATTGCGTCGTCAGGCGCGAGGCGTGCCTGACTCCTCAAAAACTCGCCCCAGGATTGAAATGCGCCCCATCCACTTGTTCCCTTGTCATTGCTCTCCTGTTTGTGTTATACTGAATTTGCTTGGCGAAAAGGAGAGCAAATGTCCACGTTTTGTCCCCACTGTGGGAACCCACAAAAAAGGCCCGGCCGCCGCTTCTGTTCCAACTGCGGCGCACCCTTGAACAACGATTTATCCGACCAGACCATCGTCCAGCAGGCGACAATGCCACAGGCAACTGTCCGGCCTGCGTCGGAGCGGCCCGCGCCGGAGCGTACCCTCGCCGGGGACCGGACATTGGGCGGCCCAACGCCGGACCTGGCCGGGGTATCGCTGCTGATCCGCTCGCCCGAGCAGCCGCCGCGCACCTTTCCACTCAACAAACTGCGGCTGACCATTGGCCGCGCCCCCGGCAACGACCTGATGCTGAATTACCTCACCGTGTCCGGCCATCACGCCCGGCTCGATTTCTCCGACGGGGCCTATCAAATCACCGATCTGCATTCGACCAATGGCACCGTGGTCAACGGGCAGCGCATCACCCCCGACGTGCCCCATTCACTGGTCAACGGCGACGTGGTGCGCATCGGCGATCCGCAGGGCAACTCGATCAGCCTGACCTATCAGGACGAGCGCAGCCGCTCTCCGGACCGCCATACGATGATGGTCAACACGAGCATGTTTGCCGCCGTGGGCATCATCTCGCTGATTCTGGGCCGTGACCCGCAGTGCCAAATTCCTCTGCCTTCGCCGCAGGTTTCGCGGCAGCACGCCCGTCTCGACCGCGGCCCACAGGGGGATGTGCTGACCGACCTCAATTCGACCAATGGCACGTTTGTCAATGGACAGCGCATCACCAGCCAGCAGCTCCGGCCGGGCGACGCGATCCAGATTGGCCCGTTCCGGCTGTCCTACACTGCTGGCGGGCTGGCCCCCTCGGCGCAGGTGGGACTGGTGCGGCTGGATGCCAGAAACTTGAGCCGCGAGGTGATCGATCGCAAGACGGGCAAGCCCAAGCTGATCCTGAACGACGTGACCTTTTCTATTCAACCCGGCGAATTTGTGGCTGTCGTCGGCGGGTCGGGCGCGGGCAAAAGCACGTTGATGAAGGCACTCAACGGTCAGGTGCGCGCGACCAACGGACAGGTGCTGCTCAACGGCGACGACTTTTACGCGCACCAGGATCAATATCGCTCCATGATGGGCTATGTGCCCCAGCAAGACATCGTCCACCGCGATCTGACCGTCGAGAGCGCGCTGCGCTATGCCGCCCGGCTGCGCCTGCCTCCGGACACGCGGCCGCAAGAGATCGAGCGGCGCATCGATGATGCGCTGGAACGGCTTGATATCCTCGACAAGAAAAAGGATGTGGTTTCTACTCTGAGCGGCGGCCAACTCAAACGGGTCAACATTGCCGTGGAAATGCTGGCCGATCCGGACCTGTTTTTCCTCGATGAGCCGAGTTCGGGCCTGGATCCGGGCACGGAAAAAAAGCTGATGTACGATATGCAGCGGGTGTCCGACGCGGGCAAGACGGTCATCCTGATCACCCACGCCACCGACAATGTGGGCTTGTGCGATCATGTGGCCTTTCTGGGCTACGGCGGCAAGCTGGTCTTTTTCGGGCCGCCTCAAGAGGCGCTCAAATTTTTCGGGGTGCAGAGCTTTGCTGATATTTACCTGAAATTGATCAAGCCGGCCGACGTGGACTGCTGGCAGCAGCAGTTTTCGAGTTCGCCGCTGCACCAGCAGTACGTGCAAAAACGCATGGCTTTTCAGGCGCAGCCGCGCGCACTCGCGGAAAAGGGCAAAGCGCCTGGGCTGGGACTGATCGGCAATGTGCGTCAGTTTTCGATTCTGACCCGGCGCTATTTTGAACTGGTCAGCCGCAGCAAGTTCAGCCTGTTCATCTTGCTGGCAGTGATGCCGCTCATTGGCTTGATGATGCTGCTGGTTTCCAGGCCGTTCTGGCTGACCGGCAAGTACGATTCGGTTTGTGAAAGGGCAGGCATTGTGACCGCCGCCGATTGGCAGGACGATCCGGATGCGGTGGATAGGTGCATCGACTATCGCCTGCGGCTGGATATGCTGCCCCAGTCGGTGTGCGAGGATGCGGGCATCGTCGAGGCCGGCAGCTGGGACTCACTTGGCGCGGTCCAGGCGTGCGAGCGATACGTCGACGAAAACGGCATCGCGCGCAACCCCAACGCCAGCTATGTCGTCGCCAACCGGGCGCAAACGCTGTTGTTCATCATGGCTTTTGCCTGCGTGCTGTTGGGCATTTTTGGCGCAGCTTTTGAAATTATCAAGGAACAGGCCATCTTTATGCGCGAGCGGATGATCAATCTGCGCCTGTGGCCTTACCTGATGTCCAAGTTTGTGGTGCTGGGCGGGTTCAGTTTCGTGCAGGGATTCTCGCTGCTGCTGGTGATCGGCCTGGGAGTCAGGCTGCCCGTCCATTCGCTGCTCTTGCCGGCGGCGGTCGAACTGTACATTTCGCTGCTGCTGGCGATATGGGCCAGCATCGCCCTGGGGCTGTGGATATCGAGTTTTGCCGATAACAACAGTGCGGTATATATCATTTTGCCCATTCTTATCATCCACATCATCTTTGCCGGCGCGTTCTTTGACTTGAACCCGATCACAGAAACCATCTCGTATGTGACGATCACCCGCTGGTCGCTGGACGCAATGGGCGCGTCGACCCGTTTGAACACGCTCAACGAACTGAGCCGCTCCCGAGTGATCCCAGACATCGAGCAGGAAATGTCGATCACCCAAGACGTGCCCGAATTGGGCGAAACGCAGACCATCAGCTATACGGTGCCGCTTGGCGCCGGGCCGATCACCTGCAACTGCGCCATCACCGACACTGAAACGCTGCCGCCGCCGCTCGAACTGCCGCCTGAGCAGGTGGCGACCTGTATGTGTCTGACCACCGAGCTTGTCGAGACCTCCAGGACGGTGACGGACACCATGACCTATACCACGCCCATCGACAGCCAAAGCCGGTTCGACTTTCAACTCGGGTTCGAGTGTACCGAGTCCGTGACCCGCACGGTCGCCGGCGGCGAGGTGGAAACAATCGCTGTACTGGATAAGCCGTGTACGCAAATGCGACTGTTTCAGAATTGGGGCATCCTAGCCGGCTTTACCGTCGGCTTTCACGTACTGGCCGCCCTTACGCTCAAGCTCAAGGAACGGCGCACACATTAAGACCGCATCTCGTATATCCCAGATGCGCTCCGCACTCGCCAGATAGACGATATGCGCAAACACCGACGGAGCGTGTATCCGTCGCCCGTGGCGCTGATGCGTTGTTTGATTTTTCTCGCTCAGGTGGTGTATAATGGCGGCATCCTATCCCGACTGAATTGGAACGGCATGTGTGCCGACTGGACAGGGCCTGTCTGCCTGGGACGAAATTCTTGTCCAAAAGACCATGATCTTGGAGGATAGGCCCTATTCCTCACGAGTGGAGAACAGGCGATGACGACTGCGATAAAAAAACGACCATTGTTCGAGTTTAGCGTTCAGGAAGGATGGTCGGCTTTTATTTTTTTGAGCATCATGCTGATCATTGTCACCGGATCGATCAATGAGGCCGGCTACGACCCGGAACTGCAAGGGCTGGTTCTGGTCACACTGGGCGCTCTGGTCGGCGGGCTGATGCTGGCCAAAAGCCGCTTTCCGGGCATCCTGGCGCACCTGTTCAGTGCGATCTATGGCATTGCCTGGAACGCCTTTGTGCTCAGCTACCGGCTGCCGCCGACTTTTGCGCCGCGCGAAAAGCTGCTCGAAATGGGCTTTCGCATCGCCGATTGGGTGCGCGACACCGTGCTCGGCGGCCAATTGGGCACCGATCCGTTGATGTTTGCCGTGGTGATGAGCATCCTGGCCTGGGTGTTGACCTATATGGCCGTATGGACCTCGTTTCGCGCGCACGTGCTGTGGGCCACGCTGCTGCCGTGCAGCATTACCCTGACCATCAACCTCTACTATGGCCCGGAACGCATCAGCTTTTTCATCGTGCCCTTTATGCTGCTGGCCCTGCTCTTTACCGCCCGTCTCACGTTGTACCTTTACGAAACCGAATGGCGCAAGCATCATGTCCGCTTTAGCACCGACATGGTCTACACCTTTTTGCGATATGGCACTATTTTGGCCCTGGTCTCGATTGTCATGGCCTGGGTCATCCCTACCGCGGCGACCAGTGAAAAGGTAGAGGTCTTTTTCTCGCGTTTTAGCGAGCCATGGGAACGCGTCAAGAGCGAGTGGATTCGCCTCTTTTCGACCCTTCAATCCGAGCGCATCATGCCCACCTATGCCTCATTTGGTGGAACATTGGTTCTCGGCGGGCCGGTGAACCTGGGCAATACCACGTTGATGGACGTGCAGGCTTCTACCGGGCGCTACTGGCGCGCGGCAGTTTATGATACCTATGACGGCAGCGGTTGGACCTATTCGGACACCCAGACGGCCTTTGCCGATTCCGGCATGCCGCCGGGCGAATTGCTCGCCTACGAGGCACGGCGCACGATCACCCAGACCTACACCATCTATATGCCGGAAACCACACAGATCTTTGCCCTGGGCCAGCCCGAAAAGTTCAGCATGCCTGCTCGCGTGGAATACTATGAAGCCACGTCTGCGGATGGCATGCGTGCCGTCGAATCGATCGTACATGCCAACAGCCGCTTTAAATTTGGCAACGTCGAGTCGTATATGGCCGTTTCGACCATTCCTTCTGCCGATGTCGAAGCGATGCGCAGCGCCGGGCAGGACTATCCCGAATGGATCGGCCGCTACCTGCAACTGCCCAGCGTTGTGCCGCCGCGCGTGTATGACCTGGCGCGGGAAATTACCGCCCCGCATGACAACGCTTTCGACAAGGCGGCGGCGATCCAGGATTATTTGCGCGAGTACACGTACAATCAATCCATCCCCATGCCGCCGCCCGACGTTCAGGATCGGGTGGATTATTTTTTGTTCGAGAGCAAAGAAGGCTACTGCAACTATTACGCCTCGGCGATGGTGGTGCTGGCCCGCGCGGTGGGCATTCCGGCGCGAATGGCAGCCGGGTACACACGCGGCGAATACGAGCGCGATCTGGGGGCCTATCGCGTACGCGAAAACAACTCGCACGCCTGGGTCGAGGTTTTCCTGCCCCGCTTTGGCTGGATCGAATTTGAGCCGACGGCCAGCGAGCCGATCATCGTCCGCCCGCGCACGTTCAACGACGACCCCGCCCGCCCGCCGTTCGGCGACCAGCCAAATTGGGAGGATTATCTCAACAACATCCCACGCGACCAAGAGTATTACGGCTCAGACCTCGGTTCGGAGGCTTTTGCCGAGTATATGGCCCGGCAGCAGCGCGAGCAGCGCATCCGTACCATGACCCGCGTCGGCGGCATTGTGCTGATCGGTGTCCTGATCATCGCCGGGGCATGGTGGCTGGGCCGCCGGCAGATGAGCGAGGAGCGCCCGGCGCAGGCGTATTACGAAAAGATGGTCAAGCAAGGGACGTGGTGGGGATTGGCGATGCAGCCGGCGCAAACGCCAAATGAATATGGATACACGCTCTCGGCCGAGATGAGCAATTCCGACGCGGCCAAGCTGGTCGAACGGATCACCATGGCCTATGTGGGCGAGCGGTTCGGCAAAAAGAACCCGGCCCGTTTCCAGCCCGATTTTGCCTGGCGCGACCTGCGCACGGTGCTTTTCCGCTGGGGCATCGGGCACCGCTGGCGCAAGTTGTGGGAAAAGAAGCGCTAAACCAACAAGAGGCTGCGAAAATCGCAGCCTCTTGTTTTCACCTGTTGCGGTTTGGGTTCAGCTTGTCGGGCGACGTCGGATCATATCCAGCGGCTCGATAGATGCCTGCGTGAGCAGCCTGGCGTTTGATATATCTGTTGTGATGAGGCCGGGTTCTCGCCGGGCGACAGGCTCACCGGGCAACGCCAGGCCGGCCTGCGGCGTCGCCGTGGGGACAGTGCTCAAGGTCGGTGTAACCGTCGGCGAGGCCGTCGGTGGGAGTGGTGGTTCCACGACCATCGGCGTGATCTGCGGCAGCGCGGTCGCCGTTGGTGCAGGCGTCCAGGTGGGCGGCCAGGTTGCCGTGGGATGCTGGGCCGGGATGTCGGTCACATCTCTGAACAACAGCGGACCGATCAGGCTCAGGATCATGCTCAGGGCAACGAGGGCGGAGACAATATAGGCTATCGTTTGCAGGACACGGGTGCGCCGGGTCTGGCTCATAGGACAAGATCCAATTCAAATTGCGGGTAATTATACCATCGCTCTGTGCCAGCCGCAAACGGACCTCAAAAAGGGCCACGGGCTGAGGTCAGTGGATGCTTTTCGCAATCATCGAAACTATGCTATAATGTCTGCTATGAACACATCTGAATTGCCATCACCGATATTGGTAGACACAAAAGCATCCTTTAACGAAATGTACGATCGGCTGCGCCGGTCGCCGCTGCTGGCCGTCGACACCGAGTCGAACAGCCTGTATGCCTACACCGAGCGCGTCTGCCTGATCCAGTTCTCGATACCGGGATACGACTATCTGGTCGATCCGCTGTCCATCGTTGATCTGTCGCCGCTGGGCGGCCTGTTTGCCGATCCAGAGGTCGAAAAAGTCTTTCACGCCGCCGAGTATGACGTGATGGTCTTGCGGCGCGATTTGGACTTTTCGTTCGCCAACCTCTTTGACACCATGATCGCCAGCCGCATCGTTGGCTGCAAGCAGTACGGGCTGGGCAGCCTGCTGGAAATTCACTTTGGCATCGACACCGACAAACGGATGCAGCGCACCAACTGGGGCAAGCGCCCCCTGTCGCGCGAACAACTGCACTATGCCCAACTGGACACGCACTTTTTGCTGCCGCTGCGCGAAAAACTCTGCGCCCAACTGGTCGCTCAAAACCGGCTGGAAGAAGCACGCGCCGCCTTTGACGAGGTCGCTCAAAGCGAGTGGAGCGGGCGGGGTTTCGATCCTGACGATTTCTGGCGCATCAAGGGCAACCAGGACCTCGATCCGGCCGGCCTGTCGGTGCTGCGCGCATTGTACATCTATCGCGATCAGCGCGCGCAGGCGATGGATCAGCCACCCTTCAAGGTCTTTAACGACTCGGTATTGGTGCAGATCAGCGCGCAGCGGCCCAAGACTCTGGCCGAACTGGACAAAATCAAAGGTATCCCGCGTCACCTTTCGCGCCAGCGACGCCAGCAACTGCTCCAGGTCATCGCGCAGGCAGCAGAACACCCCGCGCCCGAGCGTCCTCCCCACAATCACATCCATCGCCCCAGCCAGGCCGCCGAAAAACGCTACGAGATGCTGCGTGCCTGGCGCAAGCAGCGCGCCCAAACGCGCGGCGTCGAGCCGGACGTGATCCTGTCCAATGCGACGCTGCTGGAACTGGCCCGTCAAGACCCGGCCTCGCTGGCCCGCCTCGACGATGTCGCGATCCTGAACGATTGGGAACGCAAAACCTACGGTCAAGAGATCGTGGCGCTGCTGCGCCGGCATCCCGGCTAGAGGCCCCGATCCAATCAACACTCGATAGATGGAGTAAAAATATGAACATCCAGGAAACATTGATGACCGACTTGAAGGACGCTATGCGCGCCCAGGACGAAGCGGCCAAGCGAACCATCCGCATGGCGATGGCGGCGCTCAAAAATGCGCGTGTAGACAAGAACGCCGACCTCAGCGAAGCCGAGGAAATCGCCGTACTGCAAAAACAGGTGCGCCAGTGCCAAGACGCCATCCTCGACTATGAAAAGGGCAATCGCGACGACCTGGTGGCGCAAACCCGCGCCGAGATTGAAATCCTCGAGCAATACCTGCCACAGATGATGAGCCGCGAGGCCATCGCCGACGTCGCCCGCCAGGTGATCGCCCGCATTGGCGCAGATTCGCCCAAGCAAATGGGCCAGGTGATGCGCGAACTGACCCCCCAACTTGAGGGCCGCGCCGACGGCCGCTTGATCAGCCAAGTGGTGCGCGAACTGCTTGCGAAAGCCTAGTCTGCACCCGGGAGCACTGGCGTGACAAGGCAAGCACAGACGAGGTGGCGTGCTCGAAGCAGTGTGCAGATCGTGTTCTTTGGTCTGCTGCTGACGACGGGCCTCAGCTTTATTCTGGCGTCGGACCTGGTGCTGTCCCCCCAGATCACGATTCAAAAAGGACAGGCCGCCGGTCAGGACATCATTGCGCCATTTCGCGTCGAATTTGTGAGCGATCTCCGCACCAAGGCCGAAAAACAACGCGCTGCCGCCGCCGTCGTCGATGTTTATGACCAGCTGGATCGCCAGGTTGGCCGCGAGCAGGTTGGCCTGGCCCTGCAAGTGCTTGCCTTTATCGACTCGGTGCGCGCCGACCCCTACACCTCCCAGGAATACCGTCATTTTGCCTTGCAAAGCATCCGCGCCGTGCCGCTCTCCGCCCAAGTGATCAGCGATACGCTCGCACTCGACGAAACGCAATGGAAAACCGTGCAGCTCGAAACGCGCCGGGTGCTCGACGAGATTATGAAGCGCGAGATCAAGAGCGGTCAGGAAGACGCAAGCCGCCGCCAGGTGCGCACGCTGATCGGTTTCGACCTGAGTGAAACGCAGACGGCCATCGTTGATGAAATTGCCAGCGCGCTGGTCAAGGCCAACCGCATCTATAATGCCGAAAAAACCGATCAGGCCCGCCAGGCGGCAATGGACGCCGTCAAGCCCCAGATGCGTACCCTGGAACAAAACCAGGTCGTCGTGCGCAGCGGCGAAATCGTCGATGATGAAGACCTGGAGGCGCTGGCCGCGCTGGGTTTGAGCAGCCCTGGCCCAAATTGGTTCGCCGCCGGCAGCGCGGTCCTGGTCGCCTTGCTCTTTGCCGTTGCCACTTCGGTATACCTGGCCAATGCCGAACCTCAGATATACGGAGCGCCACGTTACCTGCTGCTGCTGCTGCTCCTCCTCCTCCTGTTCGCCTTTGTCGCCAAGTGGGGCGTCGGATTGGCCGAATTCCAGCCTTATCTGATACCGCTGGGAACGGCCGCCATGCTGGCATCGGCGCTTCTGAACGTGCGCGTCGGCCTGGTAGTTCACCTGATCATCTGCCTGATCGTCGGCTATCTCACTCAGGGACAGCTTGACCTGTTCTGGTACCAGTTGGCTGGCGGGTTGGTTGGTCTGTTTGCCATCCGCCGCGTGCAGCGCATCAACACCTTTGTCTGGGCCGGCAGCTATGTGATGACGGCCAATGTGATCACGCTGGCCACCTTTGCCCTGCTCGGCGACAATTTCGATACCCTTTGGCTGACTCAACTGGGCTTTGCTGGCCTGATCAACGGCGCGCTGACGGCCATCCTCACCCTGGGCGGCTATTACCTGCTGGGCCAGGTTTTCCAGATCACCACCTCGCTGCAATTGGTAGACCTGGCCCGGCCCACGCATCCCTTGATGCGCGATCTGTTGATCAAAGCGCCCGGCACCTACCATCACAGCATTATGGTCGGCAATATGGCCGAGCAGGCCGCCGAAGCCGTGGGCGCCGACGCGCTGCTGGCCCGCGTGGGCGCATTTTACCACGACATTGGCAAGACGATGCGGCCCTATTTTTTCACCGAAAACCAGATGGACGGCGACAACCCGCACGATCTGCTCGACCCGGAAACGAGCGCGCAGATCATCCGCAGCCACACCAGCGAAGGGCTGGCGCTGGCGAAAAAGTACCGTCTGCCCCGGGTGTTGCAGGCTTTTATCGAAGAACATCACGGAACGGCGACGATTTCTTATTTTTATCACAAGGCCAAACAGGAAGCAGGCGCCGACCAGGTGCGCGAGCAGGACTATCGCCACGTGGGGACGCGACCGCAGAGCAAGGAAACAGCCATCGTGATGATGGCCGATACCTGTGAGGCCGCGGTGCGCAGCGTGCGCCCGCACGATGCCGACGAACTGGAGGCGCTCATTCGCAAGCTGATCGCCGCCCAAATCTCCAGCGGCCAGCTCTACCACGCGCCGCTGACCCTGCAAGAAATCGAGACGGTAACGCGCTCCTTTATCGACACCTTGCAGGGCGTATTCCACCCGCGCGTGCAGTATCCGCCCACAGAAAAGGAACTGCCGGCCCCGGCCGCCGGGCTGCTTCAAGCGCCCCCGGACTCCGGCGCGGCCGCCGAAACGCCAGACCCAAGCGAACCCGATACGATATGGAGCAAGGAAGGACAACATGATCCAGGTGCTGATTCGCCCGCAGTTTAGCACAGCCGTCGCGGCCGAATGGGTTGAAGCCATTGCCCGCGTCGTGCTGGCGCAAGAAAACATCGCGCCCGAAGCCGACCTCAGCGTGGTGATCACCGACGACGACGAAATCCACGGCCTCAACGCGCAGTTTCGCGGCGTCGACGCCCCGACCGACGTGCTCTCTTTTGTCGAACAAGAAACCGAATCGCCCTTTGTCGGCGCGCCGGACGAACCGCCTTACCTGGGTGACGTGATCGTCTCCTACCCGCGCGCGCTGGCGCAGGCCGGTGAGCAGGGGCACAGCGTCGATGACGAACTGCGCCTGCTCATCGTACACGGCATCTTGCACCTGCTCGGCTATGATCACGAAACGCCGGAACAGGAAGCTCTGATGTGGGCGCGCCAGGATGCGATCCTGGCCCGGATCGAGGTCTAGCCATGCCGGGGAAACCCCTTCGACCGCGCTCGCCGTGGCAGATTTTGGTACATAGCTTTGGTCATGCCTTTGCCGGGGTCTGGCACGCGCTGAGCACGCAGCAAAACATGCGCATCCACGCGGCGGCGACGCTGGCCCTGATCGTCCTGGGCGCCTACCTGGGCCTGGGCGCGATCCAGTGGGCCGTGCTCACCCTGACCATTGGCCTGGTGCTGGCCGCCGAAATGTTCAACACCGTCGCCGAGGCGGCGATGGACGCAGCGACCACCGAGTACCATCCGCTGATCAAGATTGCCAAAGATGTGGCCGCCGGGGCCGTGCTGATTGCCGCCCTGGTCGCGGTGATCGTCGGACTGTTGATCCTCGGCCCGCCGCTCTGGCAGCGCATCGCCGGCTGGCTGGCCCTGTAGATGGATTGTTATGCTCTTGTGATGGCCGATGTTTTTGTTTGATGTTATAATAGTTTCATTCATTCACTGTCATTCACCGCAGGAGGGCATGTGCTGGATCGACTGAACGACATGGTTCGTCCCAGATCGACCGATGAAGGAACCGCAAGGCGCGAGTTCTTGCTCAACGTCGCCGCGCTGTTCATCGGCACGATATCCGTGCTTGTCGTACTCGTCAGCGCCGTCTTGATCCTGATCGGCATTGCCCCGGCCACGGTCACGCTGATCGTCGGCATGTTGACCGCGGCCACTTGCTCAGGCGTCTGGGGGTTGAGCCGCAACGGCCATCTACGGATCGCGGCCGGCCTCTTGCCGATGGCGATTTGGGGCACAGCGACCGTGCTGCTGGCTGCCGGCGGGTGGCACGTGCCGTTGGTGGTGGGCTATGCGCTTTGTGTGGCCCTGGCCACGCTGCTCGGCGGGGCAGGCAACGGCCTGGTTTTTGCGGCGATCAGCGTGCTCGCCTACTGGGGTATCGGCGCGTGGCAGTTTTCCGACTTGCTGCCCTCACTCTTTCCTCCTCCCGATCATTCCCTGGAGATCAATGTCTTGATCCTCGGTGTCAGCCTGGTCGTGATCAGTCTGTTATTCTACACACTCGACCGTCAACTGGACCAGGTTTCCACCCGCCGGTTGGGCGAAATGCTCCACTTTGTCGACGAGGCAGAGGCCCTCTCGCGGGAACGGACCAGTCTGATTACGCGCCTGCAAAAAACAACGCGCGATCAGGAACGGCTGCTGCAGACGATCCGCACCATATCGGCGCCGGTGCTGCCGCTCTTTGAAGGGCTGATCGTGATGCCCGTCGTCGGCGAACTCGACGCCGAACGCGCCGGGCTGCTCCTCGATGATATGCTGAACGGCATTGCCCGCTACAAGGCCGATTTTGTCCTGCTCGACGTGACCGGCGTACCCGCGCTCAATGTCGAATCGGCGCGCGGGCTGCTCCAGGCTGTGCAGGGCGCGCAAATGCTCGGCTGCGAGTGCCGCCTGGTCGGCGTGCAGCCGAACGTGGCTCAAGCCCTGATCTACCTGGAGCTTGATTTGTCCAAGATCGGCCGCTACAGCACGCTGCAAGAAGGGGTAGCCGACCTGCTGGCGCAGATTGCTGCCCGCACTTCCGGAAAGGTGAGCAGTTACGGGTTTGGGTCTGTATAAAGAATCGGGCCAAGTTCTATGATCTTGCAAACTGTCCCCAATTTGCGCATTGTGCGCTGGATACGCCGGTGGGTAACGCCGCGCGCGGACGATCCCGACCGGGCGCTTCAGGAACGCGCCGTGTATGCCTTGGCGCTGCCATTGTTCGTGATGGCGGCCGTGTTTGGGTTGTTCGACCTGGCCCTCCTGATCCTGGCCGACGGCACGCCGGTGAACCCCGTCATCGACCTGGTTTTCCTGGTGGCGATGACAGTGGTCTATGTCCTGGCTCGCTGGGGCTACATTCGCTGGAGCGTTGTGCTGCTGCTGGCGATCAACCTGCTTGGCGTCTCCTTTTACATCGTGCAAGAGGGCTACCAAAGCATCAACACGATGCTTTTCATGCTCATCGTCGCCGCGGCCGGCCTGACCCTCGGCGTGCGAGTGGGCTTTGCCGTGGCGCTGCTCTCATCAGTGGTGTATGGCGCACTGGTCTGGGCGCAGACTGCCGGTTGGTTCAAGCCCCGCATCGAGCTGCCGGCGGCCGAGGCCGTGCTCAATTTTGCGCTGGTCTCTTTTTTACTCGCCGGGTTGACCGCCGTGTTTGGCAGTTGGATTTATCGCACGCAGCGCGAGCAAGCGCAACTGCTCGCCGAGCAGATGCAGGCGCTTCAGGCCGCCGACGAAGAAAAGAATACCCTTTTGCACACACTCGAAGCGCGCGTGGCCGAGCAGCAGACGCTCCTGGATCAACTCGAGGTCAGCGACGCCGCACAGTTGCGGCTGGCCGCCGAGCTGCGCCAGGCCTCCAGCCCGGTAATTCCCATCTTTGACCGGGTGGTGGTCATGCCGGTGGTGGGCACGCTCGATGTGACGCGCGCGCAGCGCTTGATGCAAGACCTGCTGGACGGCGTCGAGCAGCACAATGCGCGGCTGGCGCTGCTCGATTTGACCGGCATACCGGCCATGGACGAACCGGTCGCCAACGCGCTGCTGCAAACGGTCGATGCGCTGGCGCTGTTGGGCGCTGAATGTGTGCTCGCCGGTGTCCGCCCCGACATTGCCCGATCGCTGGTGCGTATGGGCATCAATCTGGAGCAGATTGTAACCCGCCTCGACCTGCAAAGTGGCATCGAATACGCGCTGGGGCGCATGGGAAGGAGGCTCGTCAGCGGCTGATGAAACTCTGGAACCTGACCCACTTGCTGGACAGTGACCTGCCCGATCCGGAAGACGCCCGCCGCGCGCGGATGATCAATGCGCTGCTGATCTGGTTCATCACCGGCCTGGCGATCTATGTCGCTGTGGGGCTGGCAGCCTGGCAGGCCCGCCTTTTTGACGCTGGCCCGCTGCTGGTGCTCATCGGCCTGGCCACCACTGCCTTTACAGCCGGCGTGTACGTCGTCAACCGACGCGGCCGGTTCAGGATAGCCGCCTGGATGATCGTCCTGGTGTTGTGCGCATTGGTGATCATTCTGCTGCTGTTGTATGGACATCGCGGCGGTGCGCCGATGCTCATCCCGGTGGCGGTACTGGCCGCCGCACTGCTGCTCGCCCGTGGTGTGCCGTTGATGGTGGCCGTCGGACTGGGCGGCTTTTATCTGCTGATTGCCCTGCTGGAAACCGGCAGCCACTGGAACGCCCGCTTGCACCCCTCCGACCAGCCTTTCCCTGCCGATTTGCTAATCGCCGGGCGGCTCATCGGCATCTGGCTACTCACCGCACTGGCCTGGATTTCCGCCGGCAGCCTGGCCGAGGCGATCGGCACGGCGCGGGCCAACCTGCGCCAGGCGCGGCAGCGCGAGCGCCAGTTGGAAGACATGCGCGCCGACCTGGAAATGCAGGTGGCCGAGCGTACACGCGCGCTAGAGCAAGCATTGATCGAGGTGCGCCAGGCCAACCAGGCGCAACGAACGCTGCTGGACACCATCCGCCGGCAGGCCTTTCCGGCCATCCCGATCTGGGAGCGGATCATTGCCATGCCGGTGGTGGGCGTGCTCGACGCCGCCCGCGCCGATCAACTCCTGACCAGCCTGCTGGACGGCATTCAACAGTACGACGCCCAAGTCGCCTTGCTCGACGTGACCGGCGCGCCGGTGATCGACCGGGAAGCCGCCGAGGCGCTGATCCAGGCGGTGAACGGCGCGCGGCTGATCGGCGCCGAGTGCATTCTGGTCGGCGTCAATCCCGACGTGGCTGCACGGCTGGCCGATTTGAACGTCGACCTGAGCGCGGTGGCCTCGCACGTCGATATGGAGGCCGGCGTGCGCGAGGCGCTGGCCCAGCTAAACTATCGTCTTGAACGGGGGCATTCAGCCGGCAGAGCAAAAAGTGCCTGACGGCAGGGAAGTGTGCAATGAAACCCGGTGAACAACCCGTTGTGCTGATCCTGGCCGACATCAGCGGCTATACCCGCTTTATGGTCGAGCAAAAGGCAGAACTGATCCATGCGCAGATGGCAATCAGCGAACTGATCCAGACGATCATTCTCCAGGTCGAAATTCCGCTGCAAGTGACCAAGCTGGAAGGCGATGCCGTCTTTATGTATGCCGTCAGAAACGAGGATGATGACGCCTGGGCTGAGGTGCGGCGTCAAATCGGTCAAAAGTTGCTCGCTTTTTTCGAGGTATTTGCGGCCAAAATCGCCGAGTTGGTAAAGACCAACACCTGCGAGTGTGGCTTTTGTACCAACCTCAGCAAACTGCGTCTGAAATTGATCGTGCACAGTGGCCAGGCGCTCTTTTACAGCATTGGCCGCTTTGAGGAACTGTCTGGCGTAGATGTAATCCTGGTACACCGGCTGCTCAAGAACTCGGCGCCGGGCAGCCAGTATATCCTGCTGACCGAGGCTGGCTATCGCGACATCGAGTTTCCGGTTCAGGTCGAGGTGACGCCGGGGCAAGAGACCTATGACCAGATCGGCCCGGTCAAGACGCTGCTCTATGTGCCGCCGGAAGAAGGGTTGATCTTGGTCGATCTGCCGCCGGTCAACCACGAAGCGCGCGGCTGGACGCGGGTTCAATACACTGCCGGCAAGGTTTTCAAAACGATGCTGTTTTGGACAGGATTGAAAAAAGGGCCAACCCTGTCGCACATCCAAGAGGGCTGACGAATACGAGGGGGACACGGCATGGGTGTACATCAAGAACTTGAAAACAACATTCTAGAATCTTATCACATCATCAGCGAATACCAACGTACTATCCAAACTTCAGATCGGCCCGAAGAAAAACTGCGCGCCCGTCGCGCCATTGACGCGCAGTGGGAGCTAATCAAAACCTGTCTGCTCGATCTGCTCCGGGTAACAGGCGGTGCGCTGTCGCCGCAAATGGCCGAGATCGCCGCCCATTTTCCCGATTTGTCATCCCAATATCATGTTTCGACAGCATCCACCGCGCAGCAAATCCCACCTCAACCTGTCACGCCAAACACCCCAGACCATGTTCCGGGGCGTCCGCCCGACAAGACCACGATTCTTTTTATTGCCGCCGATCCGACAGATGCCTCCCGCTTGCATCTGGGTAGAGAGTTTCGAGAGCTGGAAGAGAAACTCAAGCTTGCCCGGTTGCGCGATCAATTCAAACTGGAATTGCCACAACTATCTGCCCGGCCAGCAGACATCAGCCAGGCTTTGCTGGACAAAGAACCGCAAATCGTTCACTTTTCTGGGCACGGTACGGCCTGCGGCGCATTATGGTTTGAAAATGAAACAGGTGAAAAGCAGGATGTACAGCCGGATGCGTTGGCGGCGCTGTTTGAATTGTTTGCCGATCGGGTCAATTGTGTGGTGCTAAACGCCTGTTACAGTGATATTCAGGCCAAGGCGATAGCCCAACACATCAATTATGTGATTGGGATGAACAAGGAAATTGGCGACCGGGCGGCGATTGCTTTTGCTGTTGGCTTTTATCAAGCATTGGGCGCCGGGCGCACCATCCAAGAGGCTTACAAATTTGGATGTGTGCAAATCAGACTACAGGGTATTCCTGAACATCAAACTCCGGTTCTTGTCAAAAAAGAGTAAACATGATTACCAAAGGCCCCACCGCTTTGTTAGCCGGTGAGGCTTTTTTTGCAAGTGGGTCATTTGGCACAGATAGTGCCATTGTTTGCGCCTGAAAATGGCTACAAACATTACAAACGACCCACTAGCACTCTAGCTCCAAGATCAACTCGCTCTCCCCCGCCGCCGGGATGATCCGCGCCCCCAGCGGATCGGCCTGCGCCGCCCCGCCGGTAACGCCTTTTACTTTTTCAACGCCGCGCAGCAGCACCGACCAGCCCGCCGATTTCCCCTCGGCGCGGATGCGCACCTGCTGCCCCACCCGCTTTACCTCAAGTGTCATCGCCACGTCACCCTTGAGCGTCGGCACAGAAACCGAGGCCGCCGCGCCGTCCGCCAGCTCGAAAACGTGCAAGGTTACGCCGTCAGCAAAGGGATAGTCCGGTTTGCGCTCGTTTGCACCGACGGGCACGATCGCGTTGGGCCGGACCAGCAGCGGTAGGCTGAGATAGCCATGCTGCTCGCGCAGCCAGCACCCGCCATCGATCACCTCGCCGCTGAGAAAATGTGTCCAGCGGCCCGGCGGCAGGTAATAATCGACCACACCGTCGGATGAAAAGACCGGCGCCACCAGCAGCGATGGGCCGAGCATGTACTGCCGGTCGAGCGTGTCGCAGCCGGGGTCGTCGGGGAATTCGATCACCATTGCCCGCATCACCGGCACGCCGGTCTGGTGCGCTTCGACCGCCGCGCCGAACAGGTAGGGCATCAGCCGGCACTTGAGGCGGGTGAAAAAACCGAGCACGTCACTCGCAGTCGGGCCGGCCAACCCGGCCTCATCGAACAGCCAGGGCACGCGGTAGGAACTGCTGCCGTGCAGCCGGCTGTGCGTCGAAAGCAGCCCGAACGCACACCAGCGCTTGTACACATCCGCCGACGCGGTCTGCTCGAACCCACCCATGTCGTGGCTCCAGAAGGCAAAGCCCGACGTACACAGCGACAGCCCGCCGCGCAGGCTTTCGGCCATCGATTCGAATGTGGCCGTGCTGTCGCCGCCCCAGTGAACGGGAAACCGCTGCCCGCCCGCCGTCGCCGAGCGGGCAAACACGGCCGCCTCGCCCCGGCCCAGTTTATCTTCCAATACCTCAAACACCGTCTTGTTGTACAGATACGAATAATAGTTGTGCATCTTGGACGGATCGGCCCCGTCGTGATAGACCACATCGACCGGGATGCGCTCGCCGAAATCGGTCTTGAAACAATCCACACCCATGTCGATCAGCGCGCGCAGCTTGTCGCCGTACCAGCGGCAGGCTTCAGGGTTGGTGAAATCGACCAGGCCCATCCCGGCCTGCCACATATCCCACTGCCAGACGGACGTTTTCTGTCCGTGGCCGTCCGGCTGCTTGAGCAGGTAGCCGTTTGCCATCCCCTCGTCGAACAGCGCCGAGCGCTGAGCGATGTAGGGGTTGATCCAGACACAAATTTTCAACCCGCGCGCCTTGAGCCGTCGCAGCATCCCTTCCGGGTCGGGGAAAACGCGCCCATCCCACTCGAAATTGCACCAGTGAAATTCCTTCATCCAGAAACAGTCAAAATGAAAGACGTGCAGCGGCAGGTCGCGCTCGGCCATCCCGTCGATGAACCCGCTCACGGTCTGCTCGTCGTAATCGGTGGTGAACGAGGTGGTCAGCCACAGGCCGAACGACCAGGCCGGCGGCAGCGCCGGCCGCCCGGTCAGCGCGGTGTAACGCTCAAGGACTTGCTTGGGCGACGGGCCGTAGATCAGGAAATAGTCGAGTTCCTCGCCCGGCACGCTGAACTGCACCCGCTCCACCTTTTCCGAGGCCACTTCGAGCGAGACCTTTTCCGGGTGGTTGATGAACACGCCATAGCCGCGATTGGTCAGGTAAAAGGGGATGTTTTTGTAAGCCTGCTCGCTGGCCGTGCCGCCGTCCTCGTTCCACAGATCGATCACCTGGCCGTTCTTGACCCAGGCCGTAAACCGCTCGCCCAGGCCATAGACGCACTCGCCCACGCCGAGGTTCAACTGCTCGTGGATAAAGCGCCCCTCCGGCGTGTCGACGAAACCCAGCGCCCGCCAGTCGCTGCGGGTGATCTCGCGCTCACCGTCGAGGAACGAGAGCCGCCAGCCGCCCCGTTTCTCCACCCGTGCGGTCAGTTGGCCGCTGGTCAGCGCGGCCGCGTCTTCCCGGTTCTCGATCAATACCTCGGGCGCGGGCTGCGGCTCAAGCTCGAACTGCGGCCCGCGCACCGCTCCGCCCTTGTGGTGGTAGAGCCGCACGCGGATCACATTCTCGGCCGGCGAAGAGAGGTGGACGGTCAGCAGGGGCAGGTTGAGCGTGTCGCCGCGATGATTGAGCGGTTTGGTCGGCGCATAGATGATCAGCTCGTCCGGCCTTGCCTCGACCTCGTGGACGTGGGCGGCGTAATAGGGCGTCACACCGGGACGGATTTGCCAGTAACCATCGGTGAATTTCATCGGTTTTCCTCCTGGAAATTGCAACTAATCGTCGCACTAGAAGCGCGACCTACGCTTTCGATCATTCTTGCCTCCGGGATGGGCCGGGGTGTTCAGCCCAAAGCGATCTCGACGGCAACCACCGAGGCCGGCGGCAGGTCGATGGCAAACGACGAACCGGAAGCGCTGACCGGCCCAGGCTGCGGGGAGACCGATTCCGGCTGCGCAAAGGTGTTGTGCGCGTGAATCTCGCCGCTCAAGACGCAGGCCGTAGCGCCCCTGACCGACGCGCCGTCGAGCAGATTGACCGTTGCCGCGATTTCGTCTTGGGCATGGCTGTTGGTCAGGGTCAGGAACAGCGTCTTGCCCTTGATCGACGCGCTGCCCGCCACCGCCGGCAGGACGCCCTTTTCAAAGGCGATCTCGTCGCTTTCCACCCGCGCGCGCACGGCCAGGCCGTCCTGGTGCGGCGCGTACATCTCGTAGACGTACCCGGTCGGCGTGACCAGCATTTTATCTCCCTCGGTGAGGACCATGGCCTGCAAAACATTGACCATCTGCGCAATGTTGGACATGGTCACCTTGTCGGCGTGGCGGTTGAAAATGTCCAGCGTCGTCGCCGCCACCAGCGCGTCGCGCAGCGAATTTTGCTGGTAGAGAAAGCGCGGGTTGGTCCCCGGTTCGACCGGGTGCCAGGCGCCCCACTCGTCGACGATCAGGTCGATCTTGCGCTCCGGGTCGTAGGCGTCCATCGCCGCGCGCTGCTGCACAACCAGGCTTTCCATTTTCAGCCCTTTGGCGATCAGCTCGTACCACTGATCGACTGTGTACTCGGTGGCCGTGCCGGCCGTGCCGCAGTAATAGTGCGCGGCAAAGGCGTGGATGTTGCGAAAATCCCAGTAATCCTTGCGCAGCTTGCGGAAAAAGCGCGTCGTCCACTCGACGTCGTTGCCGGACGGGCCGCAGGCGATCAGGTAGAGCGGGTGGCCGAAACTGCGCACAAAGGTCGCGTAGCGGCGAAACTCGGTGCAATAATCTTCGGGCGAAAAACTGCCGCCGCAGCCCCAGTTCTCGTTGCCGATGCTCCAGTAGGTGATGTCCAGCGGATCGCCGCCATTTCCGGCGCGCAGGCCGTCGGCGGCGCGCTGGTTCGACAGGGTGCTGTCGCCGGGGAAATTGCAGTATTCGACCCACTCGCGCAGCTCGCGCACCGTCCCCGAGCCGACGTTGCCGCAGAAATACGGCTCGGCGCCGACCAGCCGGCAAAAGCGCACGAACTCGTGCGTGCCCACCTGGTTGGACTCGACCACCTCACCCCAGTGGATGTTGACCCGGCGCGGGCGCTCCGCCTGCGGCCCGATGCCGTCCTGCCAGTGATAGTCGTCGGCAAAACAGCCGCCCGGCCAGCGGATCACCGACGGCTTGAGCCGCTTGAGCGCGGCGAGGACGTCATTGCGAAACCCGGCCGTGTTGGGGATCGGCGAATCCTCGCCCACCCAGATGCCGTCGTAAATGCAGCGGCCCAGGTGCTCGGCAAAGTGCCCGTAGATGTTGCGGCTGATCACACCGATCGCATCGTTGGGATTGATAGAAATACGTACCATTGCTTCCTCCTTGATGTTGGGTGAGTTTTATTGCAGTTATACTGCCCTCGGTCATAAAGCGATTTTTCCCCGCGCGGCGATCCATCGCCGCACGAGGCCAACTTGCGAGTTTTCTTGTTCCGATGGTCTCCGCCGGAACAGGTGAGCGACGCGGAAGCGTGGAAACAAGGTCATTCGGATGGCGGAATGCCCCACAGACGCGTAGCGTTGTCTCCTCCAACGGATACCAACAACTTGCCATCGGGTGTGAAAAACACCTTGTAGGTTTCGCCAATATATCCCTCCATCGCCGGCACATTCAGCAACTCACCTGTGCGCACGTCCCAGAGCTTGATCGCCGTTCTCGCCTGGTCCGGCAGAGCCACATAGCTCCGCACACAGGCGGCTACGACGGCGCCGTTGGGAGAAAAGGCAACATTCTTTACATCTCCTCCGAGACCTTCCAGGCTGCGAATGATCTTGCCTTCTTCTATGTCCACCAATATAACAACACCCTCTCGGGTGCCCACAGCAGCCATCTTGTTATTGGATGAGATGGACATCAATCCCGAGGCATCATCGGGAAGGCTGATGCGGGTCAGCCTTTCTTCTGTCGGCACGTCCCACACATCGATCCCGCCATCCGCGCCGGTGATCAGCCTTTTGCCATCGGGAGAAAAAAATAGACTTGACCCTCGGCCAATGATATGGAGCCGTTCCCCGTTTTGCACGTCATACACATAAGACACGCTACGATCAACCGCGACGGCGACCAACCGCCCATCCGGTGAAAGCCCGATTCCCCAACAATCGGACCCGGTTTCGATCTGCGTCCGGGTTTCTGAGGCCAGGTCCCAGACCCATACTCCCCGATATGCTCGTTCGCAGGAGGCTAACGTCTTGCCGTTCGCAGAAAGGGCAAGAGAGGTTACATCACCTGTGTGCCCTTTTATCGTCCGCTCCTGGCGTCCCGTGCTGACGTCCCACAGTTGTATCTCACTGCCCGAGGTGGCAAAGACAATATTGGTGGACGAAATGGCCCGCGCCCATACCTCGTCATAGCCCGTAATGCTATTGACAAGCTTGCCTGTCCTCGCGTCCCACACTCTCAAGAGGTCGTCAAATAGCTCCAAAGAAATCAAAATGGAACCATCTGAAGAAAAAGCAATCCCGGTTACCATAAAATCGTGTTTAGGAAGCGTTTGTACGAGAGTGCTCGTTTCAACATCCCACATACGTACTGTGAAATCTCCGGATCCCGAGGCCAATACTAAATGCTCCGAGTTATGGCTGGTTGTCGCCGGCGCAAAAGCCAGACAGTCTACAGAAGAAGTATGTCCCGTCAGAACTTGCAGGTGAGTGCCTGATCGAGTATCCCATGTCCAGATTTGACCATTAGCCAATCCGGAGACCAGTATTGCGTCATCAGGAGAAAAGACAAGACTGACCACATAATCCGTATGCGTCAGCGTATGCAACAACAAACCCGTTTCTACATCCCAGATTCGCACTGTTTTGTCTAGTGATGCGGAGGCCAGGAATTTAGCGTCCGAAGAAAAAGTCAGACTTTCTACCTGAGAAGTATGGCCTTCGAGTGTATGCAAACGTTTTTCCTGGTTGAGATCCCATATCCATATCTTCTCATATTCCGACACCGCGATCAAGCCGGTATCGCCCGGCGAGAAAGTCACTGCTCTTCGAGAAAGGCTTTCTCCTGGTACATCGCCTTGCAATCGCCATTCGTTCAAGCACTCGCCTGTGCCTGTATCCCACGTCCAGACAATCGCCGCGCCTGTTTGGGCAAAGAGCCTGGAGCCGTCTGCCGAGAAGGCCATGCCACTCACCCAGGTCGGCGTCTCGATGAACCGTATCTCATCGAGCGTCTCTGCATCGTACAGCCAGATGCCGATTGTGGTTCCCACGGCCAGCAGCTTGCCGTCGGGGCTAAAGGCCACCTGGCGTGGGCTGCCCTTGCCCCAAATCGCCAATTCCTGAATCCGCTCTGCATTCTGCGGCGAGATCGGCTCCACCGGCAGCGGCGCCGGCGTGCCAGCCAGGACGGGCAGGGCCACGGTGGGCGTGAGGGTGGGGGTAGCGGTCGGGAAGGGCGTGGAAGAGGGGGCAAGGGTCGGCGTTGGGGTAAACACATCCGTCACGGGCAGCGGAGTCTTTTGGCAGGCAGCAAGGATCAGGGCAAGCGGCAGGAGCACGCCCGCATACCGGCGCACAATGGCCTCGATCATATTCAACACCTCTACCACAGTCCCCGGCACGTACAGAAACGTGCCCTACGATAAAGACGGAGAAATCTCATCCCTGCCGGGCCGACCAACGCACGGTCAGCGAATGGGGCAGCGTCCGCCCGCCGCCGCGCGGCCGGGTGACCAACTGCCCGGCGACGAGGTCGCCGCCGAAACCCTCTACCATCCCGGCGATCAGGCGGCGCAGTTCGGGCGTCGAGGCGCGCTTGGCATAGGCAGTGAGCAGGACAAACAGCGGCGCGTCGCTCAAAACCGCCCGGCACGCCGCGCACAACGGCGGAAAGTGCCGAAAGAACTCCCACACCTCGCCCTTGGGGCCGCGCCCGAAGCGAGGCGGGTCCATCACCAGGGCGTCGTAGCGGCCGCCGCGCCGCGCCTCGCGCTGGACGAATTTGAGCGCATCATCGACGATCCAGCGCACCGGGCGATCCTCCAGCCCGGAAAGGGCCTGGTTTTGGCGCGCCGCATCGACCGCGCCGCGCGCCGCGTCGACGTGGGTGACCTGCGCGCTGGCCGCGGCCGCAGCCAGCGTCGCCAGGCCGGTGTAGGAAAAAAGGGTCAGCACGCGGATCGGCCGCCCGGCGCGGCGAATTTGGCCGGCGATCCAGTCCCACTGCACGGCGTGCTCGGGGAAAACACCCAGGTGGCGCGAGGCGGTGATCTGCACCTGGAAGCGCAGCCCCTTGTAGGCCATCACCCACGGCGAGTCGACCGGGCGGCGAAAGGTCCAGCGCCCGCGCTCGCCGCGCGCCGAGGCGAAAAACTCGGCGTGCGCCTCGTCCCAACACTGCCGCGGCAGCGCGCGCGGCCAGGCGGCCAGCGGCTCGGGGCGGATCAAGGTGTATGGGCCAAAGCGCTCCAGCTTGAACCCGTCGCCGCTGTCGAGCAATTGGTAGTCGCGCCAGCCGGCCGAGTGAAAAGAGACGAGCCGGGGTCTAGACGAGTCCGTCATCGCGCAGCGACCTGTTCAGGGTTTCGATGTCATCCAGCAGCTGCTTGAGCCGCTTGAATTTTTGCAGCGCCGGGTAATCATGCCCAACCATGGCCGTGTACTCCCGAAACCAGAGTTGAAAATCGTCATAGCGTCCCCAGCGGGCCATGGCCTGGGCGCGGCGAAACTGCCACGGCTTGAGGCCGGCAAAGTGCGTGCCAAACAGCACCGATAATGCCGGATAGCCGTTGAATGCCGCGAAACGCAGATCGACGTTGGTCCACCGTCCCGACCAGCGCAGGGTGAGATATTGCATATCGGGCCAGTTGTACAGATCGCCGACCTGATCGCGCACTTTTGAGCGCTCAAGGTCGGCCTGGATGTCCAAAAACTCGTCCATCGCGGGTTCAAAGATAAACAAGGCACCGTGGATGCCCAGGTTGGTTGGATCGTGTTCGACGCGGTCGGTGATCTCGCGTGGAATGGGCTGCCCATGTGGGCAAACGTCGCCATAGATGCGATGCCAGTTCCAGACGCCGGTTTGCACGGCGTCGGGTGGGATCAAGTAACTGCCGTCGGGATTGACCTCGATGAAATGGTACTTGTCCTCGTTGATGATCCCGGCCGGCGCGTCGAGCCGGAAGAGGTGATCGTAGCAGCGGAGGGGCAGCACGTCGGCGTCGAGGACGACCACTTTTTGGTAGCCCAGGGCCAGGTCGCCGTCGGCGCCGAGGCGCAGCGCATTGAGGCGGGTAAACCAATAGGGACGATCCTGACGCTCCTGGCGGCGCTTGTGGGGCACGTAAATCTGAGGCACGTCGACGACGTGGTCGAACAAGTGGGCCAACGCGCCGCGCGCGCCGGCGGTGATTTCCGGCGTGACCAGGCAGACCAGGTCGGCCCGGGTGCGCTGCCGGCGCAGGGCGTAGGCCAGCAGCAGCGCGCCGGGCAGATAGCTGTCGTTGAGCATCAAAAAGGTGACAAAGGCAAAGCGGGCGCGGCCCTGTGGATCGGCCATCTGTTCGGGCGGCGGGTACAGATCAGTGGATGTAGTCACGCCCGGTCACGCCTCGACGATCCGCTCGACTTTGAAATACACCGGCCTGTACCAGTCGGTGCAGCCGACCACCTCGACGCCGGGCTGTTTGGACCACGGCTTGGTCGCGCCGGTGGCAATGCTCAAGATCGTATTTCGAATGTCGGCCCAGGCCCAGGCGCAAAATCCCGCTGGCAGTTCGTAGGGCTGATCGATGATAAAGGTCTGCCCTTCCCGGAAGCGGCTGCACGGCCCATAGTGTTCGTCGACGTTCAGGTATTCGTCGACCAAATCCTGGTTGATCGTCACCTTGAGCACCGTGATCTTGCATTTGAACAATCTTGGTTCCATTTTTTGCCTCCCCGTCAAAACTGTAAAATATCCGGTGATTCATTGTACTCGAACGCGCGGGCGCGCGCAAATGGCCTTGCGACGGAATGGTTTGACAAGAACAGCGTCATGGAGTATGATCCCCCTTTGTGTCTATACGTGGATTATCTCTGGGAGCCAAGCCGAATGTTGTTTATCGCCTTCAAACGTCTTTTTAACCGCCCGCTGCTGACGCTGCTGTCGATCATGGGTGTGATGCTGGCCGTTGGCCTGGTGGTCAGCATTCCCATCTTTGCCAAAGCGGTTAGTTTTGTCATGCTGCGTGAGCAGTTGGCCGAGATCGCTGCCACCACCAAACGGCCGGCCTTTTCGCTGCGCTATTACGTGCTGCCGGCCGGGCAGTACAAGCTGACCGTCGCCGACAGCCAGGTGTGGCAAGATCACCTGGTCGAGACGCTGGTTTCCGAGGTGGGTCTGCCTCTGCTCAGCGTCAACCGGCAGATGGAAACGAACGGCCTGCTTTTCCGCACCAAAGAATCGGACAGCGAATATGGGAAGGCCAACACCATTTTGCTCAAGGACACCAACATCACCCTCATTCCCGGCGTTGGATCCCACCTGACTTTTCGGGACGGCCAATCGATGGATGAAGCCGAACCGTCCGGCGACGTGCTCCAGGTGTGGGTACACAAGACGCTGTTCGACGAGATGGGGCTTGAAGTCGGCGAAGAGTACGAACTGCGCGACCTGCGCCAGGGGATCGTCATTCGCACCCGCATCGCCGGCAGTTGGGTTTCCAAGAACCCGCGCGACACGTTCTGGTTTGGCAACCCCGATATGGGCCTGCGCCGCGCGCTGCTCACGCGCGTCAAGGACTATCAAACCACCGCCGAGCCGCTGCTCCAGGGCCAATTGGGCTTTGTGTCCTGGTATCTTATCATGGACGACAGCAAGCTCTCTTCGGAGCGGATGAAAGACTATTCGAGCGGTCTCAAAGAGGCCACCAAGATCATCGGCAAATACCTGCCCAACCCGCGCATGGACAGTTCGCCCGAATTGGCCATCGACAAGGCGATCAAGCGCGAAGCCGACCTGACCGTGCTGATGTTTGCGTTCAGCGTGCCGGTGATGGCCTTTTTGCTGTATTTCCTGGGCCTGCTTTCGTCGATCACCATTCGCTGGCAGCAGCGCGAAACGGCGGTGATGGCCAGCCGGGGTATGCGCGCCGGCCAATTGATCGCGATCAGCGTCATCGAAGCGGCAGTGATCATTGGCATGGGCGCGCCGCTGGGCATTTTGGCCGGCATCGAACTGGCCCGGGCGATGGGCTATACCGAGAGCTTCATGCAGTTCACCTGGCGCGAGCCGCTGCCGGTTTCGCCCACCACCTTTAATGTGCCGATGGTGATCGCGGCGTTGAGCGCATCGCTTTTGGCCCGCCTGTGGCCCATGATGCGCGCAGCCCGTACCAGCGTGGTGGCTCACGAACGCCGCCGCGCTCGCGCGCCCGACCAGCCCTTTTGGCAGCGCTTTTATCTGGACTTTTTGCTGCTCATCCCGGTGATCTATGCCTACCGCCAGTTGACCCTCAAAGGCACGCTGGTGCCGGCAGCGCTCAGCGGCGAAGAGGGCGCGCAGCAAGACCCGCTGATGTTTTTAGTGCCGGCGATATTTACGCTGACCATCTCACTGCTGCTGGTGCGCCTGTTCCCCATCCTGATGCGCATCGGCGACTGGTTGAGTTCGCTGGGACGCGATGCGACGCTGTACCTGGCTTTCCGCCAACTGGCGCGACAGAGCAACCAGTACACCAGTGCGCTGCTGCTGGTGATCACCTCGCTCAGCCTGGGTGCGTTTATGGCCTCGATGGCGCTCAGCCTCGACCAGTGGCTGATCGACCGCGTCTATTATGCCATCGGCTCTGACGTGTTGATCAAACAGACAGTCAGCCCGGAAGATGCCTCGGAAGGGATCATCCCCACCGAGGGAGCGTGGATTTTGCCGCCGGAAAGCTATGAAGAACTGCCCGGCGTGATCAATGCCGCGCGTGTGGGCCTGTATGGGGCATCCATGTCCATTGAAGGCCGGCGCTCACTGCGCGGCATGTTTATCGGCATCGACCGGCTGGACGCGCCCGCGCTGCTCTTTTGGCGGCCCGATTTCAGTCAGGTTCCACTGGGCGAACTGATGAACCGGCTGGCCACCCGCGAGGACGCGGTGATCCTGTCCGAAGAGGCCATGCGGCGCGGTGAATACCAGATCGGTGACAAGATACATATCCGGGTGACCGTCGCCGATCAACCACTGGAAGCCGACTTTACCATCGCCGGGCAGTACAAATTTTTCCCCACCGTGTTCGAGGCAGAAGCGACGGCAGTGGTGGGCAACCTCGACTTTTTGTTCGATCAGTTGGGAGCCACCTTGCTGCACGACGTCTGGCTGCAAGTGGAGGACGATGCTGACCACGACCAGCTGGCAGATCAGGTGGAAGCCATGGGTGTGTTTATCGGACGCTGGGTCAACGCCAAGGAAGAGATTGCCGAAGAGCAGGCTCAAATCGAGCGGGTGGGCATTTTCGGTACGTTGACGGTGGGCTTTATAGCCGCAGCGGTGCTGTCGGGCATCGGCCTGCTGATTTACAACTATGCCTCGCTGCAAGAACGCTTGTTTCGCTTTACCATTTTGCGCGCGGTAGGATTGTCTTTGCTGCAAGTGATCTCGCAGGTGTCGATCGAGTACGTCGTGCTGATGGTCTACAGCGTGCTCGGCGGGGCGCTGATTGGCGTGTGGGCTTCTGACCTGTTCATCCCCTTTTTCCAGGCCGCGGACATGAACGTGATCCGCCCGCCGACGCTGCTGCCGCTGATCGCCTGGAACGACATCAGCCAGATTTCGGCGGCGTTTACGGTGGTGCTCGTCACCGCCCAGATCGCGGTCATCGCTGCCGCGCTGCGCAAGGGCGTGTTCCAGGCGCTGCGGTTGGGCGATCAAGAGTAGACCCATCATCACCTGTCAACAAAAGAAACCCGGTTTTTGTCAAAAACCGGGTTTCTCTATTTTTCACGCCACTTGCAGTGCATCTGCCCCCAGCATCGACTGGAGCGCGCGGGTCAGGGCGGGCGTGCAGGCGGCCCCCCTGGGATAGTCGATCTGCACCCGGTAGTGCCCGTTGACCAGCACAAACGTACACTGATCGGAGCCGGGGTGCTGCGCCAATTGCTCGCACACGCGCTGGATCAGCCCCAGGTCGCCGCCGTCGTCCGCCGTGCGGCGAATGACCAGCGTCAGGTGCCTGGGTGTCGGTTGGGGTTGGGGCGCGCTCTGGGCTGGCGCGGGCGGTTCGTCGACCAGGTTGACTTGCTGGAATTTGGTCTCGATGGAATCGCAGAGGATTTTGGGGTTGCCCCGCTCGGCATCGACCTTGCCCCTGGCGATGATGATCTTGTCCGGTTGGAGCAGGTCGCGATAGGTGGCATAGGTGCGCGGAAAGAGCACCAGTTCGATGCCGCCCTGGATGTCCTCGATGTGTACAAAAGCCATCGGATCGCCCTTTTTGGTGGTGTGCGGGCGAATCCAGTCGATCACCCCGGCAACGACGACGTTTTGGCCGTTTTTCTCCTCAGTCACCTCGCCGCAAAGACAGGTCACTGTCGCCTGCCAGTCGCCGTTAACCCGCATCAGCGGGTGTTCGGACACGTAAAACCCAACCAGTTCTTTTTCCCAGTTGAGCATCTCTTTGGAAGAAATCTGCTCGACCTTGCCGCGATCCTTGATCTCGCTGCCGGTCAGCCGCTCGACCTGTTCGGGAAGGACGATGCTGCTCGGCGCGGCCGGCCCGCCGCCCATCAAATCAAACATGGTCATCTGTCCGATGTCCTGGGCATGATGTACCCGCGCACTGCCGGCGAGCATCTGATCGACCACCGCCAAAAGCTGTGCGCGCGTGCCAAAGCGGTCCAGCGCGCCGACCTTGATCAGGCACTCCAGCACGCGGCGGTTGAGCTTGCGCAAATCCACGCGGGCGCAGAAATCGTCGAGGCTGGCAAAAAGGCCGCCCTCTTGCCGCGCGCGGATGATCTCCTCAACTGCCGCGTCGCCGACGTTCTTGATCCCCCCCAGCCCAAAGCGAATCGCCCCGTTGGACAACTGGCACGAGGTGCTGATGTGGCGCTGCGCCTCCACCTGGCGTTCCGTGGCCTCGACGATGCTGAAATCGACCTCGCCGTAATTCACGTCGGGCGGCAGGACGGGGATGCCCAGGCGGCGGCACTCGCCCATAAAGAGCGCCACCTTGTCGGTGTTGTTCTTTTCCACGGTGAGCAGGGCGGTCATAAACTCGACCGGATACCTGGCCTTGAGGTAGGCCGTCTGGCAGGTGATCACTGCATAGTCGGCGGCGTGGGCCTTGTTAAAGCCATAGTTGGCAAAATATTCAATCGCGTCGTAAATCTCGTCGGCTTTTTCGGCGGGGATGCCGTTTTTCTGACAGCCCTCGCGAAATTTGATCTTGTGCTCGGCGATCACTGCATCGATCTTTTTGGAAATCGCCCGGCGGATGACGTCGGCCTCGCCGCCGGTGTACCCGCCCAGGTCGCGCATGATCTGGAGGATTTGTTCCTGGTAGACAATGATCCCGTAGGTTTCTTCGAGGATCGGCTCCAGCGCGGGATGGATGTATTGGGTTTCCTCTTCGCCGTTCTTGCGCCGGCAGTAGGTTTCGATGAACTGCATCGGGCCGGGCCGGTAGAGGGCGACCACGGCAATGATGTCTTCCAGGCAGGTCGGGCGCATCTGGGCCAGCGTCTTTTTCATGCCCTCGCTTTCAACCTGGAACACGCCGACCACTTCGCCTCTGGTGAGCAGTTCAAAGATGCACGATTCGGCGGTGGGGATGTTGGTAAAATGCAGCGAAACGCCATGCCGCGCCTCGATCAACTCGGCGGCCTTGCGCATCTGGGTCAACGTGGCCAGGCCCAAAAAGTCGAGCTTGAGCAGGCCGATGCTCTCGACGATCTTCATCGGGAACTGGGTGACGGCCATGTCCGACTCGCCCTGCAATCGTACCGAATTGCCCGGCGCGCGGGCCAGGGGGATGTATTCGACCATCGGCTTGTCGGTGATGACAACGCCGGCGGCGTGGACGCTGGCGTGGCGCGAGACGCCTTCGACCTTGAGCGCGGTGTCGATCAATTCTCTGACGTATTCCTGAGATTCATATAGCTGTTTGAATTCGGGGTTGTCAAAGGCATCTCTGAGTTTGACCTTTGGCCCGCTGGGCACCATTTTGGCGATGGTGTCCACCTCGTTTAGCGGCACATCGAGCGCGCGGCCCACATCGCGCACGGCGGCGCGCGCGCCAAGCGTCCCAAAGGTGATGATATAGGCCACCTTGTCGACGCCGTATTTGCGCTTGGTGTACTCGATCATCTCCTGGCGGCGGTTGTCCGGGTAGTCGAGGTCGACGTCGGGCATGGTGACGCGCTCGGGGTTGAGAAAGCGCTCGAAAATCAGGTTGTTGGGCAGCGGGTCGAGGTGAGTGATGCCCAGGCTGTAAGCGACGATCGAGCCGGCGCCGGAGCCGCGCACGTTCCACCAGATGTCCTGCTCGATGGCGTAATTGCACAGGTCCCACAGGATGAGGAAATAGGTGTCAAAGCCCATGCTGTGGATCACGTCCAGCTCGTAATTGAGGCGATCCCACTTGTCCTGTTCCGGATTTTCATAGCGCCTGAGAAAGCCGGCCTCGGCCAGCTCGCGCAGGTAGGTTTGCGGGGTGTGGCCTTCGGGCACGGAAAATTCGGGCAGGTGATAGCCCTCACTCTCTACATCGACCTGGCAGCGCTCGGCGATACGCACGGTGTTCTCCAGCGCGTCGGGCCACTGCGGGAACATGGCCGCCATTTCTTCATCGCTCTTGATGTAATAGCCGCTGTCGGTCATGCGCATGCGGTCGGGGTCGGCGCGCACCTTGCTGGTCTGGATGCACAGCAAAATGTCCTGTGCGTCGGCGTCGCCGGCGCGCACGTAATGCGCGTCGTTGGTGGCGACGATGGGGATGTCGAGTTCGCGGGCCAGGGCGACCATCTTGTCGTTCAGGTCATCCGATTCGGGGATACCCTCGTGCTTTTGAATCTCGAGGAAAAAGTTGTTGGGGCCAAACACATCGCGATACCAGCGCGCGGCCTGCGCGGCCTGCGCGCGCTGACCCTGCATCAACAGGGTGGGCACCTCGCCGGCCATGCATGACGAGAGGGCAATGATCCCCTCGGCATGGGCCTGCAAAAAGGGCTTGTCGACGCGCGGTTTGTAGTAAAAGCCGTCCAACTGGGAGGCGGTGGCGATCTGGAGCAGGTTGCGGTAGCCGGTTTGGTTTTCGGCCAGCAGCACCAGGTGGTAGGGGCCGCGGTCCTTTTGTGGGTCCTTGTCGGCCATGCCACGCGGCGCGACGTAGGCCTCCAGCCCGATGATCGGCTTGACCCCGGCCCCGCGACAGGCGCGTGCAAACTCGACCACGCCGTACATCACGCCGTGATCGGTGAGGGCGATGGCCGGCATGTGCAGTTCTTTGGCCCGGCGGGCCAAATCCTTGACCCGGCTCAAACCGTCGAGCAAGGAGTATTCGCTGTGGACGTGGAGGTGGACAAACTGGGACATGGCGGCTCCTGAAAAATGAGGCGTAATGCGTGAAGCGTCAGGTACTTGTGAGGAGGATTATACCATCAAGTGCGGGGAAAATCCAGAAAACAAGAACGAATGTTCGACTATGTCGAGTGTGTTATTGCACGCCTGTCATACGCTTTTTGGCACAAAATGAGATCACGGCGGAAAAAAAGTGCGAATCTGGTGCGGACCAGATTCGCACTTGGCAATTCACGGCAGATACAACAGCGGATCGACGCGCACACCCCTCTTCCTGATCTCAAAATGCAGGTGCGGGCCGGTTGCCGCGCCGGTTTGCCCCCGTGTGCCGATCGCTTCACCCTGGGCGACGGGCTGCCCCACCTCGACTCCGACCTGATCCAGGTGCGCGTACAGGGTTTCAAAGCCGTTCCCGTGATCGATGACGATCAGGTTGCCATACCCCTCGCGCGCTGTGGCAAAGCCGGCCCAGACCACGATCCCGCCGTCGGCGGCCACGACGCTTGTGCCTTCTTCTCCAGCGATGTCGATCCCACTGTGCCAGCCGCCTTGATCCGTGACGCTGCCAAACGGGCTGCTGATCGCGCCCGCCGCCGGCCAGACAAAATCGACTATTGGTTCGACCGGCGCGGCCACGCCGGCCTGGGCGGCCAGCATGTTCTGGATCGCCGTGTAGGCCGGGCGCGGCGTTCCGTCGGGACGGGTGATGCTGTACAGCAGGCCGGCGTCGCTGCGCGCCGGCGACACGTCCACGGTATACAGGAACGCCCCGCCGACATAGCCCTGTTGGGCCGCCCAGGTGTAGGCGGCGACGATGTAATCGGCTTGCTGCTGCTCGTCGATATCGGCGGTGAAATCGTATCCCTGCGGCGCTTCCATACCCAGCCCGTCCGTGGTGCCCCAGCCAAACTTGGTGATCCAGATGCGCTTGTTGCCATCGCCGTTTGCAGCCATGACCATCATGTACATATCCACCACCGTGTTGCGGAAGAAAAAGCTGCGGTGATTGTCGTACATGCGCGCCGGGTCAAAATCACCGCCCGGATAATACACGTCCGGCGGGTTGGCATAACCGAGGGCGTGGACGCCGACGACATCGCACACGTCTTGCAGTCCCGCGTCGTACATTTGTTGCAAGTAGACCAGGCTATCGACCGCCCACACGCCGTCGTTGATCTCCGTTGGTACCAGCCCGCCGCTGACGACCAGCGCGTCGGGGTCGGCGGCCTTGAGGGCGTGAAAAGCCGCTCGCAGCAGTTCGACATAGGCTGCGCCGTTCAACGGGGCGGCCTCCCATCCATATTTCAGATTCTGCTCGGGCCAGATTTCGTAGGCCTGGACGCGCCCTCGGTAGCGCTCGGCCAGCGCGCCGGCAAAAGCGACCATATCTTGCACATCATCCGGCGGCGTGCGACCCTCACTGTCCGGGTGTGTCCAGAGCGGCGCGTCGATGATGCTGAACAATAATTTGATCCCGGCCTCGTCGGCGGCTTCGACCAGTGCGTCGAGTTGTGCCCAGGCATATTGGCCTTTGAGCGGTTCGATCTCGGCCCAGCTCACTTGTTGCTTGTACCAGCCCATGCCCAGGTCAACGACGGTCTCGATGACCGGCTGCGGCCCGATGAGGGCCTGGCTCTCGACGCCGACGGCCATGTGCGCGATTTCGACCGGTTCGACCATCGGCGTCGGCGCGGGGGTGACCGGCGGTGGCGGTGGCGTCGGCGTGAGTAAAGGCTGGGACACCCTGACCGGCTCGACGATCAGCCTCTGAGCTACTTGGAAAAGGATCGGTATGATCGCCAGGTGTGCATCGTCGATAAAAGCGGTCGAGAGGAACAATGGAAGCTCGTTTTGCCCCATCACCCAGACGGTGACGTGATCGCTTTGCACCGCAGTCGATACCTCGCACTGCGCCCACAACAACTTGCCTTCCGCCCACAACATCCCGCCTTCCGCCGATCTCGTGTCGGCATCCCAGATCGGCTCGCTCCAGACCACCGAATCGGGCGGCGTGGTTTGCATCTCGCCCGGTATCTGCCCCAACGGGTCGATGCCGCACTGCACCTGATAGCTGCCCAGGCTGTCCGGGTCGGAGACCATAATACCGTTCACTTGAGATTTACCGTCGGCGCTCACGATTTGCACCCAGACGTTCAAGGCGACAAACTCGGCGCCCGGCACGGCCACGCGCTGCCAGATTCCGCCGCGGTGTTGAGTCGCCGAGGTGAACCACTGCACCGAACGCTGGCCCCCGTGAACGCGCGCTTCGATGTCGGGAAAGCCCTTTTCTGCAGGCAGTTGCAAGACCTTCCATACCGGCTGCGCAAGCGCATCATCGTACCACAGCGTCCAGCCATCGCTCACATAATTGTATTCATCCAACTGTGTAAACGCATCTTCAAAGCCGCCATTGACCAGCAAATTGTCGTACACCCGTATCGGCGGCCCCGGCGTGGCTAACAAGGCAGTCGTCGCTGTCGGCTCCGGCGTCGACGTCGCTGCTGCCACCGGTTCAGTAGCCGTTGCCTCAACCTCGATCGCCGTCGGCTCAACTTCAGTCGCTGTCGCCTCAACCCCAGTCGCTGTCGCCTCAACCCCAGTCGCTGTCGCCTCGATCCCGCCCGGCTGCGCCAGCTTGCGCTCGCTCATCTGAGAAAACACCAGGTCGAGCACGAAAATCAGCGCCACGATGGCCGCCACACCGGCCATCGTCTTGAATACGACACCCCATTTTTTAGACATCTCGGACCATCTCCTTTCGTGTTGCAAACGCGAAAAAAACCGCGCGCGCTGGAAAGCGGTCAGCCTGGGCGGGGGCGCTGCTTGAGCGAGCAGTTGGTCCTGCCCGGCGCAGGCGCGCGCCCATTCGGCGCAGCGCGTGCAGGTCAGCAGGTGCGCGTCGACCAGGCGCTGTTCGACCGCGCTGCGGTCGGCCGGCCGGAGGGCCAGCAGGGCTTGCACTGTTTTACATATTTGCTCGCTCATCGTTTTCGCTCCCAACCCAACGTCGCTTCAGCCTCTCGCCGCGCATCCTGTTCGGCGGCCTCGTAGGCCCGTCGAAACTGCTGCCGCGCCCGGCACAGCCGCATCTTGACTGCACCAACCGAAATCGCCAATATGTCGGCCACCTCTTGCACCGAGTATCCTTCTGTGGTATAGAGCACCAGAGGGATACGATAGCGCGGTGCCAGGGCGGCAAGCGCCTGCCGCACGGCCAATTGCTCTGCCGAGGCCAACTGCGGCTCCGGATCCGCGTCGGTGTCGAGCAGCGGCAGCCATTGCAGCAGACTATGCCGCCGATAGTCGTCCGTCGCCAGGCGCGAGGCCACGCGGTACAGCCAGGCGCGGGGATTGTCCCAGCGCGCGCCGCGCAGCAGCGCCCGGTAGGCGCGGATGAAGGTTTCCTGGGTCAGCTCTTGCGCGCGCGCCAGGTCGCCGGTCAACCGCGCCAGATATGCACAGATCGGCTGCTCATATTGGCGAAACAGTGCTTCCAAGACTGCGTCCGTATCGATGGTGAAACGACTCCTTTCACGGCTCTACCGGGTATGACGAGCGAGAGGCCGAGATGGTCACAAAACGTAACTGCTCAGACAAACAGGTCGAGCGTCGGTCGAGTAAGGCTTTAGCAAAGCTAAAGCCTGTATCGAGACCACGCGAGCGCGTTTGCGTAGCCTGCTTGGTCTCGATATGGCCTCACAAATGCGGTGAGGCCTACTCGACCAGCGCAGGCTGAGCAGTTACCACAAAACACAGTATATGATACCCCAACTGGCATGGAATGCAAAAATCGTCTATAATCACGCCACAGTTTCGCCCGAGGTAAGACTACACTTGACCGTGGAGTGTCAAATCAGCGCCAGTCGGGTCGCATAAAAACGGTCATTCCCGCTGTCATTCCCGTGAAAACGGGAAAAGCGGGAATCCAAAAGCCGTTCTGGATGTCCGCTTGCGCGGGCATGACGGCTGCTACCTGGCCAACCACGGTTTAGTGTGGTGCTACCTCGCCCGACCTCTGGCCGGAGAATCGAGTCTTGATCGCCTATCTGATCGTTTTCATTGTTTCGCTTTTGCTCGCGCTGGCGCTGACGCCGTTGAGCATCTGGCTGTCACGCCGCTGGGGCATCGTCGCCAGACCAGGTGGGCGGCGCCGGCATCAGGGCGACATTCCCAAGCTGGGCGGGCTGGTCATCGCCGGCGCGTTCCTGGGCGGCGCGCTGATCTCGCTGGCAGTGCGCCGGTGGCTGCCGCCGCCGCCGGAAGGCGTCGATCCCAAGGAAATGACCCGCTTTACGGCGGTGATCCTGGGCACGCTGGTCATTGCGCTGTTTGGCTTTCTGGATGACCGTTTCGAGCTAAGCCCAAAAGTCCAATACCTGGCCCAACTGGTCGCCTCGGTGATCGCCATCCTCGGCCTGGTCTTTGTCGAGCGGGTGATGAACCCCTTTACCGACCAGATCGCCATTTTCCCCTGGCCGCTGGTGTGGGGTTTTACCCTGTTCTGGCTGATCGGCATGATTAACACGGTCAACTTTATGGACGGCCTCGATGGGCTGTGTGCGGGGGTGAGCGCCATCGTCTCGACGGTGCTGGTGGTCCACATGCTGCGCGTGGGCCACTATGCCCCGGCGCTGCTGCCGCTGGCCCTGCTCGGCACGGTGCTCGGCTTTTTGCCTTTCAACATCGGCCCGGCGCGGATTTTCCTGGGCAGCGGCGCCGTCACCCTCGGCTACCTGATCGGCACGCTGGCGCTGGTGGCCGGCGCGCGGGTGGCGACGGTGCTGCTGGTGCTGGGCATCCCCATCGTCGATGTGGCCTGGCAGATCTTTAACCGCTGGCGGCACGGCCGCTCGATGAACGACTCGGATCGCGGCCACCTGCACTATCTGCTGTTCGACCTGGGCATGTCACAGCGGCAGGTCGTCTTGCTATACTGGGGCTTTTGCGCCGTTTTTGGCGCGCTGGCGCTGCTCGTTTCGTCGCGCATCTATAAACTGATCGCCATTGGCACGATCGGCGTGCTGGTTTTCGTCCTGCTCGCCGCCCTGAGCCGGCGACAAAATCATATTGACCGCTGACCGCCGCCCACTGACAACCGGCCGCCGTCAGGGGGCGTGAATTTACTTGATTCGACCATGTCTATTTTAACCGCAACCAATCTGTCAAAATCCTTTGGCATCCAGGACGTGTTCTGGGGCGTCAACGTCAGCGTCGCCCACGGCGAGCGGATCGCCCTGGTCGGCCCCAACGGCACGGGCAAAACCACCCTGCTGCGCATCCTGGTCGGCCTGGAAGCGCCCGGCGAGGGCACGGTGACGCACATGAACAATGCTCGCATCGGCTACCTGCCCCAGGACGCCATCCAGACCGGCGACGAGGACGCTGGCGACGCGGACGCCGCTGACGGCGGAGACGCCGCTGGCGACGAGCGGACACCGTGGAACCTGTGCCTGGACGTCTTTGCCGACCTGCAAGCGATGCAAACTCGTCTGCGCCAGCTCGAAGCGCTGCTCGCCGACCCGGAGCAGGGCGAAGCGGCGATGGAACGCTATGGCCGCCTTTTCGAACAATTCGAGCACGCCGGCGGCTACGAGTATACCATCGAGATCGACACCGTGCTCAGCGGTCTGGGCATCGACCAGGCGCATCGCCGCCGCCCGCTGGGCCAGCTCAGCGGTGGACAGCGCACCCGCGCCGCGTTGGCCCGGCTGCTGCTCGAAAAACCGCACCTGCTCGTCCTCGACGAGCCGACTAATCACCTCGACATGCAGGCCATCGAGTGGCTGGAAAGCTACCTGCAAGGTTGGCCCGGCGCGCTGCTGGCCGTCTCGCACGACCGCTACTTTATGGACCACGTGGCCCAGAAAATCTGGGACCTGCGCTTTGGCACGATTGAGGTCTATCACGGAAATTATACGCACTATGTCGAGCAGCGCGAGGAGCGCATTACCCGGCAGTTGAAAGAATGGAAGCAGCAGCAGCGTTTCATCGACAAAGAAGAGTCATACATCAGCCGCTACATGGCCGGCCAGCGCACCGGCCAGGCGCAGGGACGGCTCAAGCGCCTCGACCGGCTGGAACGGATCGAACGGCCGGAGCAGGAAAAGTCGATCCGCGTGGCTCTGGGCAGCGACCAGCGCAGCGGCGACCTGATCTTGCGCACGCGCGACCTGGTCATCGGCTACGACCGGCCGCTGGCCCGCGTCGAAGACATGGAACTGCGCCGCCTGCACCGCGCCGCCTTGATCGGCCCGAACGGCGCGGGCAAGACCACCTTTCTCAAGACGCTCCTCGGCCAGATTCCACCGCTCGAAGGCGAAGCCCGCCTGGGGGCCAGCCTGGAGATCGGCTACATGTCGCAGACCCAGGAAGAGCTGGACGAGGCCAACACGGTCATCGACGAGGTGGGGCGGGCCAAAGCGCTGCTGCCCGGCGAGATGCGCAATTTCCTGGCCCGTTTCCTGTTCACCGACGACGATGTGTTCAAGCGCATCGGCGACCTGAGCGGCGGCGAGCGCTGCCGGGTGGTGCTGGCCAAGCTCACCCTGGCCGGGACCAATTTCCTGGTGCTCGACGAGCCGACCAACCAGCTCGACATCCCATCGCAGGAAATCCTGGAAGACGTGTTCCGCGAGTTCATCGGCACCATCCTGCTCGTCTCGCACGACCGCTACCTGATCGACCGGCTGGCGACGCAAATCTGGATCATCGAGGGCGGCCACCTGCGCGTCTACGAGTGTCCGTACCAGGAATACCTCCAGCGCCGCCAGCGCCAGGAGGCCGCCGCCCGCGAGCGCGCCAAAGCACAGCAAGAGAACGAGCGGCAGCGACGCTTGCAGCAGTCGCCCCCCCGCGCCAAAGAGCAAGGCGGCCCATCGCGCACCATCGACGAGGTCGAAAGCGAAATTCACGCCCTGGAAAGCGAGCTGGAAACGCTAAACCAGGCGTTGGTCGAGGCCAGCAGCGAACAACAGCTTGACAGAGTTCGCAAGCTTGGGGTACAATACGACCAGGTTCAAAACACACTCGAAGAACGGATGGCCGAGTGGGTGGCGCTGGGAGAGGCCGGTGGCTGACAGGCCTTACGTGATCGGCCTGACCGGCAACATTGCCACCGGTAAAAGCGTCGTCGGCAAACTGCTCGGCGACTTGGGCGCGCAGCACATCGACGCCGACCGGCTGGTTCATCAGGTGATGGCTCACGGCTCGCCGGCCTGGCGCGAAATCGTCGAGGCGTTTGGTGAATCCGTTGTCGGGCCGGACGGCGAGATCGACCGGCGCCGGTTGGGCGCGCTCGTTTTTGCCGACCCGCTTGCGCTGGCCCGGTTGGAAGCCATCCTCCACCCGCCGGTGATCGCGCTCATCCGGCAGCTTGTCGACCAGACGCGGGCCGCGGTGGTGGTGATCGAGGCGATCAAGCTGCTCGAAAGTGGCATCGCTGTTCAATTATGCGACGCGGTATGGGTGGTGACCGCACCGCGAGCGACGCAAATCCGGCGACTGACCGAACAGCGCCAACTGAGCGCGCCGGACGCCGCCCTGCGCGTCGACGCGCAGGGCAAGCAAGCGGACAAGATCGCCCGCGCCGATGTGGTCATCGACAATGGGGGCGATATGCAAGACACCATTCGCCAGGTCCGGGCGGCCTGGATGCGCATCGCGCAAGAACGTCGTACAGGGCCGAAAGGGGAATCACAATGGACGTAACCATTCGTAAAGCCAAACCGCAAGATGGGCCGCAAGTGGCCGAACTGATCAACTCGGTGATCGACGAGGGTGGCCTGACCGCCCTCTATCCCAGGCTGACCGCCGAGCAGGAAACGGCCTTTATCCAGCAGCTCGGCCCGCGCAGCGTCATGATCCTCGCCGAACTGGAAGGCGCCATCCTGGGCATGCAGGTCATCGAACCGTTTGCGTCCTACACCCAAGCGATGGATCACGTGGCCACGCTGGGTACGTTTGTGCATCACGATTTTCGCAGCCAAGGCATCGGTCGCAAGTTGATGGACGCGACGTTGGCCTTTGCCCGGCATGAGGGCTTTGAAAAGATCATCATCTATGTACGGCTGGGCAATTCGGGCGCGCAGCGATTCTATCGCAAGATGGGCTTTATCCCCAAGTTGATGATGGAACGGCAGATCAAGATCGAGGGACGCTACGACGACGAAATGTTGATGGAGTTCTTTGTACCCGAGCCGGAAGAAAAAGCGCCCGCGCAAGCCGAACCGGCCGCCGAGCTTGCATCGAAAGTGGAGACCAAAACCGCGCCGATCACGGCGATCCTGCCATCCAGGCCCGAAGCGGTGCCGGTCGCAGCGCCGGTTGAGGTCGTTGCGACACCTGAGGTCGTTGCGACACCTGAAGTCGTCGCGACAACTGAAGTTGTCGAGGTGCCAGTCGCCGAAGCGCCGGTCGAAGCCGGTCCCGCCATCGATCCGGTGGTCGGCGCGGTGACAGTGCGCCGAGCCAAGCGCGGCGATCTCAAGACCCTGACCGCGATCATGCGTGGCACCATCCGCTGGACACAGCCGCCCAGCGAGCAGGAAGTGCTGGACCTGCTTTTCGACAAGGGCTACTGGCTGGCCATGTCGCGCAAAGGCGGCGGGGTGACCGGGTGGCGGGCCGAAAACCTGGTGGTGTGCATCGACGACTTTTACGTCTACCCGCCGCAGTTCTATCCCCAGATCGGCGGACCGCTGCTGGAAACCATCGAGGAGGAAGCCAAAGCCCTGTCTTGCGAGGTGTCGATTGCCTTTTTCGACCGGCGTATTGCGCCCGAAGCGGTCAAATTCTTTGAGGCTCACGGCTACCAACGGCAGGAATTGGAAGAGCTTTTCGTCATCTGGCGCGAGGTGGCAGAGGAATTTGTAGACAAGGACACGATCATGTTGGTCAAGAAACTGCTCGAAAAGCGCATCATGCGCCCCATATAAACAAGAACAACTGAGGTGATTGAATATGACTGCAATCCGCGATTTTGTGACCAAACATCCCCGGCTGACGAGCTGGTTTGTGCTGGCCCTGGGTATGGTGATCATGCTCGTCTGGGCCGCGCGCGACGTAGGGCTGTTGCCCGGACAAATGATCGCCCTGATCGTGGCGACCATCCTGCTGGCCGGGCTGTGTGTGTGGATCATCGGTTGGGAGTGATTTGACGGCGGCGGCACGGCCTGGCAACAAAGACGAGCGGCCAGAGTTGGCTCTGGCCGCTCGTCTTTGTTTGGAGCGCTACGAGATTACCACCAGGGCAAAAAGGCAGTGCTCGCCGTAGCCTGAAGGTTATCCAGGCGCGCAAACAGGTTCACGATCACGATATAGCCCGGCGCCGGCGAGCCGATGCCGAACTCGAACTGGACATAGCCGTTGGCGTCGGTGGGCGGCAGGATAAATTCAACCGGCTGGCCGTCCTTGTATTCGACCAGCACCTGCACCGAGACGCCGGGCACGCCCTGACCGTCTTGGCCGCGCACATAGACATACATCACTTGCCTGCCTTCCAGGGCAATGATCGCGTGCTTGAGCGTCACCGATACCTCCAGCGCCTGGATCTGCCTGGCCTGCGCGCCGGCGACCGGTGCGGCCGTCGCCGCCGGTATGCCGGGCGCTGCCCCCGGGTCCTGCGGCTGGCGATAGATGGGATCGACGTTCAGGTTGACATACATCTCGCCCAGCATCCCCAACTGGACGCGCTGCCCGCGCGGGTTCTCTGGATACCACTCCATCTTGCCGCGCTGGAAATACTGCGTGATGCGCCCGTTGGCTTCGATGATCCACTCGGTGATCGGGTAGCCAAAAATGTCCAGCCCGCCGTTGTCCTGGAAAAACTGGAGAAAGGCAAACTGGACCGTGTGCCCCGTCTCGGCGAAATAATACTTGTCGGCGTGGTTGTAGGGTGGTATCTCGGCTGCCGGAATGGCCGCCTGCCGGAAGCCCAACTCGTCGCCCAGCAAACCGAGTTGGACTTTGTAGGGGTGGGGGTTTTCGGGGTGCTTTTCCATGCGCACGCGCTGGAAATACTGAACGACGAGGCCGGTTTCTTCAAATTCGCGGGTCAAGGGGTAGCCAAAGATCGCCAGCCCGCCGCGCTGATCCCAAAAATCGAGAAATTCGCCAGCGACGTTAAAGCCTGTCTCTGGGAAATAGCGGGTGCGCGGAGGCTGCGCCCCAACCGAAACGACACACAACGCGACAAGGATGATCGCAATCCCTACCCAGAATTTTGTCAAGAATTTGGTTCTCATTCTTGAGTCCCTTGCAAATGCGATTGCCCCCTCAACTGTTTGCTTGTTACATTATACTATATTCTGTCAAGTGAAGCAATAGCCCGATTTGACTCACTAAAAATGTTACCAGAAAAGTCAGCATGCGTCACGCGGGCCGGTGGCCCGCCACGCACCGCCAAACATGAAAATGGTGGGCTGGTCTCGACAAACTCGACCACCAGCTCGACCTGTCAGATCAACCAGCGGCGTATTTTCAGATCAGTTGGAGGTCTGGGCCAGGGAGACGGCAGAAAAGTACCGTACAAGAGAAGAGGGTTTGTTTTGGCATAGCAAGTAAAGGGGAATAAACTGAGTGCGTGGCGCGGGCGGTCTCGAGACCGCCCGCGCTTTTTCTCGTGCCGGCGGGGACACCGGCACCGATCGATCTCAAGTAAAGAACAGCATTGTAGAGGTCTGGTTGATATGTCCCAGGTATTGTTCTCCATAGGTGGAAAAGCCCACCGTGGGAATACCGGCAAAGATCTTGCCATACTCTTGCCATTGGCCCCACTGTTCCAATTGGAGAGCACGGAAGCAGCAGTTAAAATGGATCAGGCCGGAAATCCGACCCAGTTTCTCCTTTTGGGCCTGGACTACTGCCCGAGTATCCTTGACAATATCTGTGGCTTGCAGCAAATCAAGTTCTGTTCCTTCCTTGATGTTACAGAAAAACACCAGAGCGTCACCCTGGAACTCTCTCAGACCGCGCACATAAGGTTCTTGCTCGATCATTAACCCAAATGGTTGATCCATAAACTTGCTGGTGGCTTGTTCCACCGGCAACCCGACGGCCCCGGCGTAGACCTCGCGGGCCGGTTTGCCGTTAAATTCATACACCAGCCTTTCGGCCTCATTCACTCGCGTGGCCTTGAGCACCTTGTTCACGGTGCAAAAACTCTGCGTTTTGACCACCTCAAAGCCGGTTTTGGGTTTTAGAAGGGCCAACACCGCCGCATTGGTGTAGGCCTGGCCGTCAGCAAAAACAAAAGTGGTTTGCAGCTTCATGTCATCAGCGGCCGACCCACCCACAAAGAGAATGTTGGTCAGATCGCCGATTTTCTCCATCACCTTTTCTTCCGCGCCGCTCAGCCCATCGATGAGGATCAGTCCGACATATTGCCTGACATCGAGGTCGATCATTTTTTTCCCGGTGTGCGCTTCAAAGGCGGCGAATACCTGCGGGACCTGGTTTTCGGTTTTCAGGTGGTGTACCACCCCAATCGCGACATCGTCCAGGGTTTCGGCGTCAAACGCCATTGCGACCACTGAATTTCTCAGCACCTTGTCATTGACCAGTTCGCCGGCGGTGGTACAGCCGATCACCTTTGCCGTGGAAAATTGCTTTTGCATCGCCGCAGCCAACGCCGCAGGCTCAAAGCTCGACGAGGCAAAAAACAGGACGAGTTTGGGAGAAAAATCTGATAATTGAGCGGCAAGACTGGCCGCATTTTTTTCTGGAGATGTTTCCATCGAGTATACAGGTTTGATTGCCATATCTTCCTCTTCTCTTACAACATGACACCCATTTCTCTGGCGATTCGTTTCACATCGTTGATGACTGAAGGGTTGTCTTCGGAACCCAGATCATATCTTTCAGGATCGATGCCCTTCAAGATCAATTTGGTCTTGGTCGTTAATGCCAGAAAGGGATCACCGCGAGACCGGGTTTCAATAATCTGGTCGATCATCTTTTTTATCTGACCCGCCATTGAAATATCTCCGTTTGCATCGAGTGGAAATGGTTACAAAAATCGTAACTGCTCGGCCACAGAAGGAACTATCTTGGCATAACCTGCCCGGTTTCGATATGCTTTAACCTCGGCGAACTCGCGTCCCATGTTGGATGACTTGCGTTACTCGACCAACGCAGGCCGGGCAGTTTTCAAGAAAGCATTACACTGAATGATCAGCTATTACAGTATACCATAGAATGTGCAAGATGTCACTTGGGTTTTGAGATAGAGATTTTTGCCTCCATGCAGGGCCAGGAAGCGGGTTTGCGAGAGCGTATCGAGGTCAGACAGCCTGCATCGCTGGCCCGTTTCAACGGTCATTCGTTGGGACGGGCCAGCGGATATGAAGAAACCACTTACTTGATCTCAAACTCGACCGACACCTGCGCGGTGATGGCGATTTGCCCCGGCGCGAGGGTGCTGTCCTGGCCCAGATACGTGCTGTCCTCGACGTTCTGGATCACGTTCTGGGTCATCGAGCTGCCCCAGCGTGCGCCCCACCACGCGCCGTACCAGCCATACCAGCCGTTCTGCTGCTCGGTAACGACCAATGGATCGCCGACCTCCTGCTTGAGCACGCCGGCCATCGCTACGGCTTTTTCCTGTGCCGCCTTGAGAGCCAGCTCGCGCGCCTGATCGCGATATTTGCGCAGTTCGCTGGTGCGGAACTGGATGCCGTGTATGGTGTTGGCCCCACCTTCGAGCAAACTGCCGAGCAGCGATTCAAACTGGTCGAGATCGCGCAGGGTGATCACGGCATTGCGGCGCACGACATAGCCGATGAACCCGCGCTTTTCATAGCTGTCCTGGTAGCGTGTCTCGATGCTCAAGTAATCGGTCTGGATGTGCTTGGCCTCGATGCCGTGCGCTTTGGCCGAAGCGATGACCTGGGCGATGCGCGTGTCGTTGTCTTTTTTGGCCGTGTCCAGGTTTTTGCTGGTGGTCTCGACGCCGACGGTGAGCACCACTTCGTCGGGCACCACGCGCACCTCAGCCTCACCGATCACCGAGATGGTGCGCGGTTCGGCGGGGGTGGTCACTTGAGCGCCGTTCCAGGCAATCAAGCCCAGGGCCAGGACACCAATGAATAGAACAAATCCCATCGTTTTTGTATTCATCTTTACACTCCTTGTTCTCCTTATCTAATTGTTCTTTGTCCACCTGTTCCTTGTCTACTTTTTTTTCTATTCGATCTTTTCCCCACAGTGTACGCAATACATCGTGCCCGTCCCCGCAGCGATCAACTGCTGGTGCCCGCAGTGGGTGCAGCGGCGCAGTCCGGCGGTATCGTGGCCGCAGCCGGGGCAAAAGGCGTGATCGGCTTGCAGCGGGCGCGCGCAGTAGGGGCAGTGCAGCCGTGCCGGCGCGGATGCACTTTCAACAACCGGCTCATCATCGACTGGCTCGTCAATGGACTCATCGACCGGCTCGGCGGCTGTTATAGGCTCCGGCATTGGGTCCGGCTCTGGGGCAACGGCCCGCCGCGCGTAGAGCAGCATAAACATCCCCACCAGGGCCAGCCCACCGGCAGTGAGCAGCAGCCCCTTCCAGGGCGTGAGCGTCCCCAGCGACAAAAGGCCCAAAAAGACAATCAGCAGCAAGCCTGCACGCAAGAGGATCGCCCGACGGGCCTTCGCGTGTGGCAGCGCGCGGGCCAGAAAGACGAGCAGCAAACCCGACACCAGCAAGGTCGCCAGCGCGGCGGCGGCCAGCAGCGGCAGCAGACCGCTCAAAAAGGTCAGCAGGGGGTAAAAAAGCGCCAGCCCCAGGCCGAGCAGCAAATAGCTGGCCAGGCGCAGCCGCACGCCGTCGACGTGGAGCACGCCGCCGAGTGAGGCCATAAAGAGCACCACCAGCAAAGGGGCCATCCAGGCCAGGGTGGAAAAATCATCTTGCAGGGCGGACACGCGCTGGCTAAAGCTCAACCGTGTGGGCAGTTCGAGGTGGATGTCGCGGTCGGCGATCAACGCCTGGTAGCGCCAGGTCCAACGCTCGCCGTCGGCGGTGGGTTCATTCTGGCTCGCCGGCAGCGAGGTTTTGGGTACCGTGCTGCCGTTCAAGCCGACCACGTTGACCGCAATGTCGATGTCGGTGCGCTGATCGCGCGTCAGGCCGTAGGCAAAGCTGTTTGCGCCGTCGGCCTTGTAGCTGATCTCGACGGCGTGCCCTTCGCCGGGCATCAGCGTGGCCTGCCACTGGATGCCGCGCGTGCTATAGATTACTTTTGGTGGCTCCTCGCCATCGACCATAAAGTGCACGTCGTGCAGCGTTTCGAGGTTGTTCGGAAAGGGGAAAAAGAGTTCGACGGTGGTGCTGACCGTCCCGCTGTGGCTCAGATCGTACTCGCCACGAAAATCGAGGTCATAGACGGTGACGCTGACCCCCTCGCGCTCCTCGTAGCGTGCGACCAACGTGGCCTGCACGCGGCTACTCCGCCAGGGCAGCCGCGCCGGCGCTTGCCAATCTGAAAAAAGACCCTCCGGCTGGATGTATCTCCAGGACGGCGCGGCCTGCACAACGCTGCGCATGCTGTTATAGAACAAAAATGCACGCTGCGGCTCGGTGTAGACGCGGTCGGGCAGGTCGCTGACCACGACCAGGTAGGTCGCCAGCAGCGCGATCAGGGCAACGATCAACGCCCCGCTCAGAAAGACGGTTCCGATTGATCTGCGTGTTTTCATTGGCATATCCTCCATACGTGGTTTTTTCGTAGCAACAAGATGATAACACACGTATGAGGCAGATGTGTGACCCCAAAAGTGCGGATTTGGGGCAGAATGGGTAGATTTTAGTCGATGGGCAGCGTGACCGTCGCCGTCGTGCCCTGCCCGGCCTGGCTGTCGATGTGCAGCGTCCCGCCGTGCAGTTCGATCAGCGCGCGGGCGATGGCAATGCCCAGCCCGCTGCCGCCCTGCGCGCGAGAACGCGCTTTGTCGGCGCGGTAAAAGCGTTCGCCGATGTGCGCCAGGTCGTCGGGCAAAATGCCCACACCTTGATCGCGCACACTGATTTCCACAGAAACCGGGGTTTTGTCAAAATCCCGGTTTCTCGCCGTTTCAACGACCACCGTCACCACCCCGCCGGGCGTCGAGTATTTGACGGCGTTGTCGAGCAGGTTGAGCAAGACCTGGGTCAGCCGGTCGGGGTCGGCCTGGATGGGGGGGACGTCCGCCCCGGCCTTGATCTGTATCGTCACCTGCCGCGTCGCTGCCTGTGGCGCAAGTTGATCGACGGCGGCCCGGATCAATGCAGCGAGATCGACCGACGATGGGTGCAGGGTCAGCGCTTCCGAATCGACGCGGGAAAGGAGCAGCAGGTCGTTGACCAGCCGGATCAGGCGGTCGGTCTCCCCGGCGACGGTGCCCAAAAAGCGGTCGCGCACCTGCACGTCGTCGACCGCGCCATCTTGCAGGGTTTCGACCAGCCCCTTGACCGAGGTCAGCGGGGTGCGCAGTTCGTGCGAGACGTTGGCGACAAAGTCGGTTTGCATCTGGCGCGCGGCCTTGAGGCGGGCGGTCATCTCATTGAAGGCGCGGCTCAGTTGGCCCAGTTCGTCGCGCGAGCGCACCGGCACCTGCTGGTCGAGCCGTCCTTTGGAGACCTGCCCGGCGGCAGCGGTCAGCCGTCGCAGCGGGCGGGCGATGGCCCCGGACAGGATCAGCCCCACCGCACCCGACAACGCCAGCGCCGCACCGACCGAAATCCACCAGCGCATGCGCATGTCGCGCAGCACGGTCGACACGTCGCGCAAGGTCTGGCTGAGATAGACCACGCCGACCAACTGCCCATCGACGGTGACCGGCACGGCGACGTGCATCTGGGCGATGTACCCGGCCCGGTCGACGCGCCGCGCGTATTGACCGCCTAACGCCCCGGTCACCAGCGCATCCGACTTGAGGCTCACCCCTTGCAGCGCGCCCGCCGAATCGACCAGCACCACGCCGTCCACGTCGAGGACGCGGATGCGCGTCTCCAACTGCGCGCTCAGTTCCAGCGAGGCGCTGTCAAAGTAGCGCTGATCGGAGCCAAAGAGGCCGGATGAAGGGCCAATGTTTTCAGTTTGCAGGCGATAGTTGCGCAACTGCTGCTGCACCAGCGTGTTCGAGGCCGGGTCGCTCTCCGGGCTACCCTCGACCGTTTCCGCGCCGGGGATCAGCGCCTGGGCGATGATCTGGGCCTGGGCGAGCAGGCTTTGCTCCATCGCCTCCATAAAGTAATGGTCGAGCAGCGAAAGCAGCAAAAAACCGCTCAGCCCCATGGCCACGACGATCACGGCCAGATAGCTGAGCGTCAATTTGGTGCGGATGCTGGCCCATAACGAGAACCTGTTACGCTTCATGTCATTCACCTGATGCCACCAGTTTGTAACCCACCCCGCGCACCGTCTCGATCGGGTCGGCGTGCGGCGCAGCATGGCGCAGCTTGACCCGCAGGCGCTTGACCGCCGCGTCGACGACACGCAGGTCGCCGTAATAATCATAGCCCCACACCTGGTTGAGCAGTTGCTCGCGGCTGAGCACCTGCCCGGCGTGCCGGGCCAGCGCCAGGAGCAGCTGGAATTCCTGGGTGGTCAAATCGAGCGGACGGTCGGCCCAACGCGCCTCGTAGCAAGCAGCGTCCACCGCCAGCGATCCCACCCGCACGGGCGGCGCGCCGCCGGCGTCCTCCACCGGGGACGCTTCGGGCCGGGGATGGACGCGGCGCAGCACATTCTTGATGCGCACCATCAGCTCGCGCACACTGAACGGCTTGACCACGTAATCGTCGGCGCCCAGTTCCAGCCCAACCACCCGGTCGACCTCGGCGTCGCGCGCGGTAAGCATCACAATCGGCACGTCGCCCGTTTTGCGCAGCTCGCGGCACACGTCCAGCCCGTCGAGGCCGGGCAGCATCAGGTCAAGCACGATCAGGTCGGGCTGCTCGCGCCGGGCGATATCCAGCGCCTGAAGGCCATCATAGGCGACCAGCACCCGATAGTGCGCGCGCTCCAGGTTATAGACCAGCAGATCGACGATTGGCGGTTCGTCGTCAACAACGAGGATGGTTTCAGACATTTGACCTCCACATTTCAATCTTAACCCAATATCCCTGCGCCGTCAAGCCGATTTGTGACAGGATGGTGACGGAGGCAAGGCATGATTCGATCGGATTGGTTTGCAAAAAAGCGCGAAAAACCATATAATACGCATGTTGTCGAGTAATTTCATTGCCCCTACCGGCAGGGTCGGTCGGGGCAAATGTGTGTAAGTCGTTGAATACAGAGGAACAGGAGGCTTTTTGAATGACAAAACAATGGGTATATCTGTCACGCAATGGCGAGCAGGAATACAGCCAAGTGCTGGGCAAACAGCCCACACTGGACGAGATGAAGATCATTTTTGGTGGCAAAGGTGCAGGTCTGATGGCAATGACGGCGTCCGGCGCGCCGGTGCCGCCCAGCTTTACCATCACCACCGAAGCGTGTGTGGCCTACATGGACAGCAACGAATTCCCCAAGGGGATGTGGGAGCAGACGCTTGAGGCGATGAAAGACATCGAGACACAAACCGGCAAAAAGTTTGGCGACCCGGCCAACCCGCTGCTGGTCTCCGTCCGCTCCGGCGCGCGCAGTTCGATGCCCGGTATGATGGACACCGTGCTCAACCTCGGCCTGAACGACGAAACCCGCGCCGCGCTGGCCAAACTCACCGGCAACGAGTGGTTTTCGTACGATGCTTACCGCCGATTTATCACCATGTTCTCGGACATTGTGATGGATTACAAGCGCGAGCACTTTGAGAAAAAACTGGAACAGCTCAAGGAAAAAGAGGGCATCAAGCTGGACACCGAGGTGAGCCTGGACGGCCTCAAGTGGCTGGTGGCCGAGTACAAAAAGATGTACCAGGCCAAATTCGGCGAACCCTTCCCCACCGACCCCTACAAGCAGCTCGAACTGTCGATCAAGGCCGTATTCAACTCGTGGAACGGCGCGCGCGCCATCGCCTACCGCGACCACGAAGGCATTCCCCACGACTGGGGCACCGCGGTCAATATCTGCACGATGGTCTTTGGCAACATGGGCAACGACTCGGCGACCGGCGTTTCGTTCAGCCGCGACCCGACCACCGGCGAAAAGGTACTTTACGGCGAATTCCTGATCAACGCCCAGGGTGAAGACGTTGTGGCCGGCATTCGCACCCCCAACAAGATCAGCGTGCTCAAAGAACTGATGCCCGAGGTCTATGCACAATACATCAAGATCGTCGCTATGCTCGAGCGCCACTACCGCGACATGCAGGACATGGAATTCACCATCGAGCGCGGGCGGCTGTGGATGCTGCAAACCCGCAATGGCAAGCGCACCTCGGCGGCCAACGTCAAAATCGCCGTCGACCTGGCCGAAGAGGGCGTCATCAGCAAGCAAGAAGCACTGATGCGCGTCAAGACCGACGACGTGGACATGCTGCTGCGTGACACCTTTGATCCCAACGCGCCCAAGACACGCATCGCCAAGGGCCTCAACGCCTCGCCCGGCGCCGCCGTCGGCGTGGCCATCTTTGACGCCCATCGCGCCAAAGATCTGGCTAGCGATGGCACGCCAGTGATTTTGGTGCGCCCGGAAACCAACCCCGACGACGTGCCCGGCATGCTCGTCGCCAAGGGTGTGCTGACCCAAAAAGGCGGCGCGACCTCGCACGCGGCAGTGGTGGCACGCGGCAACAACATCCCCTGCGTGGCCGGCTGCGAAGAGATTTTCGTCGACCCGGCGCGCAAGCAGTTGACCGCCCCCGGCGGGGTGGTGGTCAAGGAAGGCGACGTGATCTCGGTCGATGGCTTTAGCGGCGAAATTTACCAGGGCGAAGTGAAACTGATCAAGGGCGAATACGACAAGCAGACCGCCCTGATCAAACTGCTCGGCTGGGCCGACGAGATCCGCTCGCTGGGTGTGCGCACCAACGCCGACTATCCGCACGACGCCCACGTGGCCGTGCAGATGGGCGCCCAGGGCATCGGCCTGTGCCGCACCGAGCACATGTTCTTTGACCCGCGCGCCCGCGACGCCGTGGTGCGCATGATCATCTCTAGCAATGGCGCCGACCGTCAGGCTGCGCTCGACGAGATGCTGCCCATCCAGGAGCAGGACTTTGAGGGCATCTTTGAGGCCATGGACGGCAAGCCGGTGATTATGCGCCTGATCGACCCGCCCATGCACGAATTCTTGCCCCCGCGCGAGCAATTGATCGAAGATGTGTACAACCTGAAACTGGAAATCATGACCCAGGCGCACACCTTTGAAAAACTCGACGAACTGCGCGCCGAACTGGACGAAAAAGAGAAAATGCTCCAGATTGTCAACAACATGTGGGAAGTCAACCCGATGATGGGCCTGCGCGGCTGCCGCGCCGGCATCATGTACGCCGGGTTGACCGAGATGCAGACCCGCGCCTATTTCCAGGCCGCCTGCCGCTGCGCCAAACGCGGCGTCCACGTCCATCCCGAAGTCATGATCCCGCTGGTCGGTCACGTCAACGAACTCAAGCTGGAGCGCGCCAAACTGGAAGCCGTCGCCAGACAGGTGATGGAAGAAGAAGGCATCGAAGTGCCGGCCATCTTTGGCACCATGATCGAAGTGCCGCGCGCCGCGCTGACCTCGGCCGAGATCGCCGAGTATGCCCAGTTCTACTCGTTCGGCACCAACGACCTGACCCAGATGGCCTACGGTTACAGCCGCGACGATGCGGAAGGCAAGTTCTTGCTGCAATACGTCGAACAGGGCATCTTGCCACAAAACCCCTTCCAGTCGCTCGATCAGATCGGCGTAGGCCGGCTGATGCAAATTTGCGTCCAAGACGGCAAGGCCGTCAACCCCGACCTGGAGATCGGCATCTGTGGCGAGCATGGCGGCGACCCGGCCTCCATCGACTTTTGCCACCGCGCCGGGCTTGATTACGTGAGCTGCTCGCCCTATCGCGTGCCCGTCGCACGACTGGCGGCGGCACAGTCCAAGATACGGCACGGATAATTTCGCCAATCGACCCTGTCTACGGGGGCGCAGCATCGCTGTGCCCCCGTTTTTTTCATTCGCCCCAGTTGACGCCCTTGTTCGATTGTGATATATTGGTGCTGCAAGGGCGTTCGTATCGACCCCACTCAAGAACTATGGTGTTCAATCAAGGAGGCAGTTATGCGTCCCCTCTATACATTCCGAGTCGCACCCTCACTTCCGCCCGAACTCAAGCGAATCGAAGAACTGGCCCGCAACATGGTATGGTGCTGGGATCACGAATCGATCGCTTTTTTCAGCCGTATGGACCCCGATCTGTGGGAAGAAACCCGCCACAACCCAGTGCTGATGCTCGGACGCATCAAGCAAGAGCGTCTGCAAGCGTTGATTTCCGACGACAGCTTTATGAGCCAGTTGGAGCACGCCGCAGCCCGCTATGAACGCTACATGTCGCGCAAAGCCTGGTTTGAGCGCGAGCACGATTCTGAATGCGATAAGGCGGGGATGGCCTATTTTTCGCTCGAATTTGGGATCACCGAAAGCCTGCGCCTGTATTCGGGCGGGCTGGGCGTCCTGGCCGGCGATCACCTCAAATCGGCGAGCGACCTGGGCATTCCACTCGTCGGCATCGGCCTGCTGTATCAAAAAGGCTATTTCCAGCAATACCTCAACGTCGATGGCTGGCAGCAGGAAAGCTATCCCGACAACGACTTTTACAACATGCCCCTCCAACTGGAACGGGACCAGGATGGCGCGCCCCTGATGATCAAGCTCGCTTTTCCGGGGCGCGATGTGCATGCCCGCATCTGGCGCGTCGATGTGGGGCGGGTTCGCCTGTATTTGCTCGACACCAACCTGGACGTGAACGGGCGCGACGATCAGGACATCACCGACCGGCTGTACGGCGGCGACCTGGATATGCGCCTCAAGCAGGAACTGTTGATCGGCGTGGGCGGCATCCGCGCGCTCAACGCGCTGGGCATCGAACCCACCGTCTATCATATGAACGAAGGGCACTCGGCCTTCCTGGCTATCGAACGGATCAGCCAGTTGATGAAAAAGCACGGCCTGACCTTTGAACAGGCCAAAGAACTGGCCCGGGCCGGGATGGTCTTTACCACCCACACGCCCGTACCGGCCGGCATCGACCGTTTCCCCTCCGACCTGATCGGCCATTACTGGGGCTTTCGCTATCCAGACCTGGGCATCAACCACGAGCAGTTTATGGCCCTGGGGCGACAAAATCCCGCCGATCCCTACGAACCTTTCTGCATGACCATCCTGGCCCTGCGGCTGGCCTCCTATTCCAACGGGGTGAGCGAACTGCACGGTCACGTCTCGCGGCGGATGTTCCAAAGCGTCTGGCCGGGGCTGCCGGTCGAAGAGGTGCCGATCGGCTATGTGACCAACGGCATTCACCAACAATCGTGGATTTCCGGCGATATGGCCAGCCTCTACGAGCGATACCTGGGGCCGCGCTGGCGGCAGACGCCCGCCGAGCAAGAAGTCTGGGATTACGTGGATCGCATCCCCGGAACCGAACTGTGGAACACGCACCAGCGCCGGCGCGAGCGCATGGTCTCTTTTGTGCGCCAGCAACTGCACAAACAGCTCAACCAACGCGGCGCATCCAAGGCCGAACTGCTGGCCGCCGAAGAGGTGCTCAACCCGGAGGCGCTGACCATCGGTTTTGCGCGCCGTTTTGCCACCTATAAACGGGCCAACCTGCTGTTCCGCGACCCCGACCGGCTGATCAAAATTCTCAACAACCCGCAGCGCCCGGTGCAGATCATTTTCTCTGGCAAAGCGCACCCGCACGACAACCCCGGCAAAGAACTGATCCGCCAGATCGTCCACATGGCCCGCCGCCCCGAACTGCGCTCGCGGCTGGTTTTCCTGGAAAACTATGACATGAACATTGCCCGCTACCTGGTTCAAGGCGTCGATATCTGGCTGAACACGCCAACGCGCCCATACGAGGCCAGCGGCACCAGCGGTATGAAGGCAGCGGCCAATGGCGTGCTCAATATGAGCATCCTCGATGGCTGGTGGGCCGAAGCCTTTGCCCCCGAAATCGGCTGGGCCATCGGCTCTGGCGAAGAATACACCGATTATAACCTCCAGGACCACGTCGAATCAAATGCGATATACGACCTGCTCGAAAAAGAGATTGTCCCCCTATTCTACGAGCGCGGGTCAGACGGCTTGCCGCGCTACTGGATCGACATGATGAAAGCGTCGATGAAAGCGCTCTGCCCCGACTTTAACACGCATCGCATGTTGCAGCAATACACCGAAGAATACTATATTCCATCTTGCAAACGGTTCAGTCGCTTGTCTGCCGGCAAGATGGACCGCCTGCGCCAATTCGTCGAGTGGAAAGCGCGCGTGCAAGAGCATTGGCCGCAGGTTCGTATCGAGAACGTCGAGTCGGACGTGATGAACGAGATCAGCGTCAATGTGCCGAGCAGCGTGTGGGCCGAAATCTATTTGGGCGAGTTGACGCCGGCCGACGTCAAGGTCGAACTGTATTTTGGGGCCATCGACTCGAACGGCGAGATCGTCGATCCGCAAATCGTCGAGATGACGGGCAAGGAACTCGGCTCCGAAGGCGTCTATTCGTTTGTCGGCCAGGTGACCTATGCCTCCAGTGGGCAGCACGGCTTTACCGTGCGCGTCGTGCCCAATCATCCAGACCAGGTCTCTCCCTTCGAGATGAGCCTGGTGCTGTGGGGCACCCCCAAATAAGGGCTGCACATCTCGGCGTAAAAATCCGAGTGATCGACAAGTAACTTCTGGGTGCAACAAATCATCCTGGGGCTGCGTAAAGGAAGCGAGTGTCCGGCCCCCCTGGCCGGACACTCACCAATGTTAGCAAGATTTCTCACAGGAGACATCCATGCCCAGAGAAAAACCCCTGGCCGTCGGTGCTGTGCTCAACAGCGCCACACACCAATACCAGGTCAAACGGCTCGTCGGCGGCGGCGGCATGGCCTGGGTGTACCAGGTTGCCAGGCAGCCGGACAGCGCCAACTCGCTGTGGGCACTCAAAGAGCTGCGCCCGCAAACCCATGACCCCGATACCCAGGCGCACGCCCGCCAGTTGTTCAACCAGGAAGCGATGATCCTGGCACAGCTCAACCATCCCAACCTGCCCCAGGTCATCGACTTTTTTGAAGACCAGGGCCGCGCTTACCTGGTGATGGAGTTCATCTGGGGCGAATCGCTGGAAAAGCGCATCGACAAGGCCCGCTCGCCACTGCTGGAGCGAGAAGTGCTCCAATGGGCCGTTCAAGTCTGCGACGTACTCGATTATCTGCACACCCGCCAGCCCCCGGTTATTTTTCGCGACCTCAAGCCGAGCAACGTGATGATCAACAGCGCCGGCATCGTCAAGCTGGTCGATTTTGGCATTGCCCGCACCTACAAAGAGGGCAAGCCGCAAGACACCATCGCACTCGGCTCCGAAAACTATGCCGCGCCGGAACAATGGGGCGAAGAACAGACCGACCCCCGTACCGACCTCTATGGCCTGGGCGCGACCATGTATCACCTGCTGGCCAACATGCCGCCTTCACCGGCGTTTTTGCCTTCCGAGCCGACGCCGTTGAGCGAATTGAACGACGCGGCCTCTCCACAAGTTGTCCAGATCGTGAGCAAGGCCATGGCCCGCGAGCGCCAGAATCGCTACGCATCGGCGCAAGAAGTCAAGCAGGCCATCCTCGCCTGCCTGCCCGGCTACGTCGCACCAGGACAGGCGACGGTCGCCAGCGCCGCCGCCGCTACTCAGGTCAAACCGCAAGCGGCGACGCCGCCCAAACTGTCCAGGCCGGCTACCCAGTCTGCGCCAGCGGCGCCGGCACGGGTCAGCGCCCCGCCCGCGCCGCTCGTGCGACAGGTGGTGCGCAAAGTGCGCCTATGCCCGCACTGCCAGCACAAAAACGCGCTCGATGCACGGTTTTGCGTCAAATGCGGCTATGCATTTGCCGGCCTGCGCCCGGCCATCTTGCGCGTGATCGAACCCGTGCGCGCTGCCTGGGAGATGCCGGTCAAATCGAACCCGTTGATGCTGGGGCGCGCCGATCCCAGCGCCGGATATCGCCCCGACTTTGACATGACCTTTTACGATCCAGATGGATACGTCTCGCGCCGTCACGCGCATATTGTCAAGGCCAGGAACGGCTATTTCATCAAAGATTTGGGCAGCAGCAACGGCACCTATGTCAACGACCAACCCCTGCCCGCAGATGCCTATCGCAAGCTGAACAACGGCGACAAGATCGAAATCGGCGAGGTTGGCATCATCTTTTTGTTCAAATAGACCTGCAGAGGATTCTGTATGACAAAAAAACTGGTCGTCTATTTTTCAATGACCGGCAACACCCAATTCATTGCCGAAACCATCGCCGAGGCGGTGGGGGCCGACCTGCTCGAACTGAAACCGGTCAAACCTTACCCGGCTGGCTTTATGCGCTACCTGATCGGCGGGATGCAGGCCATGTTCAAGTTCAAACCGGCGCTTCAGCCTTTGGACAAAAACCCCGCCGACTATGACCTGTGGTTCATCGGCACACCGGTGTGGGCCAGCCGCAATGCGCCGCCGCTGAACACTTTTTTGAGCCAGGTTTCCGTCCAGGGCAAACGGGTGGCCCTGTATGCCTGCTGCGCCGATCCCAACGGGCGGGCGCTGGCGGCGGTCAAGCACGAATTGGACGCCGCATCGGTGATCGGCGAGCTGGAACTGCGCGAACCGCTGGTCAGCGAGCGGGAAGAAAACCAGCAGCAAGCGCGCGCGTGGGCGCTGCAAATGGTCGAACAAGCATAACTGCCGGGAGGAGAGTTGGAATGGAATGTCCCCAATGTGGTCAAGAAAACCGGGATACGGCCCGCTTTTGCCAGTACTGCGGCGCGCTCTTGCGCGAGGCCAAATTGCCGGAAGCCGAGGTTGAAATCCCGGCCACAGAAATCGATACAGACGAGCCGTTCGTCGAGGCCGAGGTCATCGCCGAATGGGGAGACGAGCCGGAGGTCGAGCCGGAAAACGCTGACCGGCACATCCTCGATGAGCAGACCGACGAACTAGACGTGGCCGACATCGAAGCCACCCAGATCGCCCTGGAACCGATCAGCCTGGCCGAAATCGAGGCGCTCCAGCAAACATTGCAGGAGGCCGATGCGGAACCCGTCGATCTGGATGCCGACTTGATCGTCGAGCCGGAGTGGGTGGAAGAACCGTTTGATGAGGCCATGGTTCAGGATGCACTCGACGAGGATGCACTCGACGAGGATGCGTGGGACGATGCAGATACCGGCGAATTTGAGCAGATTGAAATTTCGGCCCCGGATCAAGAACCGGTCGAAATGGTCGAAGCGCTGGAAAGCATCCCCGATGACGTTTTGGAGATGGAAATGGACGATCTCTTTTGGCGCGAGCCGGCTGAAACGATGGCTGAATTGGGGGCGGGCACCGTCATCAATGGGCGCTACCAGATCAGCGAAGCGCTGTCAACCCGGCAAGATGAGGTGCTGTACCGCGTGCGCGATTTACAGCGCTGCCCGCAGTGCGGTTACGATGAAAACGACCCGGATCAGGCTTTTTGCGAAAGCTGCGGCGCTGTGCTCGATCAAAAACCGTTCGTCCTGATGCTGGCGCGGCCCCTCGACCGGCAGGACGTGCCCGTAGAGGCGAGTGTCGAGCAGCAGTTTGTCGAGGGTGAGTTTGCCTACTGGGTCTGGCAAGAAGTGCCCAAAACCGGGACGCTTGTCGGCGTGGCAGAACGGATGCGTTTCGTCGTCGGCCAAAAATCCGACGTGGGCCGCCAGCGCGACCTCGACGAGGACGCCATGTTTGTGCTGACCCTGGAAAGCACCTACGAATCGCTGCCCGCGCAAATCGGCCTTTTTGTCGTCGCCGATGGAATGGGCGGGCACGAGGGCGGTGAGGTCGCCAGCCGCCTGGTGATTCGCACCATGGCCAGTGAACTGCTGCAAAAAATCTTTGCCTTTGAACTGCTCGGCTCCACCCTCTCGGCGCAAGAGGTGCAAAAGGCCATGATCGCCGCAGTGCAGGAGGCCAACGAAGAGGTCTACCTGGAGCGACAAAAGCGTGACACCGACATGGGCACCACGATCACGGCAGTGATCCTCAAGGAATGGCTGGCCTATGTGGCTCACGTCGGCGACTGCCGCGCCTTTCACTGGGGCGAGAACGGCCTGCAGCAGTTGACCACCGATCACTCGGTTGTCGCCAGCATGATCGCCGCCGGTGCGGCCGCGCCGGACGAAATCTATACGCACCCCCAGCGCAGCGTGATCTATCGCTCGATCGGCGACCGGCCGACGATCGAGGTCGATGTGTCGAGCCACGAGTTCAGCCCCGGCGACCGGCTGATCATCTGCTGCGATGGGCTGTGGGAGATGATCCGCAACGAAGGGATCGAAGAAGTGCTGATGCGCCAGCCCGACCCGCAGTTGGCCTGCGAAGAGATGGTCGATCTGGCTAATTTGGCCGGCGGCGTAGACAACATCAGCGTCATTGTCGTCCAGTTGTGAACCGTTCCGGTTCATTCGTATCAAGGGCCTGACCCACGAGTTCTTGCGATTGTGGGCAAGTATCTTGGTGTAAGGCATCATTCTGTTCAGTTCCGATCTATTCGGGTTAGGAGGCGGGTATGGAACAAGTCAAACTCATCTGTGCGCTCAACAAGCCCTATTTGCCTGTGCTCAAGACACAGCAGTTGGCGTATGTTTACATTCAGGTTGAAGGCGGGGAAAGCATCGCCGAGGTGCGCACGCCGCTCAACATTGCGCTGGTGCTCGACAAAAGTGGCTCGATGGAGGGCGACAAGATCAAGAACCTGCGCAAGGCGGCCAAGCACGTCATCGATATGCTGGCCGACGACGATTATGTTTCGATCATTGCCTTCAGCGACCGGGTCTATCCCATCGTGACCAGCACGCTGGCCGCCGACAAGGTGGCGCTCAAAAAAGAGATCGATGGCATCCGCGATGGCGGCGGCACGGCCATGTCGGGTGGGTTGCGGCGCGGTATGGGCGAACTGGAAAAGCGCCTCTCTGAAAATCGCCTCAACCGGATGCTGCTGCTCACCGATGGCGAGACCTTTGGCGACGAAGGCGACTGCCGCAAGCTGGGCACCGAAATGGGCAGCAAGGGCATCGTCATCCAGGCGATGGGCCTGGGCGAAGACTGGAACGAAGACCTGCTTGACGAGGTGGCCGAGAACAGCGGCGGCAGCGGTGATTTTATCGAAAAGCCCGAAGAGATCACCGCCTTTTTCGAATCGACCGTGCAGCGTATGCAAGCCACAGCGATCCAAAATGCCGAACTGGTGCTGCGGCTGGTCAACGGCGTCACACCGCGCCAGGTGTGGCAGGTCACGCCGATCATCGAAAACCTGGGCTACAAACCACTGGCCGACGAGTCCATCCAGGTGCATCTGGGCGAGGTGGACAAGGATGAAGGCATTTCACTGCTCGCCGAACTGCTGATTTCGCCGCGCCCGGAGGGCAAGTTCCGCATCGCTCAAGCCGAGGTCAACTATGATGTGCCGGGGCTGAGCCTGGTTGGTGAAAAGGTCAAGATGGACATCATGATCGACTTTACCAGCGACACCAACCTGACCAGACAGTACGATCCGCTCACGATGAACCTGGTCGAAAAAGTGACCGCGTTCAAACTGCAGACCCGCGCCCTCAACGCGGCCAAGATGGGCGACGTGGATGGGGCCAGCCAGCAGCTTCGCGCGGCAGCGACACGCCTGCTCCAGGTCGGCGAGAAACAGCTGGCCGAAGCTGCGCTGGAAGAAGCCAAAAACCTGGAAGAGCAGGGCCAGATGTCGTCGGCCGGGGCCAAAAAGCTGCGCTATGCCACGCGCAAGCTCAGCCGCAAGCCAGCGACGGAAGCAGCGTCGATTGACAGTCAAGCCGCCGAAGCGGAACCAAGTGATTAAGCCAGAGAGAATGGAGGTTTGAAATGAAACAGTGTCCCAGTTGTGGAAACCAGGCCGCCGACAATGCTGTGTTTTGCGATCAGTGCGGCACACGACTGCCCGAGGCGGCCCCTGTCTTTGAAGCGACACCGGTCGAGTCACCGGAATTCGAGGCCGAGGTCGCAGCGCCGTCCGGCGGCATCCCGGAAGGCATTGTCCTTTGCCCGGCTTGCGGAGCCGAAAACGTGCCCGGCGAGGTGTTCTGCGACCTCTGTGGCGAGCCTTTGGAAACGCCCGAACCGCTGGAAGCCATCGCGGTGGTCGAGGAACCGCTCATCGAAGAAGCGATTATCGAAGTCGAAGAGCTGCCGGTAGACGAGTCGGTAGCAGTGGAAGAGGTAATGCCCGAAGCCGTTGTCGAAGAAATGCCCGCTGGCGACGAGGTGTTTTGCCAGGTGTGCGGTTCGTCGATCAATGCCGGCGACACGTTCTGCGGCAGCTGTGGGGCCGCAGTGGGCGGCCCGGTCGAGCAGATGGTGGTTGATGAAGAGCCGCTGTTCGAAGAACCACCGTTTGAAGAATTTGTCGAGGAACCCCTCGTCGACGAGCAGGTCGAAGAGATTGTCGAAGAGGTGGTGATCGAAGAGCCACTGTTCGAAACGTTTGACGATGAGCCGGTCATCGACGAACCGCTTGAAGAACTGGTGATCGAAGCGCCGATCATCGACGCGCAGATTCAGGAAGCGGTGATCGAGGAGGAAGTCTTTGAAGAGGTGGTCGCCGGGCCGCCGGTCTGCCCGGTCTGCGGGGCCGAGATCACGCCCGGACAGCGCTTTTGTGGCGACTGCGGCGCGGACATAGCCGGGCCGGAAGAAGTCGAGCTTGAGGTAGAGCCAGAAGTGCTGGCCGTAGTCAGCGGGCCTTATCTGGAAGTGGTAACCAGCGGGGCACAGATTCCCCTGGTCTTGCAGCCCGAACTGCTTGTCGGGCGCTTGGACGAGGTCAGCGGCATCGAGCCAGAAGTCGACATGACGCCGCACGGCGGACTGGATGGCGGCGTCTCACGCCGACACGCCCAACTGTTCTACGAAAAGGGCAATTGGTTTGTGTTCGACCTCGACAGCACCAACGGCACCTGTGTCAATGGACAAGAGATTGCGCCCAAGACGCGCGTACCGGTTTTCGACGGCGCCAAGATCGAATTCGGCGAGATTGAGGTGATCTTGCACACCGGCTAAGTCATAGCAACGAAAGCCTGGCGAGCCGTGCCCCAAACAATCCGGCAACCATACCTTGAATCAAGGTATGGTTGCTTTTTTTTATCGATTGAATATGATATAATCGAAATGTTTGTTCATGTTTCGGGGGATCGCCGAGATGGTTTGGAAAGAGAGCCAATACAGTCGCGATATGATCGCTCGCCTGGCCCGCGCCGGCGCCTGGGTCTGCCTGGTTGTCCAGGACGATGCCTGCCCGGCCTGCGCGGTGCATCGGGGCCGGCACTATCCACCGGAACAAGCGCCCCGCCTTCCACTCCCCGAATGTACCAGCCCTTTTTGCCGCTGCCGCTTTGAAGCGGTTGATCCGTCCAGCCGGCTGGCGGTCTCGGAACTGGTGACGCGCGGCGCGCAGTTGGTGCGCGCCCGGCTCAAGCGCGGCGCGTTGAGCGTGCTGCGCCGGGCAGTTGCCCTCGACGAGATGTACGAACCGGGCTGGTTGTGGCTCAGTGCGGTTGTCGATGACCAGGAAAAAGTGCAGTGCCTGGAAAAGGTGCTCCAGATCAATCCGGCTAACCGCTGGGCCGATAAAAAGCGGCGCGAAGTGCTGCATCGCCTGGGCATCGTGCCGCGAACGCGCGGCACCGCACCGCTGGTTGACATCCCGCTGGAAGTGCTGCAAATTCGCACCAACCGCCAGGTGATCGTCGAGCAATGGCAGGCCTTTATGGATGTGATCATCCTGGCTGCGCCCGAGATCGCTCGCGCTCAGGCGTTGGCCTTTATTCGCCGCCTGGAGCAGGCCAATACAGAGGCGATCGAGCGGCTGATGACCGTCGCGGCCCTGCGCGACGAGATGGAGCAGCAGTGGCGCGAACTGGAGGCGGTCGGCCTCAGCCTGGGGCAGGCGATCCGCGCCCTCGCTCACCGGCCCGATATGAGCATCGATCCACGCCAAATGCGCGAGGTATTGCAGTTTCTTTATGATACCTTGATGTCGCGCCGCAAAGAAATGAAAAAACAGGTCGAATTGTACGGCGGCCGGGCAGCCTGAACCGTCCATCCTTTTTCCCCATTGATACCACGCAGCAGATCATTCACCGCGCCGGCAGCCCCCTGCCGGCGTGTTTCCTCTGCAACCTCGAACCAGTCCAGCTAGAACATTTTTTCTATTTCTTGCCATAATATGACGAGATTTGGCAGGAATCGGGTATAAGCTGATATGGACTGAGATGATACCCTGACCCGAAAGTGATCCCCCGTCAAGGTCGAGAGGTCAGACACGATCATCCGAGACAGTGATGATACGGAGCAGGCAATGAATACCAGGGCGCAAGACAAGAAGGACCAGATCATTGCCAATCTGATCCAGGCGCGTCAGAGCATCCTTGACGTGGCGGCCTTGTTGTCGCCGGCGCAGCAAGATCAGGTTTTTCTGGGCATCTGGTGCGCCAAAGACCTGCTCGCCCATCTCATCGGCTGGGATTTTGCCAACATCCAGGCCATTCAAGCCGTACAGGCCGGCGCATTGCCGGATTTCTACGCTCATCACGATCCCCATTGGAGAACATTCAACGCACGTCTGGTCGCGCAGTACAGGCAAGAGGATTTTGCTGCGCTTCTCACTTCGGTCGGAGAATCGCTCCAAAAGTTGGCTAAGGCTCTCAGGCAGGTCTCCGCCCGTGACTTTAACCGGGACACGGGCGTGCGCTTCAAAGGGTACAAAGTGACCGTCGCCCGCCTGATCGAGGCCGAAGCCGGCGATGAATGGAAGCACCACCAACAAATCCAGGAATTTGCGACGCGCACGCAAGGGGAAAGGAGAGATGTGCAATGACATTCGACAACAAACTTCAAACTGACCACACCACTATCTTGCCGACAACCATCCCGGCGCTTCAAGATGCAATGGCCCAAAAGCAGCTCACTGCACGTGAACTCGTCCTATTCTACCTGTCGCGCATCGCTCAAATCGACCAGTGTGAAGGGGGATTGAATGCCGTGCTTGAGGTCAACCCGGATGCGCTTTTTATCGCCGATATGCTGGATGAGGAACGAAAAAAGGGGCGCGTTCGCAGCTTGTTGCACGGCATTCCGATCATGCTCAAGGATACGATCAACACGGCAGACAACATGCACACCAGTGCAGGATCGCTGGCCCTGGCGGACAATCTGGCTCCTTACGATGCGCACGTTGTTACCCGCTTGCGCCAGGCAGGAGCGATCATCCTGGCCAAGACAAACATGACCGAGTTTGCCAATTTTATGGGCGAAAATATGCCGCCCGGGTACAGTTCGCGCGGCGGACAGGTGCTCTCACCCTACAATCGCGATCGCACCCCGTCCGGTTCGAGCACCGGTTCGGCTGTTGCCGTGGCGGCCAGGCTGTGCGTGGCGGCGTTAGGGACAGAGAATTTTGGTTCGATCAACTACCCGGCGCAGCAAAACGGCATCGTGGGCATCAAACCGACCATGGGGTTGGTGAGCCGGTATGGAAATGTGCCAACGACGTACACGCTGGATACCATTGGTCCGATGGCAGGTTCGGTTATGGATGCAGCTATCGTGCTGGGGGTGATCGCTGGGCGGGATGAGCACGATCCGGCAACATGGACACAAAATGAAGATGCGTCAACGGACTATATGTCATTTTTAGATCGCGACGGCTTGAACGGTGCGCGCATTGGCATCCACCAGGGGAAATGGGAGGCATTGACCGGTGCAAGGCAGGAGGCATTCGACAAGTTGCTGGCTATACTAAAAAACGCCGGAGCGACGATCGTGGATGTGGAAGATATAAGCCAGCTTATCAGCGAAAGCGACATCGACCCCGTATTTTTCTATGAATGTAAGTCCTGTATGAACGCTTACCTGGCTACGCTCCGATCGGATCTCGCATGCACGTCTGTTCAAGAGATCATCGAGTTCAACCAACGCCACGCCAGCCAAGCTCTGAAATACGGGCAGCCCATGCTGTTGCATGCCCAAAACAAGACCTCAGGCAGGTTAACCGAGCCAGAGTATCTTGAGGCTTTGGCGAAAAGAGAACGGGCGATCTGTGCACTGGATGAGCTGTTCGATGCGCATCAGCTCAGTGTGCTGCTGTGCACACAGCCTGAAATTGTTGCGCCGATCACCGGTTTCCCCTCAATGAGCACCCCCATCGGTAGCCACGAGGACAGGATTCCGATAGGCGCTTATTGGATTGCCAGGAGATATGACGAAGCCACGCTGCTGCGGATCGCTTTTGCGGCAGAAAAGGAGATGAATTCCAATGCCTGAACTACCCGAAATCTACGTGATGGCCCGCGATATGCGGAAAGAGCTGGTCGGTCGCACCTTCGGCGAGGTCGAGGTGCTGCAACCCAAGTGCCTCAACGTGCCGGTGGACGAGTTCCAGGCCGCGATCAGCGGGACGGACATCCGTGATGTGACGCCGCGCGGCAAATGGGTGCGCGTAGCCTTGTCGCAGGGCTGGCTGCTGCTCTGCCTGGGCATGGGCGGCGAGATTCTGCTGACCGACCGCGATCATTTGCCCCCAAAGTATCGCCTCATCTTTGACTTGCGCGATGGGGCCAGCCTGGCGGTGAACTTTTGGTGGTTCGGTTTTTCGCACTATGCCCCCACCCTCGCCGACCACAAGATGACGGCCGAACTCGGCCCCGACATGCTCGAATTGAGCCTGGACGACTTCCGCGCGCTCCTGCACGGGCACAAGGGTGCGATCAAGACGTTTCTGCTCGACCAAAAGCGCATCGCCGGGATCGGCAACGTCTACGTGCAGGACCCGCTGTTCCTGGCGCGCATCCATCCGCTGCGCTCAATTGCGTCATTGAGCGACGCAGAAATCGCCAACCTGTGGTCGGCGCTCCGCGAGACGCTGCAACAGAGCATCGACCTGGGCGGCAGCGCGTGGGAGCAGAATCTTTACGGTGAGAAGGGGCAGTGGGATCAACGTCACATGCACATCCTGCATCTGGAAAATGAACCATGTCCGGTCTGCGGTACAGTCGTCGAAAACATCAAAACCGGCAGCACGCATACGCGCGTCTGCCCGATGTGCCAACTTTTGTAAAGAAGCAGGAGGATGAAATGGGAGCAAAACTGATCAAGTTCACGATTGAACCATTCCCCAAAACCAGGGTTATCGGTAAAAGCGTCGCCGTCAAGACCGACATCGAGTTTGGGGATCGCACGATTGAGAGTTTGTGGGAGAGCATGGCGCAGGATGGCAGCCTGGACTTTCTAACCGCTTTGCCAGAGGTCGCCACCCCGGCCGGCGACACGGTCGGATGGATGGGCGATTATCACCCCGGTGACGCAACGTTTACGTATCTTGCGGGAGTGTTGGTCGGCCCTGATTCACCCGTCCCCGCCGGCTACGTCTATCGAGACATCGAGGCGTGCGAGATGGCGGTCGGATGGTTACAAGAAACCGCTGGCGACCAAGGCGGCAATATCCACGCCCATGCTTCCGATCACATCGGCCAAGCCGTAAAAGCGCAAGGCTATGAATACGACGGTTCGCACGGCTACATCGAAATGGAATACTATTCCCACGAGCGATTCCGCATCCCGGAGGGACGCGGCGAGTACGTGATCCTGGACTTTTACTCGCCGTGCAAAAAGACCAGGTAAACAGCAAGGGGCAAGAAATGAATCCCGATGCGTTGATAGAAGCCATATCCGTCAAAGAGGTCGATGTCGACAAATTCGTACACCTGGCCCTCAGCGACGTGCGCGCCAGGGACGAAATCGTCAAACAGATGGTCACACACCCTCACATTATGGTGTACTATCACTGTTACTATGTCGTCGACAAAGCGAGCTGGCAAAGGCCGGAGCTGTTCTATCCCTACTGGCCTGAGATCACCGCTTTGTTGCATCACCCGAACTCCTATCACCGGGATTTTGCGCTGACCGTCATCGCCAATTTAACGCAAGTAGATCACGACGACCTGTTCGCCGGGATCTTTGACGACTATTTTGCGCACGTCAACGACGACAAGTTTATGACGGGGCAATGTTGCATCCAAAACAGTGTAAAGATCTTCCGGCACAAACCTGGATTACGAGAGCGCATCATTGCGCTTTTGTTGGATGTGGATCAGCAATGCGCCTACACCGAAAAACAGAAAGCGGTGCTGCGGGCCGACATCCTGGATGTGTTCGATGAGGTGTACGAACAAGTGCGTGACCAAACAGGGGTCAACGCGTTTATCCAGGATAGCATCAGCAGCAGCAGTCCCAAAACAAGGCGTAAAGCCAAAGAACTTGTCAAGAAGCATAATTTGTAAGGAAAAGGAGCGTAAACGATGTCCAATCAACGTGCTGTCTTGGAAAATGTCCCGCGCGTCCACTTTTACGAGGGCGGCAAACGCTGCCCGGAGGACATCATCATCCCGTCGGTGGTGCGGGCAATCCTGGAATACCTGGGCGATGAGGATTACGGCTGTAAGCATTGCCCGGCGCGCGGTCAAGCCTGCAAGGTCCACTGCACCTATGCCTTCCTGGTGGGAGTGTCCGGCGCAGCAGCGTTCCTCTCGTGGAAAGAGGGCTGGCACGGCGATAACGTCGCGCTCTTCTACATGGACGCAGATCCCGGCGCGGTACAAGATCACATCTTTGCAGCGATCGGCTATGCGCATGAAGCGGTGATGAAGGAAGAGGGCCGCGATAACGAAGCCGTGTTCCGCCAGCGCATCATCGAGAGCATCGACCGAGGCGTGCCCGCTCTGGCCTACGGCGTCATCGGCCCGCCGGAACCGTCCATCATCACCGGCTACGACGAAGGGGGAGATGTGCTCATCGGCTGGAATTTCTTCCAGAACTTTCCGGACTTCAATGCGGGGGTGGAATTTGAGGATTCCGGTTCCTTCCGCAAGCACGATTGGTTCAACCATACCGAAAATTTGCTCATCATCGGCGAAAAGCTCCCCACCAAGCCGTCGCTGCCGGAGGTCAGCCGCGACGCGCTGCGCTGGCTGATCAAGGTCGCGCGCACGCCGATGGTGCGCCCGGAGCCGGACGCGCCGGAATGGTACCAGAACCGCCACAATGGGCTGGCCGCCTACGACGCCTGGGCCAATCATCTGCTGCGCGACGCCGAATGGCCCGCCGATGACGAGGCCACGCTGCGCGCACACCACCAAGTTCACAACGACGTCATTGGCACGGTCGCCGAGGCGCGTTGGTACGGCTCGGTCTTCCTGGCCGAGATCGCCGAGCACTTTGTCGCCTGGTCGAATCATCTGGGCACGACGGAACACGTCCTTCACGCCGCCGCCTGTTATGCCGCCGAGCATGACTTGATGTGGACGCTGTGGGACCTCGCGGGCGGTATTGATAATCCCGAAGCCTTCCGCGCGATGGCCGATCCCGCCAAACGCCGTGCCATGGCCGACATTGTCCGCCGGGCGCAGGCCGAGGATGTTAAAGCCGTCGATCACTTTGAACAAGCACTGCAATAAAGAATGTCGCATAGGAGAAAACAATGACCATCAAATTCGAATCATCGGTAGTATTTGTCCAAGACATTGACGTCTCGCGCCGCTTCTACGAGGACTTGCTCGAGCAAAAAGTGGCAATGGATTTTGGCCCTAACGTGGGCTTCGAAAGCGGCTTTGCGTTGTGGCAGGTCGATCATGCATACGAGATGATCTTTGGCGCTCCCACGGACGATGCCGCTCCATTAGGCCGCAAGAACGTGGAACTCTACTTCGAAACGGACGCATTGGATGAAGTGTTGGCGCGCGTGACAGAAGCACAGGTGCCCCTCGTCCACCCACTCTATGAACAACCCTGGGGACAACGCGCCTTTCGCCTCTACGATCCCGACGGGCACATCGTCGAACTCGGAGAAGCGATGCCGGTCGTCGTCGTCCGGATGTTGGCATCAGGCTTATCGATGGAAGAGGCGGCGCAGCGCACGGGAATGCCGCTGGAGATCGTGCGCGCGATGGCTCCAAACTAAAACAAGAGGAGAAATTCATCATGACAACACAAGCTATCGCCCTGCTCGTCATCGATGTCCAGCAGGGGCTTTTCGAGAAATCCACCCCCATCTACAAGGCGGATGAACTGCTCGAAAACATCAACACGCTGGTCGGACGCGCGCACTTGAGCGGCGCTCCGGTGTTCTACATCCAACACTCGGCCGCCAAACATTTGATGAAAGGCTCGGCAGAGTGGCAACTTCATCCTCAGCTTCAACCCCAGCACAAAGACTACATCATTCACAAACAACATGGAAACGCCTTCGAGGATACCCCTCTGGAAGAAACGCTGCGCTCGCTCCACGTCGATACCGTGGTCATCACCGGTCTCGTCACGCATGGATGTGTGAAGGCTACTTGTCTGGGGGCGCGGGAATTGGGATACAACGTCGTCCTGGTTCAAGACGGGCACAGCAGCTTTAGCAAAGACGCTGCCGATCTGATCGAGAAATGGCACGAGAAACTGAGCGCCAAACAAGTCGCAGTGCGACCGGCTACGGAGATAACGTTCGGTTAGAGGAACCCAAATGGCACTAATGTTGAATGTCCTGGATTGGTTATTGGAAGCCGAAAACCCCTCGGTGCGCTATCGCACGCTGACCGAACTGCTGGACGTTGCTCCCGACGCCCCACAGGTCCAGCAAACCAAATCACAGATCGCCGACAGCAAACCCGTCCAAAAGATTTGGGCCAAAATGCACCCCGACGGCTATTGGCTGCACCGGGGCAAAGGGGCGGGCATCGAGTATGCGATGTCGTCTTCCACGCATTTCGTCCTGGCGTACCTGGCCGAACTGGGACTCGACCGGCAGGACGAGCGCATCGCGCGGGCCGTGGAGCGTTACCTGGGACTGACCGATCCGGACGTTCCCGATCCGCAAATCTGGCAGATGCCGCCCGACTACGCCAACCACCAATCGTGCCTGTATGCCTACAACCTGCGCACCTTCGTGATGCTCGGCTACCGCGACGACCCGCGCATCCAGACGCGCATCAGGGTGCTGCTGGCGGATGAACGGTTCGACGGCGGCTATCTGTGCGACCGGCCCACGTTCAAGGCGAAAACCAAAAGCTGCATCCGCGGCAGCACCAAGACGTTGATGGCCTTCGCAGCTTTGCCGGAACTGTGGGAAACGCCGCGCTGTCGCCAGTTGGTCGACTACTTTCTGCGCCGCCGCGTGCTGTACCGCACCCGGCAGCCGGAGAAACTGGTGCGCGACGAACTGGCGCGCACCATCTTCCCCTTCGTCATCAACGGGAGCTTGCTGGAATCGCTCTACGCGCTGAGCCGGATGGGCTACGGGCAGGACGAGCGGCTGCGCTCCGCGTGGGACATCCTGGAAAGCAAACAGGACGAGAACGGGCGCACCATCCTGGATTGGAAGCCGAAAACGCTGTTCGATCCCGGCGAGAAAGGGCAACCGAACAAGTGGGCGACACTTTACGCCTGCTTGAGTCACAAATATCGCACTTATGCCATATAGTTCTTGGACATCCTCTTGACTTTGGACTTTAGACTATAGGCAAGGAGACTGAACAATGACAAACGATATGTTGACTTACTACACTCAACCCGGCCCGCTGACGGATCCCGGCCCTTACGCACACCTGTTCGACGGCCTGCCCACGAACATTCCGGCGCTGGTGAAGACCCTGCAAGGCGTGATGGTCCACATCTTTTGGGCGGGCAGCTATGGCCTGGAACTGACCGATGAGCGCAAGGCCGAGGTGAACCTGCGCACCGTGGAGAAGCAACTGGCGCGCATCCTGGAACTCGACGACCAGCCACTCACCGAGGCGCGGCCCCACGAGCGCAAGCTCGTCGGCAACTGCCGCGACTTTTCCGTGATGATGACGGCGATCCTGCGGCACCAGGGCGTCCCGGCGCGGGCGCGCTGCGGCTTCGGCACGTACTTCATCCCCGGTCATTACGAGGATCACTGGGTTGTCGAATACTGGAACGCAGAGCAAAACCGCTGGGTGCTGGTGGACGCCCAACTCGACGCGATGATGCAAGAGGCGCTCAAGCTGGACTTCGATCCGTTGGACACGCCGCGCAACCGTTTTATCGTTGGTGGTGATGCGTGGCAGTTGTGCCGTCGCGGCGAGGCCAACCCCGACGACTTTGGCATCTTTGAGTGGCACGGCATCGAGTTCGTGCGCGGGGACTTGCTGCGCGACTTGCTCGCGTTCAGCAAAGTCGAAATCCTGCCATGGGACGGTGGTTGGGGCTACCTGATCGAGCTGGCGCCGGAGCAGATAGAACCGGTTTACGCGCTGATGGATCGCGTTGCCGCGCTAACCCTGGCCGACGACTTCACCGCTATTCGCGCGCTGTACGAAGAGGACGCCACCTTCCACCCGCCTTCGGAGTGGTAGAGGCAGATTTCACCACGAATCTCCACGAATTCACACTAATCTACATTCTTGTTCGTGAAGATTGGTGAAGATTCGTGGTTTCTTTTCGCCAGGAGGAAAGTCATGCCATTCAGACCACAGATCTTTCAAGATAACATTGCCGGGCAAGTCCCCGATGCGACGGCGGAGGCGCTGGCGCAGGCTTGCGCTGAGTACGCCGCGCTGACGACGCCGGGGCAGAAAGCGCGCTGCCTCAAAACGATGATGGATGCGCTGGATCAAACCGTGGATGAACCCACGCGCCAGGCCATCATGCAGGCTTGCGGCAGGCAGTGCATCGGCGCGAGCATCCTCGACAAGGCGCGCAAACTCGCCAGAACCGCCTCTGATCTGGACGACCTGCTGGCGCGCTTAAACCAGGCGCACCTCGGCGGCGGACACTTGGAGCGCAAAGGCGATGTCATCCACGCCTCGTATGATCGCTGCTACTGCGGATCGGTGAACCAGACCAAAACAGCGTTCTCGCCTACCTACTGCCACTGCTCCTGCGGCTGGTATCGCCAGCTCTTCGAAACGCTCTTGGAACAACCAGTCACCGTCGAACTCGTCAGTTCCATCATCCAGGGCGACGAAAGTTGCCGCTTCAAAATCATGATTCATGAATCATGATCCTTTGAGGAGCATAACGTATGAAACACGAAATCGGCATCCACCAACCTGAATATCTGACCGAAGATTGGCCGGGCAAATACGACGTTTTTTCCTGGCTGGAATACGTCATCACCGTGCCCAACCCCATCTTCCTGGTGACCACGCGCAAGGCCAACGGCGCGGCGAACGCCAACCTGCACGCCTGGGGCTTTCTGGTGGGCGAAGGGGAGCATTACTCGTCGCTGCTGGCGCTGCTCAATTACACGCACACCCACGCCAACATCCTGCGCGAAGGTGAATGGTGCCTCAACTTCCCCTCGGTTGAATTGCACCCGCAGTGTACCGAGACCATCCGCCGCAACGGCCCGGACAACGACGAGATCATCGACGCCGGCCTGACCATCGAGGCGGCGCAGACGGTTCAAGCGCCACGTATCGCCGAGTGCGCGATCAACGTAGAGTGCAAGCTGACCTGGCATCGCCCGCTGCACGAGGGCAGTGTGTGGCATCTGTTCGTCGGTCACGTGCAGCACGTAGCGATGGATGAGAGCGCGATGGTCGTCACACCGGAGCAACGCGTCGCCAATTTGGGGTTGATGTACAATGTGCGCGGCACCGTCAATCCCCTCAACGGCAGCTTCTATGGGCCGAACACCCTGGGCCTGCTCAACCAGGTACGCCGCATCACGCCGGATGTACCTGGGGTCAATCAATCGTCTTTGTGACAAGATTTTCAGGCAAAAATTTACCACGAATCTTCACGAATCCACACTAATGTTCCCTATTCGTGAAAATTCGTGTAGATTCGTGGTTCGACCAAAAAGGAGGAAACGATGGAACCGAAATTTGTTGATCTGGATGCATTTACCGTTATGGGGATCATGGTTCACGCCATGCCCGATCAGGTGGACTTCCGCGCCGTCTGGGAAGACGCCTTTATGCCGCACCATGAGCTTATCAAGGTGCTGAGCACAGACAAAGCCTACTACGGCGTCTGGTTCCCGCACCACGGGGACGGCATCCCCGACTACATCGCCGGGATGCGCGTGCCGGATGGTTCGCCCGCGCCCGCAGGCGTCGCCGCGCGGCAGGTACCGGCGTCGCGCTACGCCGTATTCGAATGTGCGATGCCCGACATCGGCAAGACCTACGGCTACGTCTACAACACTTGGCTCAAAGCCTCACCCTACGAATTCCCGCCCGGCGGCGCAGACTTCGAGTACTACCCGCCCGAAGGCGTGACCGACCAACCCTGCGCCGTCTACATCCCCGTCCGCGAGAAGGTGACACCGTGAGCACACCGGCAGACTACCACATCAGCCCGATGCGCGTGCTGACCATGCGCGAGCAACCCTTCTTCTACGTCGCCTGCCCGCCGACGCCAATGGCGGCTCTGGACGACGAACTCGAGGGCCTGATGCCGCTGCTCGAAGCGGCGCAGACCGAGGCTCACGTGGGCGACGGCGCGCCGGTCATCACACGCTATTATCCCACCGCCGATCCGAACATCTATGTGATGGAAGTCGGCGTTCCGGTCAAACCGGGAACACAGCCCGCCGGCGAAGCGCAGGTACAGACGCTGGCGTCCCATCGCTGCGCAGCGGTTCTCTACTGGGGCAGCCTGGAGCACATCGGCGAAGCCTACGGCGCGCTGAACCAAGCTATCAAAGACGTCGGGCTGGAACTCACCGGCGAAGGCCAGGAGTGGTACTACCACTTTGAGGGGGACAATTCACCCAACAACGTCATCGGGCTGTATATGAAGATCGTATAGTGCGAGTTGGCAACTCGCGTTACGACAGAACCGTTATCCAAAAGACCAAACGCGCGATGATCGCCGAGGACATTGCAGCGGCAATGCAGATCATTCAGGAGAAAACACATGGTTAACTATCGTATCATCGAACGTGCCGCCTTTGACGTCGTCGGCAAAAAGGGCTGGATCGCCGAGCAGGACGATTTCGACCGCGTCTGGAAACAATGCAGAACAGAAAACGTGTTCAGTATCTTCGAATCACTCACCGGCTGGAAGCCCGGCCCGCAGACCAACGGGGAAACGCTGGGCATCTCGCGCGTGGAGAACGACCCCACCAACCGCGAATTTGACTACATGGTCGCCGTCGAAGTCCCACCCGGCGTCACCCACCCCGACCTGGAACACTACCGGGTTCCCGCCTCGCAGTGGGCCGTCTTTGAGTGCCACGGCACAGTCCCGGAGGCCATCGTCGAAGCTGAGATGTTCGCCTTTATGGAGTGGCTGCCCGCCTCGGACTACGCCCACGCCCTCGCGCCGGAAATGGAAGTCTACTATCCCGGCGAGAGCGGTCCCGATTACTACTGCGAGTTCTGGCTGCCCATCATACCAAAAGCTTAGGCTGCCCAACCGCCTGAATCAGCGCCGAATTCCTCCCTCGGCGCTGATCTTGTGAAGCGTGACTTGAAACGCGCACTAGCCACCCTACAGTTTCTGTCGGTGGGGCGTTTGGATGGCTTTTCATAGCAAGGGGCCAGCTCCTGCGTTCTCGCAAACGCTGCGAACCCGGAGGGTTCGACGAGTTTGAGCGAGAACAAGCCAAACCCCGCTGGGAGCGTACCGCTCGCTCCGGTCGATGCGTTGTCGCCATTCAAGCCGGCAAACAAAAACGCTCCACGTCTTGAAGACGGGAGCGTTTGCGCCGGCAGGAAACACTCGTTTCCTCACCAATTTCAGGCTGGGGGACAGGGATTTGAACCCCGACCAAATGATCCAGAGTCATCCGTTCTACCATTAAACTATCCCCCAGGGACAAGAGGGATTGTAGCACAGAATCTCGGATTTGGCAAACGAATGAAACTCGAGTGTGTTTCAATTTCGCGGCAGGTCTATCCGGCAGCGCGATTTGCTTTGCAATTATTCTGGCAGTATAGGCCAATAATTAATCTCTGAAAAATCACTATAGGTCTCAATTTAATTCTTGACATACCCTGCAATCTGTGGTATACTCGGAGTCGTGGGCCGTTAGCTCAGTTGGCAGAGCACCTGCCTTTTAAGCAGGGAGTCGCAGGTTCGAGTCCTGCACGGCTCATGGCATAGAGTGGCCCTCCTCATCGTGCACGGATGGGGAGGGCCACTTGCATTGAGAGGCTTGGTTGCCCTGCCCGCGTCC
>CAYRXM010000007.1:0-65903 GCA_964428175.1 uncultured Anaerolineae bacterium
CGGGCGCTGCGCGCAATTTTTATTCCTGTACCGGCCCGGCCCGCAGCCGCCGCATCCCGTTCAGCGTCACCGCGATCGACGCGCCCACGTCGGCGACGACCGCCATCCACAGTGTCGCCCAGCCGCCCAGCGCCAGCACAAATACGGCGGCCTTGATCGCCAGGCTGAACCAGATATTTTGCGCGATGGCCCGCCTGGCCCTGCGGCTGGTTTGCACCGCGTCGGCGAGGTGGGTCAGTTCATCGCGCATCAACACCACGTTGGCGGTTTCCATTGCCTGGGCCGTGCCCGCGCCGCCCATGGCGATGCCCACGTCGGCGGCGGCGAGCGCGGGTGCATCGTTGACACCGTCACCGATCATGGCTACAGTCGCCGTTTCCTGCCATTTGCGGATCAAGGCCAGTTTCTCGTCGGGCAGCAGCCCGGCATACACCCGATCAATTGAGCCGATCTGCCCGGCGATGCGTTCTGCCACCCCCGGACTGTCGCCGGTCAGCATAGCGATTTGGGCGCGGGGCAGCGCGCGCTTGAGCGCGCGCAAGGCCTCGCCGGTGGTCGGGCGCGGCTCATCGGCGACGCCGACAAATCCCACGACGTGGTTGTCCTTGCCGACCAGCATCACCGTCTGGCCGTCGGTTTCGGCCTGGGCGATGTGCAGATGAAAATCGGCGCACAAGGCCGCCTGTTCGTGAAACAGCGCGTGGCTGCCGACGGTGATCGTTTCCGCGCCCAGACGCCCTTGGACGCCGCGCCCGGCCAACGCCTGCACGCCTTCGGCGGCGGGATAGCGGTGCAGCACGTCGCGCCCGGCTGCTTCGGCCACAATGGCCTGCGCCAGCGGGTGCTCGGATCGCCGCTCGACGGCGGCGGCCAGGGCCAGCATCTCGTCGCAGCCCGCGCAGCGGTCGTCGTCCGAGGTGCAGGCCTGCGAGTGGGTGCGCTGCACGGTGGGCCGTCCGCGGGTGAGCGTGCCGGTCTTGTCGAGGGCAAAGGTGCGCACGCGGGCCAGCGCGTCCAGGAACGCGCCGCCCTTGACCAGCACGCCGCGTCGGGCCAGCGCCGACATGGCGCTGACCATCGTCACCGGGGTGCTGATCACCAGCGCGCAGGGGCAGCCGACCAGCAGAATCGACAAGGCGCGGTAGAGCCAGCCGCGCCCCTCGGCCGTGTCGAGCAAGGGCGTGCCAAAGAACAGCGGCGGCACAACGGCAACCAGCGCGGCCGTCAGGACGATGGCCGGCGTGTACCAGGCGGCAAAGCGGTCGATGAACCGCTCGACCGGCGCGCGCTGCGCCTGGGCCTGTTCGACCAGCCGGACGATGCGGCTGATCGTCGAGTCTTGCATACAGCGCGTGACCTTGATTTCCAGCGCCGCTTCGCCGTTGACCGTCCCGGCATAGACCTCGTCGCCGGCCGATCGGAGCACCGGCACGCTCTCGCCCGTTACCGCGGCTTGATCGATCAGCGATGCTCCGCTCAAGATGCGCCCGTCGAGCGGGATGCGCTCGCCGGGGCGGACGAGCACCGTCTCGCCGATCTCGACCGCTTCCACGCCGACCGTGACTTCGTGCGGCGGGCAAAAAGGGCACGGGCCGCCGCTGTAGCCGTCTTTGCCGAGGTGCCCGGCGCAGTCGATGCACGGGCGCAGGACGGTCGCCCGCTCGGGTTTGAGCGCCAGCAGGCTGCGCAGCGCGTCGCGCGAGCGTTCACCACTGTAACCCTCCAGCGCCTCGCCGACCGCAAAGAGCACCACCACCGTCGCCGCTTCGCCCGTCTCGCCGATCAACAGCGCGCCGGCGGCGGCGATGGTCATCAGCAGGTCGATGGTGATTTTGCGGCTCAAGATCAGCGCGCGCAGGCCCGAGCGGGCATTTTCGAACCCGGCGGTGAGCGCGATCAGCACGTGCAGCCCGCGCAGGAGCGGCCCGCTCCAGGCGGGCAGGTCGAGCAGCGCCAGCGGCAGGGTGAGCAGCAGCAGCAGCGCGCCGATCAGCGCGATCAAGGTGGCGCGGCTGCGGGTCAGGTAGCGAATGAACCCGATGATCCCTGTTTGGGGTTTATGCGCCGTTGAATTATCTTTTGTCTCGGCGGCGACGTCATAGCCGAGCGCGCGCACGCGCCGGACAATCGCCTGCGGATCGAGCGTGCCCACGGCGTGCAGCGTCTCGGTGTTGAAATTGACCGTGATCTCTTGGATGCCGTCCAGTTGGCCGACGCCGCGTTCCAGCGTCAGCGCGCAGTCGGCACAGTCGAGACCCTGAATTTTGAGCTTGATGGTGTTGTTGGCTGTCATTTTTGCGTCCTTGCCAGCAGTATAGATTGGGCGACCGCGGTCAACGGTCTGCCGTCGATTCTAGTGTACACCTTCAAGTCGGGTTGAAAGTCAAGCACAAGTTTCGTCGAGTGAGGCTTGTTCGAGGCTGAGAAAGAGGCGGGCAAACAGAAAGGCGTTGGGGCCTTCTGCGGTAAACAGGTAGCCCTCGTCGTGCTGGCGGACGTGCGGCTCGGGGTGAACCCGGCAGCTTGCTTCCAGCCCGGCCAGGGCATCGAGCGCGTTTCGGACCGGCTGGCTTGAATCGACGACCAGGATTTGGTAGGCATCGCCGTCCTGCCAGATGTGGACGTGCTTGTGACACAAGGGGCCGAGCGCCTCTTTGAGATTAGTCAGGTTCAACGCGCAATGCGTGCGTTCGATGATCCAATCCAGCACCTGGGCGGGGTCGAGGCTGTGTCGCTCGTCGCCGCATACACGGTTAACCAGGCGATCAAAGAGCGAGAAGGGGCGGGGTTGATTTTCTTGAAATTCGAGCAGGAACAGGGACATTTCGCGGCGCAGGACGAGCAGTTCGGTCAAGCGACGTTCGATGTCGAGCAGGCGGCGTTCGGCGATGGCGACGACGGTCTCGTTGCGCAAGTCGTTCTCATCGCTGCTTTCGAGCAGCGCGCCGATGTCGGTCAGCGAAAAACCGAGCCGCTGCGCGCGCTGGATAAAGCGCAGCGTTTGCTCGGCCCGGGCATCGTAGAGTCGATAGCCGGCTTGGGTGCGGCGGACGGGGATCAGCAGACCTTGTTCTTCATAGTAGCGCAAGGCCGAGGTGCGCAGCCCGGCGCGCCTGGCAAGCTGACCGATGGTCAAGGCTTCAGACATGGGGGTTCCTTTGAATTTTTATTGTGGATATTATCCTTCAAAATAGCCGGCGGTGCAACATTTTCAATCTGGCAAGCACCAGCGGGCCATTTTGTTGACGGCGTACCGAAACTTGATGAACGGGTTGATGCTTTCTATCTTGGGCTGCGTGTTGACAAGCGTTGCAAAAAGCAGTATAACAGACGCAAAGATCAAGCGCGAGGGGTTATGGCTAAAGCAGACTGTCCCGAATGTTATGAACGTGTACGGGTCTCCGACCAGGTCAAACTAGGCGACCGCTCGCTGTGCGTGCAGTGCGGCGTCGAGTTGGAGGTCGTTCGGCTCGACCCGCCCGAACTCGACTATGCCCTGTATGCTGATTGGCCCGAGTTCGACTGGGAAGCCCTGGTCAGAGATGAGGATTTTGGCGTCGGCGACGAATGAATGGCGAGACCAGAGACGCGCCGCCCCTCAAGGGGCGGCGCGTTTTTTGCATTCTGCAAGAAACCAGGTTTTGGACAAAAACCTGGTTTCTTGAGTGTTTACAGATAGTCTTGAAGCGGAATGTAGCGTTTTGCTTCTTCCGGGCTGGCGCACAGCGCAAGGTAGCATACGCGCTCGGCCGTGTCCGACGGCTCGACTTGCATTCCGCCAAAGAAGCCCAGGTGCCCGCCGACATCCCCCCAGTCGACCAGGCGCACGCTGGGGTAGGGGCTGACCAGGATCGCCGTGCGGCCGGTTTCACCGTTGACGGCCAATCCCCACTTGCCTGCTTCCGACCAGCTGTCCCACGATGTCGGCTTGCGCTCGATGTCTTCACTGCGCAGGATGTTGTGTTCCCACGTACCGTCGAGCTGCCAGTAGGTCTGCCATCCGAAACCGATGCCGCGTTTGGCGGTGGTCAGGTTGCGCAGGCGATAGACCAGCTTGAGCAGGTTGCTGCCGCCGACGGTCAGGTAATCCACATCGACCGCCAGACCGACCAACTGCTCGCGCTTGATCTCGCAACTCACCCGCACGCCCGTCCAGGCGATGCCGCGCGCGTCAACTTGCTCGACCGCCTGAGCGGTGAACGCCTCATTGCCCAGCTTGCCCGGCATTTCGCCGCCGTGCAGCGCCAGCGGGGTGATGCCGCCGTACCAGGGACTCATCCAGCCAAAGGTTTTCTGCTCCGGGTAGGGCGAGAGCAGGTGGTTCACGTTGGCCTCCGTCCACGCTGTCATCGCGCCGCTGAAACCCGGTGCGACGGTAAAGCGGGTGCGCCCGTTGTCGATGGTCCATAGCGTTTCGCCTTCCTGCACTTCAACCTTGCTCCGGCTGCCCAGGCGGATCAGCGGCACGGCGATCTCGACATCGGACAACTGTGTTTGCAGCGACACTTTGCCCTCGTGCGCGGCGGCCTGCGCCGGAACGGTCAGGTTCAGCGCTTGCTTGAACGGCGCATCGACGGTGACGGCGGCGATCTCGAACGCAGTCTGGTCGGCGCTGAGGCCTTCTGGCAGTGACAGCCGCGCCTGCCCGCTCAAGGGCCGCGCGCGCAGGTTGTCGATGGACAGCTCGGCCTGCACCGTGTCGTCCAGTGTGACCAGCGGCGATGGCGCCAACTGTACGCTGTATACAGCGCGCGTTTGGGCCGGGATCGGCTCCGATGTTTCGTCTACGCCGCTCAACCGCCGCGCATAGTCGCGCACCGCCTGCCAGTCGCCCGGCCCGGCATAGAGATACTGCCGGCCGGCCGGCGTCCAGGTCTGCGGTTTGCATTCGAGTTCGGGCGAGAGCAGGGTTACGCCCCAATCAATCTCGTTTTCAGCAACGCCCGGCGTCCAGATAACGCCAAACGTGCCGTGCGCTGAGCTTTGCGCGACCCAGCATTCGGCCAGGGTTTCCGGCTTTTTGCTGATGTCCTCGTCGGCGGCGGGCAGCTCGCTGCGCCGGCTCTGCACGATGCCCCCTTTGAGCGGCAGGGTGATTGTGATCCGCTCGTTGTGTGATGGCGCGCTGCGCGACTGCACCTGGACGGTGTGCGTCTGGGTGCCGGTGTTGCCCAGCGCATATTCGACTTGGATCAGCGGCCCTGCGCCCATCGTGACCTTGCGCTGCAAGACCAGCCCCGGATAGTCGTCGAGCCGGGCGGTGAGGGTGGCGACGGCGCGGCCTTGCTCGTACTGCAAGGCAATGTCGTATTCCTTGTCCTCCAGCTCGGACGGCCAGAAGGGCGGGCCGACGATTTCGTGCAGGTGGCCCAGCGATTCGTTTTGCTTGAGCAAGTGGATTTGCGTGTTGCCGTGCCTGGGTTCGATGATCAGCCGCGTCCACTCGTTCTCGATGCGCATGTTCTTGCCATCCTGGCCGGCCAAAACGCCGCCGGCGGGCAAGCCGAACACGGTCAGCGCCTGGGGCAGCGTGCGTCCATCGCCGAAAATGACCGTGGCTTGCAGCTCATAGATGCCGGGTTGGTCGGCCCGCAGCGTGACCGGCGCGCCGGCCCAGTTCTTTTGGGGCACATCGATCTTGCACTCGCTCCAGTTTGCCTCCAGGCCGGGCGACGGGACCAGGCTGACCGTGGCCTCGATCTCGCGGTCGAGGTGGCTGCGCAGTTGCAGGTTGACCGTCTTGGACACGCCCGGAAACAGCGTGACGTATTTCGGGGCCAGTTCGATCGAGACGGCCGGCTGCGGGCGCAGGCCGGTGGCCAGTTCGATCACCTGACCGTCGATGATCAGCAGTGTTTTGATCGCCGGTACGGGCTTATCCTTTTTGACTTCGGGTGTGTCGGCGGCGATCTGGACTTGCGCCGACAGCTCGACGCTCTCGCCGGGATTGAGTGTCAGCGCCTTGCGGTATTCGATCTGCAAGTGTTCGCTGCCGCTGGCGATCAGTGAGACGAGCATCGGCTTGCTTTTCTTGTTGGTCAATTTCCAGCGCATGGGCGCAGGCAGACCTTTGGCCGGTTCGATGTTGCCAGCGATGGCCGCGGCGAACAGGTCGTTTGTCTCGACCGCGGTCAATGTTTGCGATTCGCGGTCGACCCAAACGGCAAGCATATCGTCGCCGGCCCGCCAGCGGTAGGTAAAGACTTTCATCCCTTCCCAACGCTCGTCGTCCTCTTTTTGATCGAGCAGGCGATCAAAGGTTTCATACCAGGGGTGCTGGTCAAAGTAGGGCTTGGCGCAGGGCATCACCAGGATGCTTGGGATAAAGTTGCGCATATGTACCGATGTATCCGGGATCCAGTACAGCCCGATCTTTTTGTACAGCGGCACGGCCTTGAGGTTGCCCGGCCAGGTGTGCAGCGTCATCTGCTTGAAGCCCAGTTCGACGCTGCGCTCGACACAGCGACAGAGCATCTTGCGGGCCAGGCTGAGCTTTTGATAGTTGGGATCGACGTTGAGCAGGCCGACATAGCCGACATCTTTTTCATCGGCCGGCTGGTGAAAGCTGCAAAACCCGGCGATGGCGCTGCCGTCGACGGCTTCCATGATGTAGGTGTTCAGCATCTTTTCCCGCTCGTGGAATTCGATTACCCACTGCGGGGTGATCTCGGTGCCGCCGCTCCAGGTGCCCGGCCATTGATTGTCGCTGGCCCGCCACATAGCGGCCAGTTTTTCGGCATCCGCTGGCATATTGACCTCGCGGAGGATAAATTCTTGCTGACTCATTGCTTTCTCTCTTTCTCTGCTTTGTTCAAGCACATTGCTAAATGAGATATTAGACCTTGATAATTCTGATTGGTTTGGGCGTACCGGTTCGTTTATCTTGCGGGCGCGCGCCCAGGTCGACGAGCCAGCGGCCCAGGGCATATACAAGACTGAAAATCTTGGCCCCGGATAGGTGCGCGATCTGTCGCGCCGGTCGGTTCTGTTCTGTCCGGCGCCGGCCTTGTCGTTGGTACAATTGAGCCGGCCGGACGATATTTGGCGAATGCATTGGCTGCTCCTTTGAGTCCAGTCCTCGTACAAACTTGCAAGTGACGACTTGTCCGCTTGGGTTTGACCGGGGACGAGTCGGTTGTCGGCTCGCCGGAGCGACAACCGGGTGGTTAGTGTCTGGCTTGAACGGGCTTGATCAGGCTCATCAAAGAACTCCTTTCAAATGAACAAGGCCGTGGATGTGTATCCACGGCCTTGTTGGTGTGCCATCACAAAGATAAATGAAAATCGGATCTCGTTTGTGACAAGCAAAAAGGCCGTGGACGGTAGTGCGTCCACGGCCTGCTGGTTTTTAGTCTGTCAACTACTTGACATAATCACCGGCGACTAGACGCACTACTCCTACCGAATTGACCCCTGCCATCGATTGTCTGGCACTTGATAAAAGTATAGCGCATCTAATAGCCTCCTTTTCCCGCGCTTTCAATAATCAACAAACGAGTATTATACTCAAAGTCAATTGCTTGTCAAATTTTGTTATTCAGCGTCGGGCGTGTCATGCACAAAGACGCCGCGCTTGTTGAGGATGGCGACGATGCCATCGATGACGTAATTGACGATGAATTTGAGCGCCTGCTTTTCAAACATCGCCGGCAAAAAGGGGATGTCGATCTGGTATTCCTGGTGTACGGCGAGGATCATTTCGGTGGCGCAGGCTTTTTTGGCCGCGCCGCCCTGGACTTCCTTCATCTCTTCAACGGCCTGGATGGCGTCGTCAAAGAGTTCAAACATGATCGACCAGTCGAATCCCTGCTTGAATTTTTCGATCTTGGGGGCAATGGTTTTGACAAACGTCGCGGTGAGCTTTTGACACGGGCTGGTGGTTTCTTCCATTTCCATCTCCTTGGGGTATCCCCGAATCTCAAGGCTACTATAAACTGCGTTCAGTATAACACAAACAGGGCAGCTTTACAATGATTTTTTGTGATTGCTCAGCCAAGCAGACGAGCGTCGGTCGAGTGGCCGCTGCGTTTTTGGCAGCGGCGTATCGAGACCACGCGGACACTTGAGATAAGCCTGCTTGGTCTCGATACGGCGAACCCAACCCCGGTTCGGCCTACTCGACCAGCTCAGGCTGGTAGTTACGATTTTTTGTAGTTGCTCGACCAGCGCAGGTTGAGCAGCACCGCCATTGCGGTGAGGCCGATCCAGGCAGTGCAGTGCAGCCACAGTCCCCAGCCGATGCGGATGGTCGGCGTGTTATAGGCGGCCCACACGGAGGGCCTGATTCGCCAAAAGGCCCATTGCGCGGGCAGCAGGCCGATCAAGGCCAGCAGGACGAGCGAGAGGGTCAGCCAGCGAAGCGGGAGGCGGCGAAATGCGCCGTGGGCCAGTACGAACAGTGCGCCCAGGATCAGCGCGAGGCCCTGCCAGCGAAATTCGGCGTTGAACCAGTCTTTGGGTGTGCCCCATACCGGCGGCAGCAGGCCAGGCAGCAGCAGCAAGGCGACGCCCAACGCAGCGACCCGCAGCCAACGCCCGTAGGGCAGGTGACGGTTGATGCCGCACAGGGTCAGTGCGAGTGTGCAGATCAGCGGCGGCAGGTAGAACAACTGGCGGGAGAATTTGACCGCGCCGTCGCGGAAGGCGGGGATGAATTTGATAAACTCGCCCATGTCTTGCCCACTGAGCTTGAGCGCCGCCGCCGGGTGATCGACCCAGGGCAGCCAGTAGCTGAGCGCAGCCAGCAGTATAAAGACAAATAGCAAATAACAAATGACAGTTCCAGGTTGGCCATTTGCCACTTGCTGTTTGCTGTTTGCGATTTGCGATTTGTCCATTGTTCTCTCCCTTACCAGCCCGGCGGCACGGGCCACCAGCAGTCTTTGTGCCCGGCACGTGCGGCGTCCCACAGATCGGCCATCCGCGCCAGCGAGCGCGCCTGCGGATCTGCGGGGCGAAAGCCGCGATGGGCCTCGGTGCGCGCCTGATCGCTGGCGATCTGCGTGTCGCGGCAGTAGGCATAAAAGTCCATCAAGGAGGTCATATCGACCTGCACACCGTATTGATCTGGGTCGGTGCTCATCGGGCACAGCGGGTCGATGGTGTGGCATGAGGTGAGGATTTTGAGCAGGTTGTGGGGATAAAAAGCAGCGATTTCGCGGGCCAGATCGATGCTTTCTATGATGGTTTCCTGGTTTTCGCCGGGCAGGTTGAGTGAAAAGTAGACGAAAATCGAGAGGTTGTGTTTTCGCAGCGCATTGAGGATGGCAAACAGCTCATCGTTCGAGTAGTATTTGCCGTTTAACCGGCGTACCTGCTCCGATCCCGACAGTGGGCTGAGGGCAATGCACGATTGGGCGATGTCGACGCTGGCGGCGTACGTATCGACGAACTCCGGGCCGGGCAACTGGAACAACTCGTTGTACAGGCCAATCTTGACCCCGCTGCGGCGCAGGCGGTCGAAAAATTCGCGCCAGTAAGCCTCGCCCAGTTCGGCCAAATCGTAACTCATGGAGGCCTGAATGACCCGCTTTTCGACCAGCCGTTTCAGGTCGGCGACCATTTTGGCCGGCGAGCGCGGCACGATGCCGTCGCGCCCGGCCAATGCCCTGTGCGCTGATTTGCAGCCGCCGCAGTAGGAACAGTTGTATTTGCAGCCGCGTGCATTGCACAGCCAGCGGCCGCGAAAGCGGCTCTTGTCGGCGGCGCTGCGCGCGACCTGTAAATCGGTGACGATGTATTCGTGGATGTAATACTTGTCGACGTGTTCGAGAAAGTCAATGTCCACAAAGTTGAGCCGATCCAGGTCTTCGGTGGCGGCGCAGTAGCGCTGCTCGTTTTCGACCGTCTGCCCGTCCTGTCGATAAACCAGATTGGGCACCAGCGCCAGGTTGCGCTGCGGCTGGAGCAGCCGCCGGGTCAAATCCAGCAGCGGTTTTTCGGCGTCGCCCTGGATTACAAAATCGACTTGGGCAAAGTGGGCCAGGATGTCGCGCGCCCAGGCGGTGGCGCTCAGCCCGCCGAGCACCGTCCAGGCGTGGGGAAGGGCTTGTTTGACCGTTTGGGCGACGCTGATCGCGCCATAGGTGTGCTCGTACCAGTGCATGTCGATCAGCACGATGCGCGCGTCTGCATGCCGGCGCAGCCAGGCGGTCAGGTCGAAGGCCGGATCGCGGTGTTTTTCCAGCGGCAGGTTGATCCCCGTGACCGGGATGCCTTCCTGACGCAGCATGTTGACCAGGGCCGCTACGCCGACGGGCATTAGTCCGTAGGGGCGGCCCGGCGGGGCGCTGCCGGCGGGTTGAAAATCGACGCCTTGCTTGGCCGGGTGGATATAGAGCACTTGCGGTGCTTGTGTGCGCCGGCTGGGGCGGCTGGGACGGGTTTTTCGATTCATACTTGCATTTTGACGAAACACCGCAGGGCTGGAATGACCTGCGGTGTTTTGGTGGGTTACACTCGGCCCGGGTTTACATATCGTTGTCCTGGATCACGGTCTCTGACTTTGTCAAGGTCTCTGACCTTGTCAAGGTCTCTGACCTTGATAGCTCCTCCTGACGCGGAAACAGCGAGATGAGGTTTTCGCGGGTGACAATGTCTTCGCTTCCGTACAGATAGCACGAGGCGGCGCGGACGCCGTCGATCATGAAAAGCGGCGGGCGAGCCGTTGCGCACTTGTCAAAGGCGTGCGGGCAGCGTGGGGCAAATTTGCAGCCGGTCGCTTCTTGCTGACCGCCCCTTGATTTGGCAAAGATTTGCACGTCGCCCCACATCCGGGTTGGATCGGGCCAGGGGATCGATCCGACCAAGAGCTGGGTGTATGGGTGTTTGGGTTCGGTGATGATGGCATCGACGCTGCCGGCTTCCATTACCGAGCCGTGGTACAGGATCACGATGTAGTCGCTGACGTGGTAGGCAGTGGTCAGGTCATGTGTGATGTAGAGGATGGGAATGCCAAAGTCGCGGTTGAGCGAGCGCAAGGCCTTGAGCAGCGTCGCGCGCAGTGAAGCATCGACCATCGACACCGGTTCGTCGGCGATGAGCAGCTTGGGTTTGAGCAGCATGGCGCGGGCTACTGCGATGCGCTGCCGTTGTCCGCCGCTCAACTGGTGCGGGTAGCGGCCCAGCGTTTCCTCCGGGCGCAGACCCACGTTGCTCAAGGCTTGTTCCATCATGGCCAGCGCCTGTATTTTGGACGAGGCCAGCCCAAAGTTTTTGATCGGAATGCTGAGCAGGTTATCGACTTTGTAAAAAGGGTTGTACACCGCAAAGGGGTCCTGGAACACAGCCTGCACGTCGCGGCGGAATTCAAACATTTCATTGCGGCCCAGTTGGTGAATGTTTTGGCCGTTATACAGCACTTCGCCTGATGTGGGGGTGTAAAAGCCCAGCAAAAGCATACCCAGGGTGGTTTTGCCGCTGCCGCTTTCGCCGGCGACGGTAATGATGTATGGGAAATTCTCTTCCACCGCGAGCGACATATCGTCCAGGGCCACCGTGGTCGACTTGGGCTGGAAAAGTCCCTGGCTGGCAAAGATTTTGCTGACGTTCTTGAGTTCCATCAATGTTGTCATTGCGCACCCCCATACAGGTGACAGGCCACCCAGTGGCCCGGTTTGACTTCCTGGTAGGCCGGGATCACCTGGGAACAGATATCCATGGCCTTGGGACAGCGGTTGTTGAACACGCAGCCGGGCGGTACGCTCAACAGCGAGGGAGTGATGCCGGGGATGCCGGTGAACACGCCCTTGTTTTCCAACACCGGCAGGCTCTGGATCAGCAGTTGGGTGTATGGGTTGAACGGTTCTGCAAATATATCGTGAATTTCGCCAACTTCCATCAATTTGCCGGCATACATCACGGCCAGGCGATCCACGAACTGGGCCATCAGGCCCATGTCGTGGCCGATGAGAATGATCGACAGGTTCAGTTCGTCTTGCAGGCGGTCGAGCGTTTCCATCACCTGGCGCTGGATGACCACGTCGAGCGCGCTGGTCGGTTCGTCGGCGATAATCACTTTGGGGTGCATCGAGATGGCGATTGCGGTCAGCGCGCGCTGTTTCATGCCGCCACTCAACTGGTGGGGGTACATATCGGCTACCCTGGGGTCGAGTTCGACCGCTTCGAGGAGATTGATGATACGCTCATAGTATTCGGTCTTGCTCATCATCATATCGTGGTCTTGCATGCCCTCGATGATCTGCTCGCGGATTCGTTTGAGCGGGTGCAGCGAGTTCATTGCGCCCTGGGGGATCATGCTCAATTTGCTCAAGCGGGTTTGGCGCATCTCTTCTTTGGACAGTTTGAGCAGGTCGACGCCGTCGAGGAGCATCTGTCCGCCTTCGATCTTGCCCGGTTCCTTGATCATGCGCATCAGAGCCAGGGCCATCGTCGATTTGCCCGAACCGGACTCGCCAACCAGGCCCAACTTGCTGCCCGCCTCAAGGGCCAGGCTGATGCCATCGACCGCTTTGACTGCGCCAGCCGGGACGTGATAATAGACTCGCAGGTCTTTGAGTTCGAGAATTGGTTTGCTCACACTCTCCTCCGCGTTCTCGGATTCGCTATTTCGTCCAACCCAAAGGAGATCAGGGTCAGGCTGGTCAGCAGCAAAATGATCACGGCGATCGGTTCCAGAATCCACCACCACATGCCGCGCAAAAAGGCCGAGTAATAGTTGACCCAAAAGATGAGCATGCCCAGGTAGGGCTGCCGCCGGTCGCCGATGCCCAGGCCTTGCAGGCCAATCGATCCCATCACGCCGCCGTACACGGCGTTGGCCAGGCTCATGATCAGGTAGGGCAGCAGGTTGGGCATCAATTCTTTGAGGATGATTTCCGGGCCGCTCATGGCCGAGAGCTGGGCCATCATCACAAAGGGGCGCTGGCGCATGCTGAGCACCTGGGCGCGGATGGCGCGGGTGGGGAAGGCCCAGGACACCGTGGAGACGATCAGCCCCATTTGTGGCACAGTCATCTTGCTGGGGTCGGTCAGCGATGAGGCGATCAGCACCAGGATCAAAAAGCCGGGCATGGTCAGCACAATGTCGACAACGGCGGTGACAATGCTGTCAAAAAGGGTGCCGGCATAATAGCCGCTGACAAAGCCGAGCAGGGTGCCGACGCCCAGGCCAACCGCTCCGGCGATGGCCCCGATTTGCAGGGTCATCCAGGTACCGATCACCAGGCAGGCCAGCAAGCCTTTGCCCTGGCTGTCGGTGCCAAAGGAGTGGCGGAAGGCTTCGACCAATGCCTCGCGCAGGCTGAGGCCCAATTCACCCCGGTTGCGCAGCGCATCCCAGTTGAACGAGGGGGGCAGGTCGGGCATGGTGGCCAGCGCATAGGCGTCTTCGGGATCGATGAATAGGCGTCCGGCGGTGCTGAACAGCAGCAGGAGCAGCAGTAGGCCCATTCCCCAGCCCAGGCTGGGGTTTCGTCCGACATAACGCAGCAATTCTCTCATCGTCAGGCTCCCTTCTGGTACGAGATGCGCGGATCGAGGAATGGGTAGAGCATATCCACAAGAAAGGTAGCCAGGGCAATGCCGGCGACCAAAAAGAAGACGATGCCAGAGATCATGTAATAGTCAAACGAGGCGATGGCGCTGCCCAGCCGGTTGCCCAGTCCGGGGTATTGGAAATAGACCTCGACCAGTGTCGAGCCGGAGACGATGCCGCCGAGTTGGACGGCCAATCCAGTTACTTGAGGCAGCAGGGCGTTGCGCAAGGCATATTGGAAAAAGAGCCGCGCCCCCTTGAGGCCCTTAGCCTCGCCAAAGGTCATATAATCGTCGCCCTCAACCGTGACCATCATCGCACGCATGCCCAGGCTCCAGCCGCCCATCGAGACCAGGATCAGCGAGACGCACGGCAGCATGGCGTGGTGGATTACTTCCAGCCAGAACTTGAAACTGGACCAATCCACCTTGGTGAACAGGCCATAAGGCCGGCCCAGCGGGAAGAGTTTGGCTCTGAAGGCCAGGTAGTAAATCAGAATCAGGGCGATCACAAAGGCCGGGGAGGCGGAAAAGATCATCATGGGCGGCAGGAACAGGTTCACAAACAGCTTGGATTTGGTCCATCCCAGCAGCGCGCCGGCGATGGTGCCGAGGATAAAAGCGATTATCGTCGATGTGCCGACGATGGCCAGTGTGTAGGGGATGGCCTGGGCGATCAGCTCGTTGACGGTGGTCGGATAGTTGGTGATCGAGATGCCCAGATCAAAGCGCATGATCTTGCTCATATAAGTGAGGTACTGCTTCCACAGCGGTTGATCCAGTCCGAGCAGCGCTTTCATCGAGTCGATCTGCCCCTGGATGTCCACCGCGCTCAAGCCCATCGTGGCTACTTTTTGGTTGATCTGTTCGGCGATGGGATCGCGTGGAGCCAGGTGCGGCAGGATAAAGTTGAGCGTCGCCGCCGACCACATCACGCCGATCAGGAAAAACACGCGCCTGACAACATACCCAAGTCGCATAGTTCACCTCTGCTTTTTGTGTTTCATTAAAAGGGAGGCCCTGTGAATCAGGGCCTCCCGTCACATTGCGCTCCTGTCGAGCGTTTGCTCGCTCGTCTGCGCTGCCCCGCTTAGGCGCCGGTAGCCTTGAGCTGCCAGAGGGTGATCGGCATGGTGATGTGCCACAGGGCCGTGTTGTAGGCATTTTCCGATGTCGGCCAGTTGGTCCAATAGGTGGTGTTCATGGGCACGCGGTGGAACCACTGCACCAACGGCACTTCGGGCAGTTCGTCCAGCCAGATTTCCATGGCCTTGCGGAACAATTCCTGGGCCTTGTCGGGGTCTGTTTCCGGGTTGGTCTGGCTCAGTTCATCGATGAACGCACTGTACTGCTCGTTGCCCCAACGCGGGCGGTTGTCGCCGCAGTTTTCACCGGTCGGCTTTTGGTTGCGGATGTGATACATGTCGAGGGTGGTGAACGGGTCGCGCACCGAGCCGCCGTGCCCGAAAAAGTGCAGCATGGCCCGGCCGTCATTCTTGCCATCCCACACATCGGGCGGGGTGACGTGCGTCGAGTCAAAGCCGGCCTTGCGCAGTTGTTCCGCCGTTACCGGGGCGATGTCGCCGAACAGCGGCACGCCGGCCCAGATGTTGGTGTCGGGGCGCTTGCCAGCAGAATCGATCCAGAACCCTTCGCTGTCTTTGGTGAACCCGGCATCAGTCATCAATTGATCGATCTTGTTCTGGTCGGTTTCGAGGACGTTGTACTGGTCAAACAGGTCACGGCAGCCGTCGAGGTATTTCATCAGGCCAGGGTATTCGGGGAAGGGATGGTAGGTGACCTTGCCCGCGCCGGCCCAGCCGACGTCGACCAACTGCTGCTGGTTGACGGCATAGGCGACGGCCCAGCGGACACGCTTGTCGTCAAAGGGCTTTTCCAGGCAGTTGAAATACATCGAGATGGGCCACCAGTCCACATAGCCGTAGGGCTTTTGGTTGCCGGTGTGGGTGATGCAGTGGGGGGCTTGAGCGAGGATGGACTCGATCGTGCGCGGGCGCACATCCAGACAATAGTCGATCTCGTTGTTGATGAACATCTGTGCGGCCTTGGTGTCGTCGCTGTAGCCGATGTTGATCACGCGATAGACATCCGGGGCGGGCATAAAGCCGGTTTTGACCGCCCACCAGTCGGGCCGCAGGTCAAAGTGCTTGTGCGTGGGGGTGTCTTCGGTGCGCTTGTACGCGCCCAGCACGACGGGCCATTCGGGATTGTCTTCCCAGCTCATCCTGAATTCGCGCCAATCGCCTTCGACGGTTTCATAGATGTGCTTGGGGATGATGTACACGCCACGGTCAAAGCGGAAGGTGCATTCGGTGTCGTGATAGCGTACGTTGGGCGTGTTGAGCACAAACTTGACCGTATAGTCGTCGATGGCGATGACCTCTTTGGTCAGCACCTTGACGCGGGCCGAATCGCGCAGGTCTGGGGCAAACTGGATCAGCGAGTTGTAGGTAAAGGCGATGTCGTTGGCGGTGAACGGTGTGCCATCGCTCCACTCGACGCCCTTGCGCAGGTAGACGGTCAGTTCGGTGGCCGAGTCGTTGTACTCATAGCTCTCGGCCAGGTGGCCAAAGAACTTGTCGTTGAGCGCGGTATAGTAGAACATTGCCTCCAGTTCGGAGGCCATCGCGTGCTGGTGGTTAAAGTTGTTGGCATACGGCCCGCAGACGCCCACGTTGGCGAACTCGGTGTCGCCGTACATATAGACGAGGGTGCGGTTGCGGGCTACTGTGCCGCCCGGCGCAGGGATGCTGGGGGCGGGGGTGGGAGTCGCATCGGTTTTGGCCGCCGCAGTCGTTGCTGTTGGCTCGGTCTTTGGCGATACGGTTGCTTCTTGTGTCTTGGTGCAGGCTGCGACGGCAATCCCTGCCGCCGCCACAGTCGATAGACGCAAAAACTCGCGACGTGAAATCTCGGACATGGTTTCCTCCTTTTGAAGAAAAGAATGAGTGTTTGTATCGCTCGATGAGAATCCGCACCGGCGCAGATTCCATATCGACACCGGGATAATGGGGTTGGGGAACAAGGTAGAGGATGTGACCGGTCACGATGTGGCCCGATCAATGAGGTCAATGACCCTTTTCTCCTCGCCTGTTTGGACATAATACCAAAGTGCTCGCAATCTTAGCACACTTTAGTAGGCCTGTCAAATCGCTTATGACAGAATTGTCTTGCTTGTCCTAGTTGAAATGGTCTATTCAAAGTTCAGCTTGAGCAAATACTCGTCAAAGCGGATTTCCATCCCGGTCGCCGGCAGATCGACGGTGCAGTAGGGGTTCTCGATGTGTTTGAACCCGTCAATGGCCTGCCCCTGGCCGTTGACGGTCAATGGGCCTTGCCAGCCAAAAGTGAGCGCGTCACCGCGCAGTGAAGTATATGCCACTGCCGCGTTCTCAAAGGCGAGGCCGGCCTGGAGCACCTTGTTCTGGAATTCGCCGAATGAGCCGTCGAGTGCGCTGCGGCCCATCTGGCACAGCCACACGTTGGGGCTGCCGTGTGAGCGCAGCTCGTAATAGCCGCTGGGGCCGCTCTTGATCAGTTCGATGCCCCGGCTGGCGGTGAGGCCAAGATAGCCGGCGCCCTTTTGGGCAAAGGCCCAACCGTCGCGCACGACATAGCTGTCAAACGCGCGGGCCGGGAAATAGGCGTGGGTAAAACCGAGCCAATCATCCTCGGTCGGCGTGTGGACGGCGATCAGCACGTCCTTCCACTGTGCGACGCGCGGCAGCACCGTGTTGCCGTGCCAGAAATTGGGCCGGTGCGCGCCCTGTTCGCCGGCGCAGGGCGGGTGGTTGACCCACACCACGGCATTCGGCCCCAGGGTGGCCTGCCAGATGTGCTGCTGGTAGCCTGGTTCGCCGGGGTGATAGTCCTGCGCCGAGCAGAGCATGTAATCGGGCGTTTTATAGGTTACTTTGTTGACCTCCGGCCCCAGCGACCCTGACGCGCGCCAATCGGCGTCGGGGGCGACAATTCGCTCGCGGCTCCAGAACTCGTCCGGCAGCCGGGCGGCAATGTCGGCGATGATGAACGGCAGTTCATAGTTTGAACAGGCCAGGGCCACCACGCCGCGCATGTGCTGGTTCCACACGCCCATGCCCCACATCAGCCGGCCGATGCCGGAGGTGGCTTCCAGCTGTCCGCTCTTGATCATTGGCGCATAGGCGCGCCCGTGCGTTGAGCCGAACACGCCTTTGAACGAGTTGACGGCCATGATGAAAAACAATTTGTCCATCAAGACCGCGGCCAGCTCGCGCACAGCCAGGGTTTCGGCCAGGTCGGCCAGGTGAGAGAGGGCCAGCAGGTCTTCTTCGAAATAGCAGTTCGAGTCCCACTCGCGAAAGCCGCTCTGCCCACGCGAACGCAACCAATCCAGGGCCAGCGCTTCGCCTTTTTGACGGTGCCAGTTGCCATCCTGACCGGCGTTGCCGAACACCGCTTCGGGATATAGCTGCCCGGCGAGCACCTCGCAGGTGTGAAAGAGGATGCTGTGGTTTTCGGTGGTATAGCACATCGCATCGACGCCCGGCTCGTCGTGCCAGTATTTGAAACCGAGCGCGCAGGCGCGGATCGATTCTCTGAGGGCCGGAGGGAAAGCCGGATCGTCGCCAAAGCGGTACAGCACGCCGAGCAGCCCGGCCAGGTCAAAGTCGCTGCAATCGCCGCGTGCGTTGATTTTTTCGATCGCACGTTCAACTGTGTTCAGGTCAAGCTCTTGCCATTTGCCGAGCTGCATCCTGGCGATCTCGGCCCAAAGGCTGCCTTCGCGTTTGGCGGCGTTTTCCAGCGCCTCCTGCCGGCGCTCTTGATAGGTGCCGTAAGGCGCATCCGAAAACGGGGTATCCAACACGTGGAAGGGAAACTGGCGCTGGATGCGCGTGCCAAACTCGAAATACTCGCGCGGGTTGGGGCGCAGCGTGACCAGGTACGGCCTTTCCCACAGGCGGCCCTGGTGCCCGGCATCGACCTGCCTGGACGGCGCGGTCTGCGAGTGGCCTTCGATGTAGGTGCGTCCCCGTTCGTCCTGGATGTAATAGAAAAAGATGTGTCCCTCTTGCACCTGGTCCGACCAACGGATGGGGATGTGGTTGCCTTTGTAGAGCACATTTTCTTCGACATAGGCGTGTTCGAACAGCGCTTCGAGGAACTGAAAGCGCTTCAAATCGTCGACGCGAGTGGGCACGCGGACGACAATTTGCGTTGCACTGGCGGGTTCGAGTTGCAGGGCCATCGCGTAAGGGCACTCGCGCGCGGCGACCGCTTCCATGCGTACCAGCACCTCGTTCACGCCCTCCTGCAAATCGGCCTCGAAACGGACGCTGTGCGGCTGTTGGTGGTGAAAATGCGCCTGCCGGTGGACGTGCTGTCCGTTGATCCACACGTCGGCGGGGCCGTTGGTGGTGAGGATCATGCCGGCTTGCCGGGCCTGGGGCGCGACAAGCTGCGTGTAGGCCCAGGCGCGCAGGTAGGTCCAGTTGTGGCAAAAGGTAGACAGGTCGACGAAATGATCGACCGCACAGCGCCTATAGGCCCATTTCAGCTCGTCCTGGCCTACGGTCAGCGGGTCGCGGTCGACCGGCAGCGCTTCGATACCCGATTCGGCAGCGTAAAGGTGTTCGGCGATTTGCATCTTGCGCGCCTGGGCTTCAAACTGCTCCGGCGCGTCGACGGCGATGGTCTGCGGTCCGGCGACCAGCCAGTTGTGAACAAAGCCGTTTTCGAGTGGGTATTCCAGGTAATAAACAGACATAAACGAGAGCCTCCTCGATGTGCAGAAATAGCATCTTGATATTGGGTAGAAACCAGGTTTTTGTCAAAAACCTGGTTTCTATTATAAAGCATCGATGATTTGTTTAATTTCCCGATCTTCGCCCTGGCTCTGCTCGAAATAGCCGTCCATAAACTCGCTGCGTCGCTGGCGCAGGGCCATCAGCGCCACGGCGCGCACGTCATCGTCGGTGACCATCGTGCGCCCGTCGGCGGCGGCATAGGCGCGCGCGGCCTCCAGGGCTACAAACTCGGTGCGGTTGGAGGCGATTTTGAGCCGCAGGATTGCTTCCATGATGAAATTTTCGGCCAGCGGGGTGATCTTGACGTGGGGCAAAACCGACTTGGCCTCCTGAATCTCGTCGCCCATTGCCACCAGGTCTTCGGCATAGGTTTCGATCATCGTGTAGGGCGTCTGGGCAAACTGGATCATGCGCCGGTACACCTCGATCCGGTCTTTGGCCTCATCCAGCCGGTTGACGACCACGCGCAGGCCCAGTCGATCCAGGATTTGCGGGCGCAGGGCGCCTTCTTCGGGGTTCATCGAGCCGATCAGCACAATCCGCGCCCGGTAGGTGGCCGTGAGCGGGCCACGGCGTACCGTATAGCGCCCTTGCGCGGCGGCGTCGAGGATGGCGTCGGTCACGGCGTCGTCGAGCAGGTTGATCTCGTCCACGTACAGGATGTTCTGGTCGGCAAAGGCCAGGATGCCCTTGTCCAGGCGCACGCGCTGTTTTTCGAGCGCCGTCCGCTCGTCGATCCCGCCGATCACGTCGTCCAGGCGCGCGTTGAGCGGCAGCTCGATCAGCTTCATCTTGTCCGGCGCAGTGATCGATTCGCCCTGGGCCAGTTTGGCCGCACATTCCTCGCACACGGCATCCATCCCGCCGCTGAGCGCGTCGCCCGGTTCGCAGCCATAGCGGCAGGTGCTGCGCTCGATGGGCGGCAGCACATCGATCAGCCCGCGCACGGCGGTTGTTTTTGCCGTGCCGCGCGGGCCGATCAGCAGCACGCCGCCGACGCGCGGGTTGACCACCGCCAGCACCAGGGCCAGCTTCATCTCCTGCTGGCCGACGATGGCCGTAAAGGGAAACTGGACGTATTCGGTGAGCAGGCCTTCGCTTTCGCGTTCCCGGCGGGCGATGATGTTGCGCGCAAAGCCCGGTTCCAGCAGTTGGAGCAGCATCGATTTTTGAGCCATTCTTGCCTCATTTCAGCGCTTCGTAGGCCGCCAGCAGCCCGCGTGCGGCCTTGTGCCAGGTAAACTGAGCCGCGCGCTGTTGTCCGCGCTCGCTCAGAGTTTGCCACAGCCCGGCGTCGCTCAACAGGCGGTCCAGCGCATCGACCCAGGCATCGACATCTTGGGCGTTGAGCAGCAGCCCCGCGTCGCCGACCACCTCGGGCAGCGACGAGTTGTTCGACACGGCTACCGGCGCGCCGCAGGCCATCGCCTCCAGCGGCGGCAGCCCGAAACCTTCGTATAGGGAGGCGAGGGCAAAGACCTCGGCCAGGTTATAAAGCGCGGGCAGGTCGGCATCGTCGACAAAGCCGGGAAACAGCACCCGGCCGGATGCTTGCAGCGCTTCGGCCTGCTCGAAAAGGCCTTCGTACAGCCAGCCTTTGCCGCCGACGATGACCAGCGATATGTCTGCCACGCGCAGGTGGGGCAGCGCCTGGATCAGCGTGCCATAATTTTTGCGCGGCTGGATCGTGCCCAGGCTGAGGATGAACCGTTTGGGCAGGCCGTACTTGTGCCGGATCGACTCCAGGTATCCCATATCGCGGATCGGCCTGAAGCGGCTTTCGACGCCGCTGAGCACCGTCTGCACCCGCGCTTCCGGCAGGCCAAACAACTCGATCACGTCGCAGCGCGTGCTTTCCGAGTCGGCCAGGACGCGGTCGGCGCGGCGGATGGCGGCGGGCACATTGGCGTTCAGATAATCGAGCAGGGTCGGCGCAAAGCAGTGGGGCAGGCGCATAAAAGACAGGTCGTGTACAGTAACCAGCGTGCGCGTTTCCCGGCGCGTCGGCGGCAGGGTGAAATCGGGCGAGTGAAACAGGCCGACCGGGCCGACCAGCCACTCGACCGGCAGCGGCAGTTTGAGCCGGTGCCAGATGCGGTGCCACCAGCGTTCGTCGATGCGCGTGCAGACCTCGCGCCAGTTGGCCTGGTCGATGCCGGAAGCGCGGTTGCGCTGCCCGGCGCGGCCGGCGGCGTGCGGCATGTCGCGCCCCTGGACGAGCAAGGTGTAGCAGTGATCGGTTGGCTCAGCCGCGTCGATCTCGGCCAGCGCGCGCACGATGTTGCGCGTCAGCCGGCCGATGCCTGCCCCCTGATTTGCCGCCGAGGTGTAATCGATGCCGATGTTCATTGCTCAGACACTGACCTCGTTGGTTTGCTGCACACGGTCCACATCGCCAAATGTCCAGATGCGGTTGGCGAAAAAGTTCCAAAAGAGCACAACGGCGGTGGCGAGCGCCTTGGCCAGATTCGACGACAGCACGCTGTGCTCCATGGCAACCAACCCGGCCAGCGGCGCGATCAATGCGGCTAAAAGGCCCCGCTCGCCGAAAACCCAGCGGTCGCTGACCGTAAGCAGCGTCGTGTTCAGGATCACGGCGACGATGCTGACCAGGACAAACTGGACGAATTTTTTGCCGCCCTGCCGGTTTTTGGTTTCGGGATAGACCCAGTAGCGGCTCCAGGTGTAATTGTTGACCACGGCCGCGCTGGTTGACAGGACGTTGGAGAGTATCTGCGGCCAGCCGAGCACATTGTAGAACAGGTTGAGCAGCCCAAAGTCGATCACGGTGCCAATCGTGCCAACCACGCAGAATTTCACAAAGCGCACCAGTTCCTGGCGTTTTTCGACGACAAATCGTTTGATGGTGTTCAATGGTTTTCTCCACGGATGTATTTTATTTGTAACTGTTCAGCCGATCAAACTTGCGCGGTCTCGATACAGCCTCACAAATGCGGTGAGGCCTATTTCGACCGGCGCGGGCTGAGCAGTTGCTTGCAAAATTCTTGCTCTGGGTTGGGCGTGCAAAAACCAGCCCCAACACAATGGCGACGTGAATGTACAGGTTGTGTACCCACAGGTTGTCGAGCAGGTTGTGCGCGCTGACGTGAACCAGCATGCCCAGCGCGCCGACGGCCAACGCTGTGTGATATGTGGTATTTTGCGGCTGCCAGATCGCCCGGACAACCTGCCAGATGACCGTGGCCCACAGCGCCAGGTAGGCGGTCAGGCCGATCAGCCCCGTCTCAGCGGCGATGTTCAGGTAATAGTTGTGCGCGTGGCCGAGGGCCAGCGGCCACTTGGGCAGCGCATAGGCCGGGTAGGCGGCCTCATAGTTGCCAAAACCGACGCCGATCCAGAGGTGATCGCGCCACATGTCGAGCGCCGATTCCCAGTGCGCCAGCCGTTCGAGCACGGCATAGTTTTCGTCATTGATCTCGGCGGCACGCACGTCCTGAACGGTGGCGAAAGGGAGAAAACTGGTCATGCGCTGCACGACCGCTTGGGGCAGCAGTTCGAAACTGCCCAGCAGCCCGGCAAAGGCGATCAGCAGCACGAGCAGCATAAAGATCGTCGCCCCGCGGCGGCTGCGCACCAGGTTCATCGCTCCAAAGGCGGCGGCAAAAGCCAGCCACGCCCCGCGCGACCAGCTCATACCGATCCCGGCGGCGGCGAGGCCAAAACTGCCCAGAGCCAGCCAGTTCAGCCAACGCGGCAAGGATCGTTCTTCCTGGGCCGAGCCGGACTGCCCCGGTTTTCGTTCCAGCAGCGAAATGCTCAGCGCGAACCCCAGCGGCGCGACCAGCCCGAGATAGCCAGCAAAGGGGTTGGGTTGTTCGAAGGTGCCGTAGGCGCGCATAAAACGACCCATCAGGATAAAGCCTTCCGGTCCGGATTGGGTGAGAAACTGGTACGCGCCGAGCGCGGCTTGAGCCGCGCCGGCCAGCAGCAGCGCAGCGATCACCCAATTGCGCCATTTTTCGGTGGCCGTGTTGGCGACAAAAAGCAAAATGCCCAAAAACTCGACCCACTTGAACAACTCTTTGAGCGCAAAGGGCAGCGCGATGGCATTGCGCAGCGAAAAGAGTGTCGCGCCGATAAAGACGAGCACGGCCAGGCTGATGCGCGGCCAGTGCCAGTCGCTCTCGCGGAAGGCAATCGAGCGGGCCAACCAGGCGACCAGGATCAGCCCGATCAGGGCCTCGGTCACACCAACGGTGATCCCGCCCAGGTTGATTTCATAGATCGAGCCAAAGGGGATGGCAAAAGCCAGTGGCAGCAGGGCCAGTTCGGGGCGGATCAGCATCAGCAGCGCGGCGATGGCCCCCGGCACGCCGACCACGACCCACTTGAGCGGCAGCAGGGCCAACAGGACGCCGACCAGCAAGACGGCCCCGATCACGGCGCTGCGGCGGGCGGCATAGGCGTGAGTCACGGCGTCAAGACCTTTTGCCGGAAATAGGTGATTGTTCTGGTCAGGCCTTCGCGCACGTCGACCTGCGGCTCCCAGTTCAGGAGCGCGCGCGCCTTGGCGATGTCCGGCCGGCGCACCTTGGGGTCATCTTCGACGCGCTCACTGAGCGAACTGCGGTCGATCTTGACGATCCCGCCGGGGTTGCCGGTCAGGTCGTTGACCAGGAGGGCAAAGTCGAGGATGGTGAACTCGTGCGGGTTGCCCAGGTTGACCGGCTCGACCTCGTCGGACATGAGCAGGGCCAGGATGCCCGCAACCAGATCGTCGACGTAACAAAATGAGCGCGTCTGCGAGCCGTCGCCATAGACGGTGAGCGGCTGGCCGAGCAGCGCCTGTTTGACAAAATTGGGCACCACGCGCCCATCATCGAGGCGCATGCGCGGCCCATAGGTGTTGAAAATACGCACGATGCGTGTTTCTACGTGGTGATAGCGATGGTAGGCCATTGTCATGGCCTCGGCAAAGCGCTTGCTTTCATCGTACACGCCGCGCGGGCCGATGGGGTTGACGTGTCCCCAATAACTTTCGGGCTGGGGGTGTACCTGCGGGTCGCCGTATACTTCTGAAGTGGAAGCGAGCAGGTAGCGCGCGCCCTTTTCTTTGGCCAGGCCGAGCGTCTTGTGCGTGCCCAGCGCGCCGACCTTGAGCGTCTGGATGGGCTTTTCCAGGTAATCGACCGGGCTGGGCAGCGAAGCCAGGTGCAGCACAGCATCGAGCGGGCCGGGCACATAGATGTAATCGGTTACGTCGTGCTTGATGAACGAAAAACGGTCGTTGCCGGCCAAGTGGGCAATGTTATCGATACTGCCCGTGCTCAGGTTGTCCATAGCGATGACCCGGTGCCCGTCGGCCAAAAGGCGGTCACACAGGTGCGAGCCGATAAAACCCGCGCCGCCAGTGATCAAAATGCGCATCTGCCAACTCCTCTTGTGATGTGAATCTAGTATACCGCAAATGAAGCGCGGTGCAAAATCGATATTGACAGTGCATCCCGACCGGGCTATAATAAAACAATATTGTCAGGGGGAAGCTAGTTTGTCAAAGGATTGACCGTGATAGCATTAACCAATTCTGAACCCAATTGTATCTGCGGCGCTGACATCACACCGGTCTATGCAAAGCAGCTTGGCCAGGCGATCGGCACGCGGATGGCCGCCGGCCGCATAGTGGTCGGCGGAGATACGCGGTCGAGTACGCCGGCGCTCAAGGAGGCCTTGATCGAGGGATTGTTGAGCACCGGCTGCGAGGTGTACGATGTGGGCACGCTGCCCACGCCGGTGCTCTCGTTTGCCAAAGACCGCTTTTGGGCCGACGGCACGGTCATGGTGACGGCTTCGCACCGGCCGGCGGAGGAAAACGGGTTCAAGATCGTCCTCGGCAAGTTTCCGGCCTCACCCACCGACATTCAGGAGCTGCTCAACGCAGTGGCAAACGATGGCCCCTTTGCCAGCAGCATCGGCGAACGGTCGCTTCACGACACGCTCGAACCCTATGCCTCTTTTTTGGTTGCGCGCTTTGTGCCCGCCGACCCGCTGCGCGTGGCCATCGATACCGGCAATGGCGCAATGCGTCGCCTGGCTGCGCCCATCTTGCTGTCGATGGGCTATCAAGTCACCGAGCGCGAATACGCACTCACCGATGCCCTGATGCCTGATCCTTCATCGGCGGCGCGCATCGAGGCCTTGACCAAGGTCGTTTTGGACAACCGGGCGCACCTGGGCGTGGCCTTTGATGGCGACGGCGACCGCGTTGTTTTTGTGGGCGATCGGGGACGCGTACTTGGCCCAGACCAGGTGTTGGCCCTGCTCGCCCGCACGCTGCTGGTCTACCAGCCGGGCAGCCAGGTGATCTATGACGATTGCTATGCGCCTTTTGTCGCTGAAACGGTGCGCCAGTATGGCGGCGTGCCGATCCAGCATTCGATTGCCGGGTCAGACCTGAAACGTGCTTTTATGGAGCGGGGGGCGGTTCTGGGCGGGGATCGCTGGGGACATTTCTTTTTCCGCGCCATGGGCGGCGACGATCCGCTCTATGCGACACTGGTTTTGCTGCGCCTGGTCGGGCGCACGGAGAATGGACTGGAGTCGCTGCTGGCAAGCTAGGATAGAAAGAAAAAAGCGATGCGACCGGGCAATGTCTTGCACCTGACGCATCGCTTTTTATCTCTGCGCGAAAGCAGTTTTGTTTGAACTAGCTTGTCTTATAGCAGCCGCGATGAAAAGCAATCTGGCGACGCTTGCGCGTGCGGCCGTCTTCAAACTCGACCATCCGGACCATCAACAACTCGCCCTGTTTGATCGGCTGCGCGCACGATGCGCACACATGACCACTGATGCGGGCGCGGTTTGATTCGCGGGTTGCGACGTCAGCACCCATTTTACTTGCACGAGCCATTTCAACTTCCTCCGTCTAGACAGATAACCCCGATCGGCTTGATTCATTTAACAGCAAAGAGCAATTTTATCAGTTTTGCCGCATTTTGTCAAATGCGGATCGGGACCGGAAGTGTTTGCCGCGTCCTGGGGTGAGTCTGGCAGGTTGTGCCGGCAGGTCGAGGGCGTTGAGTACAACGCTGTCGAGACTCTGCCGAAACCAAAGGACAGTCGATGAAGCTGGGTTTTGCAGTCAAAGTGGTGGGCCGGGAGGGCCTCAGATCGAACGACAGCCGGCGCTGGCAGAACCATCCGCACCTGTCGGTGAGCCTGGCCTACCTGCGCGACATTTTTCTCTATCTGCGCGAGACCGGGATCAAGATGTATCGTATGTCTTCCGACCTGGCCCCGTATGTGACTCACCCCGAATTTACTCAATTTCACGGCCAGATTCAGGACTGCGCCGATGAACTGGCTGCCGTCGGCGAGATGGCCCGCCAGGATGGCCTGCGCCTCTCTTTTCACCCGGCGGCCTTTATTGTGCTCAATGCCGCCGACGAGGCGATTGCCCAAAAATCGGTCGCCGATTTCGAGGCCCAATCGCGGATGCTCGACTTGATGGGATTGGGGCCGGAAGCGGTGATGGTGACGCACGTCGGCGGGGTCTATGGCGACAAGGCCGAGGCGATGCGGCGCTTTGTCGAGCGCTACCGGGCCTTGTCTGAGCCGGTCAAGCGCCGCCTGGTGCTTGAAAATGACGAGCGCAATTACACTCTGGGTGATACATACGCCATCCACGAGCAGACCGGCATTCGCCTGGTGTTCGACCAACTGCACGAGCAGTGCAACCCCACGCCCGGTCTGGCGCTGCATGAAGCGCTGCAGCGGGCGCTGCACACCTGGCCTGCCGGGCAGACGCCCAAGGTTCATTACAGCACCACGCGCACGGCGATGGTCGAAACCGCTGAGGGACGCTCGCAATCGCCGCGTCTGAGCGAGCCGCGGCTGTCTCAGCATGCTGATTTGATCGATCCTTTTGCGTTCGTCGAGTTTGTGCGCCGGGCTGAAGGGCTGCGCGATTTCGATGTGATGCTGGAGTGCAAGGCCAAGGACATCGCGCTGCTGCGGCTGAGAGTACACTTGGACCAGATGGCCGTCGATCTGGTGCGAGCGCGGTGCATCGAGTGAACAAGCAGCGCGATACGCGCCGCGCTAGACCTGATAGACGCTTTCTATCAAGGGGACGATGTTGGCCCAATCGTACTGCCCGGCGAAGGCGAACCCCGCCTCGCCCAACCTCTGGCCGCCGGCCGGATCGTTCAGCAGCGCGACCACCACCCGGGCAAATTGTGCCGGATCGTCGGCCAGAATGGCCTGCTGTCCGGATGTAAGTGGAAACCCATCACAGCCCATCGTTGTCGAGACGATGGGTTTTTTCATGGCCATTGCCTCCAGCACTTTGAGCCGCGTGCCGCCGCCGCTTTGCAGGGGGATTACATAGACGGCGGCGCTGGCAAAGTAGGGCCGGGTGTCTGGTACGCTGCCGGTGATGACGATGCCCGGCCGCGCCTTGAGCGCATCGAGCCGGCGGTGCGGGCGGTGCCCGACGACGTAAAACTGCGCGTCGGGCACCCGAGCGCGGATGCGCTCAAACACCCGGTCGGCAAACCACAGCACAGCATCGACATTGGGCCTGAAATCCATCGTCCCGGTAAAGAGCAGGCTGTGCGGCGGCAAGATGGGCGTCCCAGGTTGGAACGAGGTGTAGGCGGCCACATCGACGCCGTTGGGCACCACGGTCACGTCGAGGTCGGGCGCCAGGCGGCGCAGCGCGGCGGCGTCTTGATCGGAGACCGCTGTCACCGCATCGACGCTGCGGCAGGCCCAGGCCTCGTATCGCGCAAGTTTTTTCCACTGGATCAAGGAATAGAGCGCCCCCGGCCACCGCCGGGGCGTGCCCATGTCGGATTCGAAAACGCGCTTTTGCAGCACATATTCGGCATTGTGATCGTCGAATGCCAGCAGCGGGCGCGGCGATTGGCCTTTTAGTTGATCGAGAACCAGCGGCAGGTAGGGGATCATTTCGATGCCTTCAAAGGCGATCACATCAAAGCGGGGGGGGGCGAGTACCCGGCGCAGTTGGGCGGTCATCTCGGTCGATGCCAGTCGATAGGCCATGTCGGGGCGGGGCGAGGTCAGGGTGGTCCACACGCGCTGGCGGAGTGAGCGCGCCGGCTGCGGCACGGCGGTGATGCTGGCGCAGCACGCTTGCAGCGGTTCGACCTCTTCCAGCGTGCGGCCGGGCGGCACAAAGCAGCACAGGTGAATCTCGTGGCGGCGGGAGAGGTGGGCAATGAGGTTGAAATTGCGCAGCGTCGTGCCCTGCTGCGGCGGGTAGGGCAGTTGCGGGACGAGCATCAGCAGGCGCACCGGCGCTTACCTCGCTTTGACCAGTTTTTGGTATACCTCGATGGTTTCCTGAGCGGCGCGATCCCACGAAAAGCATTTGGCGCGTTTACGCCCTTTGGCCACCATGTCGGCGTGCAGGTCGGCCTCGCTGAGCAGCCGGTTCATCGCCACGGCAAACCCCTCTGCATCTTCCGGGGCGACGCGCAGTGCAGCATCGCCGACGATTTCCGGCATCGCCGACGTATCGGACACGATGACCGGAATGCCGCAGGCCATCGCTTCCAGCGGGGGCAGGCCGAACCCCTCGTAGAACGAGGGCAAGACCAGCATGTGCGCGGCATTGTAGAGCAGAGGCAGGTCGGCGGTGGGCACGCGGCCCAAAAAGTTGACCCGGTTTTGCAGGCCCAGCTCGTCGACCAGCTTGTAAACGTCTTCGCAAAGCCAGCCTTGCTTGCCGGCGATGACCAGATGCGCTTCGGACTTGTAATTGGTGCGCAGCATGTCGAAGGCACGGACGAGCGTTTTCAGGTTTTTGCGCGGCTCGACGGTGCCCACAAAGAGGATGTATGGTTCGGGCAGGCGGTGCTTGCTGCGGATGCTGTCCAGCGCGTCCTGATCGTGAACCGGGAAATAGATCGGCTCGGCGGCCTCATAGATCACCGTGATCTTTTTTGGGGGTGTGCCGGTCAGGCGCACCAAGTCGTTCTTGGTGGCCTCGGAAACGGCAATGATGTGGTCGGCGCGGCGCACGGCCTGATCGATCAGCCCGTAATACTTGGCGCTGTCGCGGGTCAAAAAGTGAGGATAGAGCAAAAAAGCCAGGTCATGGACGGTGATCACGCTGGGGCGGCGATTGTAGAATGGCGGAATAAAGTCGGTCCAGTGGATCAGGTCGATGTTGCGTTGGGCCAGCAGTTCCAGGCTGAGCAGGTACTGCTCCAACGGATGATGGGCCGGCGTCCACAGGTTGACGCGCCGCAGATTGTCTTGCGAGGCAATGATGCGCTGATCGGCCCGTCGCTGAAAGACGGTATAGGCATTTTCATGATCGATAGCCGCAAGGGCGCGGATCAGATTGAGTGTATACTGGGTGATCCCGCCCTGGAAGGAAAAGCTCAGACGAGCGTCTATGGCAATGCGCATAACCAGAATTCTCTCCCGTATGGATTGGGGTCAACACGATAGATGAAATAAACGGTGTTTGGATGGATGGATTCGACCCCTCGTATGGTCTGCGGTGCTTTCCGCGTTCCCCCATCATTGGAGGAGAGAACAAGGATATATTATAACCGCTCTACAGCCTTTGTCAAATTGCTTTTTCAGTGGCGTTGTCGATAGAGCGCCCGGTCGACGGCCTGGGCCATTTTCGATGCATCCAGGCCGGCGTCCAAAAAAGCGCCAATCTCTGATGCGCATTGCAGCGGCGCTTTGAGCACCGTATTATAGCTCACATAGAGCACGTCGATGTTGCGCTGCTGCGCGAGCCAGTGCTGTATGGTCTTGAGATGCTTTTCGAATGCCGCGGCCATGTTTTCGTCGCTGACCTTGTCTGCCGGCTCGCCGCGGCGAATAAGCATCTGCTTTTGCGAATCGAGGATTTCTTGCATATCGCGGCGCATAAAGACGACCTTGTACGTGTACGTTGCCGGCAGCCGGGTCAGCAGCGCCGAGATGACCTTGATCGCCTTGCCTTGTGCGTCTGGCAGCCAGGCTTGATCGTGCTCGATCTGCTTGACGCGCTCGAATTCGTAATAGCCTTTGGGATTGTCTTCGTCGGCCCGGCGAACCTGGTCGGTCAGCAGGGGCATGCCGCCGGCCTGGAGCATTTTCATCATCATCGACGTGCCGGAGCGGGGCAGGCCCGAAACAATGGTAATGGGTTGGGTCATGGTTCGTCTTTCTGGGTTTGGCGCTGCGCCTGGATATAGGCCAGGGCCTGTTCGCGGGTGCTCACCTTGCCGGCAGCCTGTTCTTCGTGCAGCGCAGACAGCAGTGCGCCCATGTGCGGCCCCGGCTCGATGCCCAGGGCGATCAAGTCGCCGCCGTTGAGCAGCGGGAGCGGGGCGATTACGTCCCGGTAGCGCACGTAATAAGCCTCGATCAGTCTGGCCGCAGTCGTCGTCCAGCGTCGCCATTGCGCGCCGGTTGATCGATTTCGGGGTTGTGCGTGTTTGCAGGCCAGCGCGATCAGCGCCGCGTCAGCGCCATGTGCCTTGCTTTTCCGGTAAAAACGGTATACGTCGCGGCGACTCAGCCTGGATTGGGCCGCCAGCGCGGGCAGTTCGGCGTGGGCGGCGATGGCCGCGCGCAGCAGATCGATCTCGTGGTTGCTGCACCGCCAGCGGCGGGCCAGGCCGGCGGCGACCCTGGCGGCCCGTTCTGCGTCGGGATCGAGTCGGTGCAGCAGCGCGGCGCATTTGAGCAGCGCCAGGTGGCTGCGCTCGTCGCAGAGCGTGGTTTCGTATCGCTCGGTCAGGTGGGGGGCAAACGTTCGCAGCGACGCCAGCGGATCGGATGGTTTGCCGGGCTGCGCCAGCAAAGCCAGGATGCGTTCCAGCGCCTCGACGGTATTTGTGGCGTGCGCCAGGCCCTGTCGTGCCGGGCCATCGACGGCGAAATGGGGGACGATGGCCCCCAGCAAGCCCAGCTCGTCGAGACGGCGGATGGCCTGCGCCGCCTCGGGCAGGGCCAGGATTTTGAACCACTCGTCGCGGATGCGCTCCGCCGAGACCTTGCTCAGCCCGGACGCGGCCATGCGCAGCGCGCGCTCCGTGTCGAGGTGCAGCGCGCAGTCGAATTGGGCGCACATGCGCACCGCGCGCAGGGTGCGCAGCGGGTCGTGGTCGAAACTCGCCGGGGATGCCGCACGCAGGACGCCTTGCTCCAGGTCGGCCTGGCCGCCGAGCGGGTCGATCAGCTGCCAGCCGCCGTCGCCGGTTCGCGCTGCGGCGATGGCATTGATGGTAAAGTCGCGGTCGTGCAGGTCGGCGAGCAGGTCGGGGCCGCGCAAGGCGGCGATGTCAACGTACAGACCACCCTCGCGGAAAATCACCCGCCCGGTTTTGCGCTCGTGATCGATGGGCACATAGGCGGCGTGCAGCGCGTTGGCAACCCGTCGCGCAACGGCCAACCCGTCGCCATCGACGACGAAATCCAGGTCGTGCGTCGAGCGGCCCAGCAGCAGGTCGCGCACGCTGCCGCCGACCAGCCAGATTTCGACCTGCTGCGCCTGGGCCAGGTCGAAAACGTGGGTGATCAGTGGGATTGGGGCCGTCGCCCGGGCAATCTGCATCTCGGCAGAGACGAAAAACACTTCCGGCGCTTCCTTGGGCCGGTTGTGCAGCGCCAGTTGCCGCGCTTCGTCCGCGCTCTGCCCTACGCCGACCACCCGCCCGCGCACGACGGCGACCCAGCGGCCCACGTAAGCGGCCAGATTGAGGGAGGAATTGGGTTGAGAATCGATCATTTTCCCATCTCTCTTGCCGAATTCGTCCGATGCCTTGATTGTACCACATTCCGGCCGGAATCGAAATTTGCAGTTGCCTTGTTGCTTTTTTGCGGGTACAATATCTGAAATGGGTAGATGTTCAGTCTGGAACGACCTGATCTGTATTTCCTGGCTGAACAGGTACTTTTTGGGAGAATCGCATCATGTATATGCATCCTGTTGAATCTGTAATCGTTGATGATCAACAAAAGAGTCAGCTTTATCTTGAACAATTGGTCAATCTCCTGACTCAAGATTTGGACTTTCATGGTCAGGATAGTAGCTATGCGTCACACAACTTTCATGCTTTTCCTGCCAAGTTTCCACCACAATTGCCTCGCAGATTTATTCAAGTGTTGACATCTCCAGGAGATGCTGTGCTTGACCCAATGATGGGATCGGGTACAACATGTCTCGAATCTTTTTTGTTGGGGCGGCGTGGTATCGGGTTTGACATTGATCCGCTTGCTTTGCTTCTTGCCAGGGTCAAAGTAACGCCATTGGCTGTGCATCAAGTGGCTCTGGTCTCCCATCAGGTTGTTGAACGAGCAAAACGGGCTGTTGCGGAGCGTCGCGATGAATTGCAAGGGGAATTGGCCATACGTTGGGATGTCAAAACCCGCGATTTTGTTGATTACTGGTTTGCACCCCAGACCCAAATTGAGTTACTTGCATTACTTGAAGAGATCGAGCAAATAACGGAACAAAAAATCCGAGATTTTTTCCAGTTGGCAGTTTCAGCAACTATTATCACAAAATCGGGCGGGGTTTCGTTGGCCTTCGACCTGGCTCACACAAGACCGCATCGCGCTAAATTGATTTTTGATCAGGACGGCCAAGTAATTATGAGCAGTGGTCAGGTCGATCAGGCGTCTCGTCGTGCTAAATTTCTGACCAAAAAATTGCGTTCGACTTTTGACGATTTTGAGCGTCGTGTTGAGCAGAATTTGCAAGGATTACCTCAGATTGACCGCCTTCAACCTCCTCTAGCAGGTCTGTCTGAACCAGAGCCAGAATATGTTTTGCCACATATTGCACCGGGAGATGCGCAAAACTTGTCACTGGATGATGATTCGATAGATTTGATTGTCACTTCACCTCCTTATGCTTCCAATGCGATCGATTATATGCGTGCGCACAAATTCTCTTTGGTTTGGCTTGGATATCCGGTTGACGATTTAGGGGCAAAGCGTGGGGATTATATTGGTGGTGAATCGACCTCCCAGTTTGACTTTGAAAACTTGCCTAATCATACGACGGCTGTTGTTGCCGAAATTGCCATGCGTGACAAGAAAAAAGGATGTGTGTTGCATCGCTATTATTCCGAGATGACGCGCGTACTTGGGGAGATGTTTCGCGTTCTCAAGCCAGGAAAAGCGGCTATTGTAGTCGTGGGAAACTCGGTGATGCGTGGAATTGATACCGAAACCGATGCTTGTCTTGCCGAAATTGGTCGGACTATAGGTTTTCAGGTTCCCAAGATCGGTATACGTAATCTGGATCGAAATCGTCGAATGATGCCGGCTGGCATCAATCCCAATCTAGATTCCCAAATCCAGCAGCGGATGCACCAAGAGTACGTCATTGGCTTTTTCAAACCGTTTTGATGGCTCGATGGAGGTCTGATGAATATCAAAGAGTTGAGACAGCGGTATCACCAACGAATTTGCATCGAGATCATTCGATTTCAGCAAGATGGCGAGACACAGTATCCAAATTTTGCCGACAAGGGAAATAAGGCCAGCCGTATAATCGCACAAGGCATTCTAGATCGACTAAATTATATCCCAAGCAATATGGGTGTATCGGGACAAACTGCGGGTGGGCGTTTTGAGATCATCACCCAGGATTTTCTCGAACATGCGTTTACACTTTTACAACACTTGCGTCCTGGCCGATGGTATTATTCGACCCAAGCGCCGATTTCCAATTTTGATCAGTACGAGCATTTGGCCCGACTGGAACGGATTGTCGGACAAGATGACGAATTAGCGGCCGCTTTGGGAACGGATTATATTATCAAGCCCGATATTGTTGTCGGTCGATGGCCGGTTTCTGACGAGGAGATCAACCAGACCCAAACCATTGTGACTGCCCAAGATGAATTGGCTCGACTTACACCTTTGCGGCAGTTCAATCTGGAAAATTCTCGCCCCATTCTCCACGCCAGCATTTCGTGCAAGTGGACGCTGCGCAGTGACCGGGGACAAAATGCACGTACCGAGGCCCTAAACCTGATTCGCAATCGCAAAGGGCGTTTGCCGCATGTTGTCGCTGTGACTGCCGAACCGCTTCCGACACGATTGGCTTCACTTGCATTGGGCACAGGAGATTTGGATTGTGTGTACCATTTTGCTTTGCCTGAGCTGAAAGCAGCAATTGCCGAAATTAATAATGAAGACCAATTAGATATGTTGTCGATACTTGCTGAAGGTCGTCGTTTGCGCGACATCAGCGATTTGCCATTTGATTTAGCCACATAATGGAGAAACCGATGAAGAACCATTCCCCCTTGACCCCCAAAGACTTTTTCGAGATCGACACGGTGGGTGACGCGCAGATTAGCCCCGACGGGGGCCAGATCGCCTGTGTGCGCCTGTCGGTCGACCGGGCCGAAAACGGCTATCGCAGCGCGATCTGGCTGAGCGATGGGACGACGATCAAACAGTTCACCACCGGGACGCACCGCGACAGCGCGCCGCGCTGGTCGCCCGACGGGCGGATGCTGGCCTTTGTCTCCACGCGAGAGGGCAAGCCGCAAATCTTTGTCATCCCCGTCGATGGCGGCGAGGCGCGGCAGTTGACCCGGATGGAAAACGGCGCCGCCGCACCGGCCTGGTCGCCCGACGGCACGCGCATCGCCTTCAACTCGCCGGTCGATGCAGACGAGCGCGCCTTTGAAGACAGCGGCGCGGCCCCGCCGGACGACCGCGACGAGCGCAAGGCCTGGAAAGAAGAGCGCGAACGCGAGCGCGACAAGCTGGCCGACCCGCGCCTGATCGCCCGTTTTCCCTACCGCGCCGGCACCGAGTTTCTGGGCGACCGCTATCCCCACATTTACGTGATCGGCCTGGACGAGAAAAAACCGCACCGCGTCACCGACGGCGACCGCGTGTGGGGCGCGCCGGTCTGGGCAGGCGACGCGGCCATTTTGACCACCGTCAACCGCGACCCGGCCGGCCTGGGCCACGAGTTTCCGTCGGATGTGGTGCGCATTCCGCTGCGTGCGGGCGAAATCGTCGAGCCGGAAGTGATCGTCTCTGCGCCGGGCACGCACACCCATCCCCGGCCTTCGCCCGATGGCGCGTGGATCGCCTATCTGACCTCACCGGAGCAGCGCATATCGGCGCAAAACACCGACATTGCGCTCATCCCGGCGGCGGGCGGCGAGCCGAGGGTGCTGACCGGCGCGCTCGACGCCAACATAAACAATTTCAAGTGGGCCGCCGACGGCCAGAGTCTCTATTTCAGCTATGGTTGGTGGGGCAGCGCGGGCGTGCATCGCGTTTCGCTCGACGGCGACGCCGCGCAGGTGATCGGTGGCGCGCGCGTCGTCACCGGGTTCGATCTGGGCGGCGAGCGCCTGGCTTACACCGTCACCGCGCCCGACATCCCCGGCGATCTCTACCTGGCCGATCCGGACGGGCAAAACGAGCAGCGCCTGACCGAGGTCAATGCTGAATTTTTGTCCACCCGCTGGTTGAGCATGCCCGAAGAGGTGCGCTATACCCGTCCCGACGGCATGCGCGTCCAGGGCTGGACGATGCTGCCGCCCGGGTTTGACCCGCAGAAAAAATACCCGCTGGCGGTCGAAATCCACGGCGGACCGCACGCCATGTGGGGCAACACCTTTTGGCACGAGTTTCAGTGCCTCGCCGGGGCGGGGTACGTCGTCTTTTTCTGCAACCCGCGCGGCTCCGACGGCTACGGGCTGGCCTTTCGTGATTCGATTCACGCGCGCTGGGGCGAGGAGGACGCCGGCGACATTCTGGCTGGCGTCGATGGGCTGATCAAGCGCGGTATCGCTGACCCGGAGCGGCTGGCGATCACCGGCGGCTCGTATGGCGGCTTTATGACCGCCTGGATCATCGGCCACGACCGGCGCTTCAAGGCTGCGGTCGGCCAGCGTGGGGTGTACAACCTGGTCAGCTTTTACGGCGTGACCGACATCCCGCTTTTTGTCGAAGACGAGTTCGATGCCACACCGTGGGGCGACGTGGACGCGCTGTGGCAGCACTCGCCGCTGGCCTACGTCGAGCAGATCGAAACGCCGCTGCTCATCTTGCACAGCGAACGCGATTTTCGCGTGCCGATCAGCGACGGCGAGCAGTTGTACGCTGCACTCAAGCGGCTGGGGCGCGAGGTGGCTTTTTTGCGCTACCCACGCGAAGGGCACGAATTGTCACGCAGCGGCGAACCGGAGCACCGCGTCGACCGGATCACGCGCATCATCGGCTGGTTCGACCGGCACATCAAGGCATAGCAAATGGCGATGCTCGACGAAACGCTGCGTGAACGCGGCCTGGCGGTGCATCGCCGCCTGCTCGATCTTTATGGCGAGCCGCAGTGGCGGCCGCACCTGGAGCCGATCGGCGAGTTGGTTTCGACAATCCTGTCGCAAAACACCAACGATGTGAACCGCGACCGGGCCTTCGCCGAGCTGCGGGCGCGCTTTCCAACCTGGGAGGCGGTGCGCGACGCCGACCTCGCTGCGCTCAAGGCGTCGATCCGCGTGGCCGGGCTGGCAAACCAGAAAGCGCCGTCGATCCAACGCGCGCTGCGGCAGATCGACGAGGCGCGCGGCGAGCTGTCGCTCGATTTCTTGCGCGATCTGCCCATCGTTGAAGCGAAAGCCTGGCTGACCGCGATCAAGGGGGTCGGTCCCAAGACGGCGGCGATCGTGCTGTTGTTTTCGCTGGGCCGGCCGGCGTTCCCGGTCGACACGCACGTCCATCGCGTGAGCGGGCGTATTGGCCTGATCGAGCCTGGGGTAAGCCGCGAGCAGGCGCACGAGATGCTTGAGGCCATGATGCCGCCGGAGACTTTTTATGCCTTGCACCTGAACCTGATCCGGCATGGGCGGGAGGTGTGTGCGGCGCGCCGCCCGCGCTGCGACGGGTGCGCGCTGCGCGATCTGTGCGCGTTTGGCAGTGCGGAAAATGCCCAATGAACGCCAAGCGGCGGGCCTTCCGGCCCGCCGCTTGCTATGGACAACAAATCGGGATTGGCCGGACTATTGGATCGACGTGGCCTTGCCCGATTTTTCGATCACCTGGTTGATGTACGCTTCCAGCCCGCCCGGAACGCTGCCCTGGTAGGCGATGACCTCGTATGCGAGCTGGCTCTTGCTATTCAACGCCGCAATCTGGTAGCGGACACAGCCGCGACATGCCTCGCCAATTTGCGGTTCGAGGTCGAAAAAATCCAGTTTGTTGAAGGCCTTGTCCCACTCGCGCATCTCGTAATCCTTGAGGCGGATGGAGGCGGTCCAGCCGGTTGCGTTATCCAGGATGACCAGCCGGCGATCCTCGTAGAGATAAATGTGGTGGTTGAGGTTTTCGGGGCCGCCAAAGCGGTGGATGGCAACGATCGCGCCGGCCGGGAGCAGGTCAAAATCGTAGAGCGGGCCGGCCGGTTCGATGGCTTGCGGGACGATGTAGGGCATATAGCCGCTGCTGCCGGCGCTGAAAAGCGCGACGGTACCCGTCACCTTGACCTTGCGCCAGACGTCTTGCGAGTTGGCGGGAAAAGGCAGCAGCGGGCTGGCGGCGACATAGATGGCTGCCGAGTTGTCCTTGAGCACCCAGTCCTTGAGCCGGTCGGTGGGCGGAAAGCCGGGTTTGACCTCGTCGAGCAGGTCTTGACCGCGAAAATAGCCGATCAGGGTCACGGTCTGTCCGTCATAGCCTTGTGGGTCGGCCTTGATCTTTTTGGCCAGGTTGGTGAATTCTTCGACCTGCGCCGGCCGGTTACATCCGGCAAGCGCCAGGATCAGGACGAGTGTGGCGATGACCAAAAATCGACGCATAGTGCGCTCCTTATTCGTCCAACAGCGCAATGATCGCTTGCATGCGCGCTTGATCGGCGGCGGTGATCGGGCGGGCGGGCACGTAGGCGCATTCGAGCGCGTCGCGGGTTGAGACATCGAACGTGCCGATGCTCCGGGCCAGGGCCATGATCGCTTGCTTGTCATAGGCGATCAACGGGCGCAAAATGGGCATGTCGATGCCCGACGAAATCGCGGCCATGTTGCTGAGCGTCTGGCTGGCGACCTGGCCCAGGCTGTCGCCCATGACCAGGGCCTGAACGCCGTACTGGGAGGCCAATTCGGCGGCCCGGGCGAGCATGGCCCGCTTGCAAAAAATGCACGTCCAGCGCGTCTCGCCGATCTCGCTCAGGCGCTCGACGATCGGCGCCATCAATTCGTTGTGATCGAGGACAATCGGCTTGATCTCCCAGCCGAACGACCAGCGGCCGAGTGTTTCGCAGTTTTCGAGCGCGTGGGCGCGTTCGGCTTCATTTTGCGCCCAGTGAATGGGGATGATGCCGCAGCCCCGGCGCATCATCAGCCAGGCGGCGACGGGCGAATCGATGCCGCCGGAGAGCAGGACAAAGACGCGGCCCTGCGTGCCCAGGGGCAGTCCTCCTTCGCCGGGAATCGTCTCGCCAAAGACAAAACTGCCTTCCTCGCGTACTTCGATGCCGATGGTGACAGCGGCCCGATCGGACAGATCGACCGGGGCGTGGGTGGCTTCCCAGAGGGCGCCCCCGACCTGGCGGTTGATCTCGGGCGAAGTGAGCGGGAAGGTCTTGTCGGCGCGGCGGGTTTGCACCCGGAACGTCGTTGGTGGTTGGAGGTCGATGCGTGCGGCGATCTGGAGCGCGGCCGCGCACATCGCGTCGATGTCCGAGGGCACGCGCTGCACCGGGCTGAGCGAGGCGATGCCAAACACGCGCTGCAATGCCCGGACGGCCTGGTCGCGCGCCGTGTCATCGACCTCGACGAACATGCGCTGGCCTTCGCTCCACACGCGGCCTGACAAATCGTGCTTGCGCAGTGCGTCGCGCATGTTGCGGCGTAGCCGCCGGATGAACAGAGGCCGGTTTTTGCCCTTGAGGCCGATTTCGCCCGCATAGCGGATCAGGATCAAACCCACGCTGGACTCCTTGTACACAGGTCACTGACCGGAGCCGCACTGCCGGTCGAGCCGGGCGAACGGAATGTTCGTCCATATCGAGATCGGGCCGGCAATCCAGGTTCGGGCCAGTAGCCGTATTCTAACACACGCGACGGCAAAAAACAAGGCAGGTACGATCAGGATTTGCGCCCCAAGAGCGACGCGCCCAGGTCAAGCATGGCCCGGTGGGCGGGGGTAGCTCCCGTTCCGGCCAGGCATTCGATGGCCCGGTCGGCAAATTCTTCGGCGACCTGGGTGGCAAACGCGCGGGCGTTTTTACGCTCCAGGATTTCGACAGCGCGGGCCACGTCTTGCTCGCTCAGGGTTTCCTGGGCATAGATCGCGCGCAGATCGGGATCATCCAGCGCATAGATCACCGGCAGGGTTTTCTTGCGCGTCAAAATGTCCGATGAGGTCGATTTGCCGGTGTGCGACTCGTCACCCCAGATGCCCAGCACATCGTCGATCACCTGGAAGGCCAGGCCCAGATATTCGCCGAAACCGGCATAGCGGGCCGCTGTCTCTTCGTCGGCGCCGCCGACCAGCGCGCCGATGCGCATTGCGGCGGCGATCAGCGCTGCCGTTTTGCGGCGAATCATCTGCACGTACTCGTCGACGGTGATGTGGGCGCGCGTCTCAAAGTCCATATCCAGGTATTGGCCTTCGGTCAGGGTGATGCATGTCTCGGCAAAGATGCGCTGTGCGCGCAGTGCGACCGGCGCGGGCACGCCGCGCTCGTGCAACTGCCCCAGGGTAGAGAACGAGAGCGCAAACATGGCGTCGCCGGCATTGATGCCGTGTGCCAGTCCCCACAGCGTCCAGACCGTCTTGCGGTGCCGCCGCGTTTCGCTGTTGTCTTCGATGTCGTCGTGGATCAGCGAAAAGTTGTGCAGGATTTCAATCGCCGCCGCGGCCGGCAGGGCATGCTCGATCTGCCCGCCGGCGGCTTCGCAGGCCAGCAGGCAAAAGACCGGGCGTAGCCGCTTGCCTTGCGGGGCCTCGACCGGGGCCAGGGCTTCGTCGCGCCAGCCCATGTGATACTGGATCATGCCGTAAAAGGGTGTAAATATGTCTTGTGATGCGTTCAAGGCCCGGCGCAGTTCGGCTTCCAACGCCGGCAGGTAACGCGCTAGGAATGGTTGAAAGGTCATTTTCGTCTCCTGTGATGGTTTGTTCGGCATCCGATCCGACGATACCGTGTTTCATGATCTTGAATAGGACAGTCTATGATCTTAACAAGGATGCGGGTTGCTGTCAAATGTCCGGCGAGCGCGGGCCAATTTTGACGAGAATTGCAAAGATGGGTAAAATAAAGCGAGTTTATTAGTTGCTACTCTAGGGAGGAAAAAATGGACGTTTTTGACAAGGTAAAAAGCATTGTTGTCGAGTTGCTAGACGTCGAGGCGGATCAGGTTACGCCGGAAGCCAATTTCAAGGATGATCTGGAAGCCGACTCGCTGGACCTGGTCGAGCTGTTGATGGCCTTTGAGGACGAGTTCGGTTCGCCGATCCCCGACGAGGACGTCAAGACCATCAGAACTGTTGGCGACGCAGTGGCGTACATCGAGGCGCGGTTGGCCGAGGGCGACGGATAAACCGGCCCAGGGTTTCGACCGTTTTTTTCCGGTGCTTGTCGATCAACAAACAGCCTCCTGGTAGCGTGTGGTATTTCTCCAGGAGGTTGTTTCTTGATCGCGGCGCCGGGTTGGCGATGTGAACAGGAGCAGGTACGATGAAAGCGATCCTCGTTTTATCCGATTCCCTCAACCGCCACTATTTGTCCCCCTATGACAATGGCTGGGTGCAGGCGCCCAACATCGAGCGGTTTTCCCAAATGTCGGTCACGTTCGACAATCACTGGATCGGTTCGGCGCCGTGCATGCCCGCCCGTCGCGATCTGATCACCGGGCGGCTCAATTTTCTGGAGCGCGAGTGGGGCGGCCTGGAGCCGTTCGACGTGCCGTTTCCGCACCTGCTGCGCGATCAGGCCAACATATTTTGCCACATGGAAACCGACCACTATCACTATTTCCACGTCGGCGGCGAAAACTATTACATGCCCTTTAACTCGTGGGCTTTTTATCGCGGCCAGGAGAGCGACACCTATGTCTCGCGCGTCGACCGGCCGCAAAGGCCGGCGCACCTGGGCCAGTGGCGGGCGCAGTATGCCCTGAATCAGACTGCTTTCCGGTCGGCGGCCGATTTTTCCACCCCGCGCACTTTTCAGGGGGCAATCGACTGGCTCAAGGCCAACGAGGGCGCCGACGATTATTTCCTGTGGGTGGAGGTTTTCGACCCGCACGAGCCGTTCGACTGTCCGCCCGAATACCTCGATCGCTATGGCGACGATTGGGACGGTCCGCTGTACAACTGGAGCGGCTATGACAAGGTCGATGAGCGCAGCGCGGCGACCCGCCACCTGCAAAAGCAATACGCGGCCACACTGACCATGACCGACGAGTGGTTTGGCAAGCTGCTCGACGAACTGGAAAGCCAGAATGCCCTCGACGACACACTGATCATCCTCACCACCGATCACGGGCATTTGCTCGGCGAGCGCGGCCTGACTGGCAAGAACGCCTGGCAGGCCTGGAACGAACTGGCCCACATCCCGTTGATCGTCCATCTGCCGGGCGGCGTGCACGCCGGCGAGCGGCGCGGCCAGTTGACTCAAAACATCGATCTGATGCCCACTTTGCTCGAATATTTTGGCGTGCCGTGTACGGTGCCCATCCACGGCGAATCCTGGTTGCCGATGCTGTACGAGAATGCCCCCGCCCGGCGCAAGGCGGCGCTGTATGGCTGGTTCGGGCAGACGGTCAATGTGACCGACGGCGTGTGCACCTATTTCCGTGCCCCGGTCGAAAGCAACGCGCCGCTGTACCGCCATTTCTTGACCCCCGGCTCGTTTAGCATGCGCGACGTGTGCCCGCTCTCTTTTTACGAGGGCACCGAGTTGGGCCATTTCCTGCCCTGGACGCCCTACCCGGTCATCCGCGCCGAGGTGCACGTGCCGCGCAGCCCCGATTGGGCCGAGACGATGCTCTATCGCCTCCCCACCGACTATGGCCAGACGGCCAACCTGGCCGGGACGCCGCAAGAGGCTCAATATGTCGATCTGCTGAAGGAGATGATGGGGAAAATGGACGCGCCGTCGTCGCAGTACGTGCGGCTGGGGCTGGAATAATCGACGGCGGACTTGCGTGAGCGTCTGGCCGCGCGTGGAGACGCGTTTTTGCCGGGACAGGACTTGATCCGTGCCGCCGGGTATTCGGTCAACGACCAGGGCGCTCCGATTTATCAGCCCTGAGCCAGTTGGAATTTTTGATCTGTGGATTGGGATGCCGGTTGGGGCGGAGAGGATCGATATTGGGGACGGCGTCAATCGACATAGCTATCCAGCGTGTATTGGCCGCAGTCCTTGCAGACCAACTCGACCGTCATATCCTGGCCCGTCCCCACGCCGCCGACGTAATACAAATAGATGCACAGCGTGTTGGCGCTACTGCACGCTGCGCAGCGCGCGTTCACGCTCCAGCGCGACAGCGTGTGCGGTTGGAAGGGGTGCTCGGTCAGGGGCACGCCCGATCCGGCATATTCGGGAAAGGCGATGCCCCCACGCTGGCCGCTGATCTCTACACACGGCTCCATCGTCGTGTAATGGGGCGGTGCGCACCGGGGTTGGTCACTGATCGAGGACATGTATGTGTGCCAATCTGCGATCGCTCGGCATGCTCGTAGCTCCGTCCCTGGTGCGTCTAGAGTATCATATTGCATCTAGAAATGCCCTCAGGAATAAAGGTTGGAGCAACATGCCGAGTTTCGCACCAAGAACTAATCTAGATGACAAGACTGTCCCAACGTGATATCCAGCCATGCGCCCATGACTACGTAAACCATCAAAGGATTCAAGACTATTATAACCCCCTTCGCAGCAGGAGACAAGCCCCGAAAACGCGATGTGTATTTGACATGGACGCCTTTCCGGGGTACATTGAGGGTACGTTCTGTTATTGTGCCAAGATGGCTGCGTATCGATCCTTGTCTCGCGTTTCACACGCTGCGAGCCACGTTTCTTCAAGGAGGAACCATGTCCACCCCGCAAGAGATCATGCAAGCGCTCAAAGAGTTTGACACCCCCTCGATCACCAATGTCGTCGCCACCTATCCCCGGCACCCGCTGTGCCTGGGGCTCTACAATCCCTGGACCGAGCACTGGTACACCGATCAGTCGATCCGCTGCATGTACCCCGAGTTGGGGCCGGTCGTTGGTTATGCGGTGACCTGTGTCTACGGCCTGCCCGACCCCAACTTTGGACGGCTGACCTTTATGGACGTGATCGACGCTCTGGACGCCTCGCCCAAGCCGACCGTTTTCGTCTTTCAGCAGAAATTTCCGCCCGAACTGGCTGGCAAGGTGGGGCTGTCGGGCGGCAACATGACCTCGGCGATGAAAGCGGTGGGCTGCGTGGGCGCGATTTCCAACGGCCCCTCGCGCGACATCGACGAGATCCGTCCGATGGGTTTCCAGTATTTGCTCAGCGGGATCACGTCCGGACATGGTCCAATGGACATTTACGCGATCAACGTACCGGTGACGGTGGGAGGGATGGACGTTGCGCCGGGCGAGATCGTTCACATGGACGAAAACGGCGCAGTCAAGTTCCCGGCCGATAAATTGGAAGCGGTGTTGGGCAACGTGCGCGCGCTGCGCGACGAAGAAGCGGCGCGGATGGGCGCGCTCAAGCGCGCCACCAGCGCCGCCGAGGTGCGGGCGATTTTTGCCGGGCAGGGGTATGCCCAAGCCAGGTAGGTTGGGTCGAGGCACGAGACCCAACGTTGAGTTGGGTTTCACATTCGTTCAACCCAACCTACTGCCGCTCATAGATGCCCAGGAAAGCTTTTAGCGTCGGGTCATCGGTCCAGGGCAGGTCGACGCGCCGGTAGCTGAACGCCTCCAGCCAGTCGAACGCGGTGCCGTAAATGATGATGTAATCGGGTTGGGCGACAAAAATCACATAATCCATGTTCATCTTTTCGTGGCCCGGCGTGCCCTCGCCCATCTGTGCCACCTCGCTGTGGGCGATGACCAGATCGTTCAGCCCGTACAGGTCGAGCGCTTTGAGGTCGGAGTAAAAGGGCATCTGCCCTGCCGCGTCGACGGCGATAAACGTGTCCCTGGGGAAATGCGCGCCCATCCACTTGCCGAAAGCCGTGCGCGCGCGCCCGGCCAGCCGCGCGTCAAAGGGATCCAAAAAGAGCGCCTTTTCGCCCTGCACCGACGACTGCCAGAACAAGCCGCTGATCAGGCCGACCACCACGGCAATCGAAACTGCTATCTGTATGTCAACGGGCACGCGCCAGCGCCGGGACAGCATGTGCAAAGCCCACTCGCCGGCGACGGCCAGCCCGCCGGCCAGCAAAGCGTAGAAAAAGGGCATCAAGGGCACCCAAAAGCGCCCCACCGACCAGTCGCCGCCGACGTAGGCGATGTACAGGCCGTATGCAACCACGAGCAGGACGAAATAACTGCTCCACCCGCGCCAGCGGCGGCGCAGCAGGGGCAGCAGCGCCGTCAGGGGCAGCGCCCAGCCGAGGTGAATGCGCACAAAGGTCAGCAGGTAATTCCAGCCGCGTAGCCGCTGCGCTGAGGTATCGCCGAGAGTGACTTTGGCATAAAAGGTGTTGGGCAGGGGAAAGCCATAGTAGCGCCAGCGAAAGGCAAACCAGGGGGCCCAGATCAGGCAAAAAAGGCCCAGTCGCTGCCAGTCTTGCCGGGTGGCGAGTTTTTTCTCAACGATCAGCCGCGTGGCTACCTGGTGCAGCCCGGTCAGCCCGTAGACGAGTATCCCCTCCGGACGGGTCATCGCGGCCAGGGCGAACCACGCGCCGGAGAGCGGCGCCCGCGCCGGGTCTTTTAATTCGTATAGGTAGGACAGCGCGCCGGCCAGAATCAAAAAGGCAAACAGCGGCCCTTCCAGCCCGCCGACCGCCCACAGCGCAAATGATCCGTCGGCGGCGAGCAGCAGGGCGGCCAGCGGCCCCAGCCAGCGGCCCTTTTCGAGGTAGCGGGTCGAAAAGATGCCCAGCAGGGCGATGCAGCCGAGCGACCACGCCGTGCCCAATGCCAGCGAGGCGGTGTGGACGGGCTGTTTGAGCCAGAAAACGGGGATCAGCATGACCGTCCACAGGAAATTGGTATACCCTTCTACCCGGCGCTCGCCGACGTTAAAGGTCAGCCCGTGGCCGCGCGCAGCGTTCCAGGCGTAGCGAAACGAGATATAGGCGTCGTCGACGGCGTCAAAATCCATCAGCGAGCCGTACCACAGCGCGTGACCAAGCAGCAGCAGTGCAGCGAGTACGAAAAAGGTTATCGGGTGGCGCAGGTAGCGAATCATCGGTGTCCATCCTGTGTGACCGCCGGCAGCAGACCGCCGACGGGGCGGTCAACGGTCAGCCGTCGACGGTCGGTTGCCATTATACTATCAGGCCTGGAAAAATACCAGGTTCAAGGAGAATCACAATGCACATTCTTCCCGATACGGCAGTGCGCGACTCAAAGGCGAATTCGAGTTCGAGACATTTGATCATCGGCGGGTGCGATGTGGTTGAGCTGGCGCGCGAGTACGGCACGCCGCTGTATGTGTACGACCAGGTCACGCTGCAAAATGCGGCGCGTGCCTACCAGACGGCGCTGCAAAAGCACTATCCGGGCGCGTCGATGGTCACGTATGCTTCGAAAGCGTATCTGTGTACCGCGCTGGCCCGGCTGTGGGCCGGCCTGGGCCTGGGTCTCGATGTGGTCGGCCCCGGCGAGTTGGAGACGGCCCTGCGCGCCGGCGTGCCGCCGGAGCATATCCATTTGCACGGCAACAACAAGCCGCTGGCGCTGCTCAAGCGGGCGGTCGCAGCGGGGGTAGGGCGGGTGGTCATCGACGGCTGGCATGACCTGGAGTGGCTCGATACACTGCGCCCGTCGTCGCCGGTGCTGGCCTGGCTGCGGCTGTCGCCGGGGATCGATGTCCACACGCACGATTATCGCAAGACGGGGCTGATCGACTCGAAATTTGGTTTTCCGATCGTCAATGGCGATGCCGAGCGGGCGCTGCGGCGCGCGCGACGCAGTCCGGCAATCGAGCTGGTCGGCCTGCACGCGCACATCGGCTCGCAAATTTTCGAGCCGGAGCCGTTTGCCGACTGCGTCGAGATATTGGTCGAGTTTGCCGCTCGGATGCGCGACCTGTGGGACTGGCGGCTGCTCGAGTTGAGTCCCGGCGGCGGCTGGGGCGTGACTTATACGCCGGATCAAGACGAGTCGCCGGTCGAGACGTGTGTTGCCGCGATTTGCACGGCGTTGGTCGGCGCCTGTGACCGGCACGGTCTGGCCCTGCCGCGCCTGGTTTTAGAACCGGGCCGCTCGCTGGTGGCCCGCGCGGGGATGGCTCTGTACACCGTCGGCGGGGAAAAAGAAGTGCCCGGTGTGCGTCGCTATCTGTTCCTCGATGGCGGCCTGGCCGATAATGTGCGCCCGGCGATGTACGGCGCGCAGTACACGGCCATTTGCGCGAATCGCGAGGGCGAAATGTTCGAACCGGTTACGCTCTGCGGGCCATTTTGCGAGTCGGGCGATGTGCTGGTGCGCGACGTGCCTCTGCCGCTGCTGGCGGTGGGCGACCTGGTCGCCGTGCCTGTTTCGGGCGCATACCAGTTGTCGATGGCTTCAGCGTACAATGGGTTTGGCCGTCCGGCGGTGGTGATGGTCGAGAACGGGCGGGCCTGGTTGATCCAGCGGCGGGAAACGGCGGATGACCTGATGGCGAGAGACTTGTAGGATGAGACACGCCTGCTATGCTTCGGTATAATATTCCGGCAGGCTGTTGTAAATGGCCTCATAGCTGGCATAGCGCGTCCAGGGGATGCGCTCCTCTTCGACGGCCCGGATAACCGCGCAGCCGGGTTCGACGAGGTGGGTGCAGTTGCTAAAGCGGCAGCCGTCGACCAGGGCCAGGATTTCGGCAAAGTGCAGCACCAGTTCGTGGCGGCGCACCTTGATCAGGCCCAGTTCGCGCAGGCCGGGCGTGTCGACGACATAGCCGCCGCCTTCCAGCTTGAGCAGCGCAACCTGGGTGGTGGTGTGACGGCCCTGCCCGCTGTATTCGCTCACCTCGTCCACACGCAGTTCCAGGTCGGGCTGTACGGCCATCAAGAGCGACGATTTGCCCACCCCTGAAAGGCCGACTACAGCGGTCGAATGGTCGGCCAGGTGTGCGCGTAGCGCGTCGATGCTCTGGCCGGTTTCGGCGCTGGTGAGCAGCACGGTGTAGCCCAGATCGGTGTAGGGCTGCATTTCTTCGCGGCATTCGTCCAGGTCTTCGGCCAAGTCAACCTTGTTCAGGCAGATCAGCGGGGTCATGTTGCCTTCGGCGGCGGCGATCAGCGAGCGGTCGATGAATTCCATCCACGGATCCGGCTCGACCCAGGCGCTGACGATGAGCAGTTGATCGACGTTGGCAACAATGATCTGGCTCAGGTCCGGGTTTTTGACGTCGGGGCGGGCCAGCATGGCCTGCCGGGGCAGTACGCGCTCGATCACCTGGCCCAGCACGCCCTGGTCGGAGACCCACACGCGGTCGCCGACGGCGACGACGTTGGTATAGCCGGTGTCGGAGGCGGTCAGGGTGCCGCGCACGCTGCAAATCAGCACCGTATCGCCCAGATCGACGTGGCACAGGCTTGTGCTGACGCGGATCACAGTGCCCTCATGCCAGCCGTCGGGGCGGGGTGGAAGATCGTCAGGGGGGGCTTGCAGGGCGAGTTCGTCCTGGATTCGGGTCCAACGCTTGATTTTTTCTTCTTCCTTGCCGCGTGGCAAGACGCGCTCGACGCGCGGCATTTCCAGATCGGCGCTTAGCTCGCCGCCCAGGGTGCTGGTTTTCCAGCGCTTGTCGCGGACGATCTTGGGTTTTCGATTGGATTTGATCTTTTTACGCTTGGACAATCGTATCCCTCCGAGATGTTGTGATTTCGGCGTTGGATCGTGATGGATTATAGCTTTTCTTCTATGCACAGTCAATTCAGACTTGTAGAAAACACACCGGGCGTGGTATAATCGATCACAATGTGCGTAGAGATGGAATGGGGTGATGGCGCAACTTGCTGACCTGGTACAATGCTCCGAGCTGACCGGGCCGGACAAACAAAAGCTGCTCAAAATTGCACAGGATATGCCATTTGTGTGCGATGTGAGCCGCTCTGATTTGTTGCTGTATGCTCGCCATTCTTCCCAAAGTGCGGTCTTGATTGCCCAGGCCTGTCCCCATTCGACGGTGCCGATCCATGCCGATGATTTGACCGGGCAATGGGTCACGGTGCACGATGAACGCAAGTTGTTCCAGGCCATGCATTTCCGGGTGCGCACCGGTGGCAGCCGGCGCATGTTCGCCGGAGGCGCGCCAGTGATGCAGGAGGTTATGCCCGTTTTCGGTGTAGAGGGCCGGGTAATCGGCGGGCTGGTGGTCGAGGCGAGTATGATCGCCTATGTGCGCCAGAAAACGCGCAGCAAGGTCTTTCAGGGGGCGGTGCGCGTCTTGCAGTCAATGCTGGTATCCGGTTTGACCCGAGGCTTTGACAAACTTGCTTCGTTTATCGTCAACGATGGCGTGATCATAGTCGACAGTCAGCGCGTCATCCGCTATGCGAGCGGCATTGCCACCGAGCAGTATCGAAACCTGGGTTACCTGGACAACCTGGTCGGGCGCAGCCTGTCCTCACTGGATACCAGCGACGAGATGATTTGTGCGCGAGTGCTCGACGATCTGGTTGCGCACGAAATCGAGGCCGAGGAGCGGCAGCGCTCTCTGACCCGCCGTGCCGTTCCCTTGATCGCGCGCCGTTGGGGCAAGTCGTGGTACGAGCCCTGGCTGTGGTTTCAAGCCCAGCCCGTCGGCGTGTTGATGACCATTCACGATGCGACCAACGACATCCGCAAGGACCGCGAACTCAAAATCAAGTCGGCGATGATCCGCGAGATCCATCACCGGGTCAAAAACAACCTGCAAACGGTGGCCGCGCTGCTGCGAATGGAGAGCCGTCGCTCCCAGAACCCGGAGGTGCAGCGGATTTTGGGCGACAGCATCAGCCGGATTATGAGCATGGCCGTGGTTCACGAGTATTTTTCGCGTGAAGAGGGCCGGCCGATCAATATCCGCGAAGTGACCAAGCGCATCATTCAGCAGACGGAACACAGTGTGCTGACGCCGGAAAAGCGCATCAACATCAAATTGGAACCGGGAAACAACCTGTATCTTCCGGCGCGCCAGGCGACGGCTTGCGCGTTGGTGATCAACGAGCTGCTGCAAAATTCGCTGGAGCACGGTTACGAGCAGCGCAACGTGGGCACAATCACCATCGATCTGCGCGATGAAGGCGACAATGTGTACATTATCATCCACGATGATGGTTCGGGGCTGCCCAAGGGATTCAACCTTGCGCAGACCAAAAGCATGGGGCTGCGCATTGTGCAAACTCTGGTCAAAGAAGACCTGGGCGGGGCGATAGAGTTCAAAAACCATCAAGGGGTTCAGGCAACCATAGAATTTTCCAAAACAATCCTGGAGGGAGAACAAGTTGGAACGAATTAGAGTGATTATTGCCGATGACGAATCATTGCTGCGCATGGATTTGCAAGAGACATTGAATGAACTGGGCTACCTGGTCATCGGCCAGGTGGGCGACGGTCAAAGCGCGGTCAGTATGGCCCGCGAGCTGGAGCCTGATGTGGTGATCATGGACATCAAGATGCCAGGACTAGATGGTATCGAGGCGGCGCAGATTCTTACCGAGGAAAAGATCGCGCCGGTTGTCTTGCTGACCGCGTACAGCCAAAAAGACCTCATCGAGCGGGCCAAAGAGGCGGGCGTGGTGGGCTATCTGGTCAAGCCATTCCGCGAGGCCGATCTTGCGCCGGCCATCGAGCTGGCGCTGACGCGTTTTGAAGAGTTCCGCACGCTGGAAAAAGAGGTCGATAGCCTCAAAGAAGCGCTGGAAACGCGCAAAAAGGTCGAACAGGCCAAGGGTATCTTGATGGAAAAGCAGGGCTTGAACGAGCAAGACGCTTTCCGCAGGATTCAAAAGATGAGCATGAATACCCGCAAGCCGATGAAAGACGTAGCCGAGGCGATCATTCTGGCTAATGCGGATACCTGAAATTTGATCTTGACCGGGCATTTGCACGCTCTGGTCTCGATCTGACGCTTGCTTGAGCAAGGACGAGGCCGAGAGCAGGCCTTGCTTTTTCCGAGGTGGTGTTGATGATCCAGGTTCCTCGTCCAGAGACGTTTTCCGGCCGTCGTTACATCTGGGCAATGACCAGCATTGTCGTCATTGTTCTTTTGCTGGCTCTGGCCGTGTTTGAATCGATCAATTTCCACTGGGCCGGAATGCGCCCAGATCGCTCATTGGCCGTCGCCTATATGACGGCCAATGGCGCGGCCAGAGAGTCCGGCGTTCAACTAGGCGACCGGATCGTCCAGGTGGGTGGTCAACCGGTATACACACGCAGCCATTTGAGCCTGGTCAGCCGTGCGTACAAGGTCGGCGAACCCTATTCGCTGCTCGTCGAACGGGATGGGCAGTTCGTGTCGCTCACCCTGGTTGGCAAAGCCGACGCAAACATCAGCACGGTTTTAATTCTGCCCCTGGTGGGGGTGACTTTTTTGTTCATCGGCAGCATTGTCTATCTCTTTCAGATTCGCGACCAGGCCTCGTTGATCTTTTTCTTGACCACTTGCGCGTTGGCCCTGAGCTATGGGTTTGCTTATGCGCGCTCCCCTTTTCTTTTCCTGTTGTCTTTTGCCGGCTATGTGGTGCCCTCGCTGGTCGTCCACTTTTTCCTGGTTTTTCCAATCCATCGGCCGTGCATCGACAAGTGGTGGCTCAAGTTTCTGATCTATGCGCCCGGCGTGATCTTGCTGCTGCCGTCCGTCCTCATGTCGCTGGGCTGGTTGCGCATCGATGTATTTGATGCGCGCGCCTGGGTTGAAATATACCAGGTTGCCGGCGCTGCGGTGGGGCTGGCGCTCCTTATCTACACCGCGCTGACCGTCAAGCGTCCCCTGGTCCGGCAGCAGATCAAGTGGATCGTCTGGGGGTTGTCCGTTGCCGTACTGATGAACGGATTTTTTATTGCGCTGGAGCAGTTTGATGACCTCCGCGAACTTGTCGATATCAACCTGATCAACTGGATTACCCTGATCGTACCCATCTCATTCGCTTTTTCCATCGTCCGCTACCGACTGTTCGACATCGACACCGTGATCAATCGCAGCATCGTCTATGTGATTGTCGTTGCGGCCGTCCTCGTCCTCTATATTCTCTCCATTCAAATCATGCATTCAGTGGGCCTGAATGTGTATTACGATAACCCCGGTTTTGTCGCCATCCTGGTGATTTTGCTCAGCGTGCTGCTCGAACCGTTTCGCCGCCAAACCCAGCGTATCGTCGACCGGGTCATGTACCGTCAACGCCCAGATTATCGCCAGGTGATGGAAGATTTGAGCAGCGAGATCGCCGCGACCATCGAACTCGATCAACTGATCAAGTTGCTGCTCGCTCACCTTTACCGGGTGACCAAGAGCGAGCACATTCAAGTTTTTTTGCTCGACGAACGGCAGGCGACCTATCGACAGGCGGCGGTCTTGGGAAGCGGCGGGCAGACACAGACGGTTGCCATCGATCACCCCGTCGTACACACGCTGCAAAAACAGCACGAACTTTTGCACATGCCCGAAATTGTCGGGAGCAGGCAGCCGGCCGCACCGGAAAACACCGTCGAGCAGTTTATGCACCAGGAAGGGTTGGTCTTGTGCCTGCCTTTGCGCACCTCCGATCAACTGCTTGGCTGGCTCGGGTTTGGCGTGCAGCGCAAGGCCAGGTTGTATTCTTTGGACGAACGCCGCTTTTTGCTGGCCCTGGCCGATCAGTCTGCGGTGGCCCTTCACAACGCGCTGTTGTACCGCCAGTCGCAAGAACAGACCCGCCAACTTGGTATTTTACACCGCATCGACAGCATCCTGACCTCGACGCTTGATCTTTCCACGCTGCTGAAAAATTTCCTGGTTCAGGTCGTCGAAATTTTTGGCGTCGAAGCCGCTTCGGTCCTTTTGCGCGATCCGGATCGCGATGTGCTCGTCTTTCGAGCGGCTTATGGGCCGGCCGGCGGCGTATTGCCTGGGGTGACCATTCCCCTGCACAGCCGAAGCATCGCCTCGCTGGTGGTAGACACCGGTGAGGCGATTATCGCCAACGATGTTCCCACAGATGCACGGTGGTATTCCGAGATCGATCGTCTGACCCAATTTACGACCCGCCAGCTGGTCTGCGTGCCCATCGTGCAGCGCGATCAGACCGTTGGGGTGATCGAGGTTTTGAACCACCGCGATGGGACTCCGTTTACCCAGGTCGATCTGGACATGTTTGCCTTGCTCGCCGCTCAAGCCGCCATGGCCATTGAAAACGCTCAGCTCTATGCCACTACCGACAATGCGCTGAGCGAGCGCGTGCGCGAACTGGGCATCATGCAAGAGATCGACCGCCAGCTCAACGCGACGCTGGATTTTGAGCAGGTGATGAAACTCACCCTGCAATGGGCGATCAAGCTCACCCGGGCCGATGCCGGATTCATCGGGCTGGTTACCTGCACCGACGGACGGCAGTCGGTCGACGTTTCCGCCATCGAAGGGTATCCGGCAGCGATCACATCCGGCCCGCTGCCGGCCGGGCGGGGTTCGTTGGAACAGCTGTTGGCCGGAGCGAACGTGATCAACGAGGGACAAATTGCCGGCCAAGATGAGGGCTGGCCGCTCAGGCCGGCGACCCGATCCAGACTCATCGCGCCGGTCATGCGCGAAGAGCGGGTGATCGGCATCGTCAACCTGGAGGCCGACCGGGCGCACCATTTTGGCGCTCAGGATGAAACCCTCATCGGCCGGCTGACCGATCATGCGGCCATCGCGATGGAAAACGCATCACTGTATCAAATGGTCAGGCTCGCCAACGAATCCAAGACCGAGTTCGTCAACCTGGTAGCGCACGAACTCAAAGCGCCAATGACCATCATCAAAGGCTTTTCCGAGCTGCTCAACATCAATTTTGCCGAGTCATTGGGCGAAGAAGCCCGCATCGTGCGCATCATTGTCGTCAATGTCGAGCGGATGCAGGCCTTGATCAGCGAACTGCTGCAACTGGCTCAACTGGAAAGTCACGTTATCACGCTTGACCGCTGCCCCGATTCCATGCACACCATTCTGGCTGAGGTGATCACTTCGCTGCACAAGATGATCGATGAATACGGTACGTCCATTTCTCTGGATGTGCCCGAAACGCTGCCGCTCGTCTATGCCGATCAAACGCGCCTCGCCGAGATTTTGACCAACCTGATCAGCAACGCAATCAAGTACACGCCCAAGGGCCGGGCGGTTACCGTTCGGGCCGAACCGTATGTCGAGGCCGCCGGGCAGCAAGATGGCCGGTCTTTTGTTCGCTGCCTGGTTCAGGACCAGGGTATTGGCATCTCGGAAGAAGACCAGCAAAGGCTTTTCTCACGCTTTTTCCGTGCTCCTCATCCCTATGTTCGCAAACAGCCCGGCACGGGGTTGGGATTGTCGATCACCAAGATGCTGGTTGAACTCCACGAGGGCGAGATTGGTTTCAGCAGCCAGCCGGAGCATGGGAGTACGTTCTGGTTCACTGTTCCCGTGGCCGAATTTCCCCGCTAAATCCTGTCGTCCATAAAAAACCGGGCCACCCACGCCATTCGGCGTGGGTGGCCTTGTTTTTTCGTATGGGGAGCGCGTTTTGTTGTCGTTGAGAGAATACTGAACCGGTATTGGGTTTTTGTTCCGTATCCGGGAGCGCTTTTACGCTCAAGCCCCTGGGTTCATATACCTCATTTGTGTTCCGACATTGCGCTCGGTTTGTGATGCAATTGTCTTATGGCGCACCTCCTTTCAAAAGAAAACCTTTGAAACGGGTGAAACCGGGTGGATGGTCGAGCGCCTGTTGCTGGTCTTGCCAGTCGGCAGTGCGCTGTCCTCAATCCTTGATTCCATTATACCACATTTTGGCCGGCATGGTGTAAAAGTTTTGTGAATTTGATCCTTAAAAAGGGCGCTTTTAGATCTGTGGCAGGTGCGTCAGCGCTTCCTGGATGGCCGATTCGGGATGGACATAGTTCTCCAGTTTGCCAGCAAAATAGTTGTCATAAGCGGCCATGTCGATCAACCCGTGCCCGCTAAAATTAAACAGGATCACTCGCTTTTCGCCCTTTTCTTTGGCATCGAGCGCCTCGTCGATGGCGACGCGAATGGCGTGTGAGGTCTCCGGCGCGGGAATGACGCCCTCGGCGCGGGCAAACATCACCGCTGCCTCAAAGGTCTTCAATTGCATGCAGGCTGTCGGATCGATGATCCCATGCTGGTGCAGCGCCGAGACCAGCGGGGCCATGCCGTGATAGCGCAGCCCGCCGGCGTGGATGCCCGCCGGCACAAAGGTGTGCCCCACTGTGTCCATCTTGGCAATCGGCGCCAGGTGCGCGGTGTCGCCATAGTCGTATGCATAGACCCCCTTGGTCATGCTGGGGCATGCCGCCGACTCGACGGCGATGAAACGGGTCTTTTTGCCGTTGACCAGCCGCTCGCGGATGAATGGAAAGGCCAGGCCGGCAAAGTTGCTGCCGCCGCCCACGCAGCCAATCACCACGTCGGGGTATTCGTCGGCCATTTCCATCTGGGCAATTGCTTCTTCACCGATCACCGTCTGGTGCAGCAGCACGTGGTTGAGCACGCTGCCCAGCGAGTACTTGGTGTCGTCGTTTTTGAAAGCCACTTCGACCGCTTCGCTGATCGCCATGCCCAGGCTGCCCAGGCAGTTGGGGTCGTCGGCCAGAATCTGTTGGCCGCATTCCGTCTCCATGCTCGGGCTGGGTGTGACTGACGCGCCCCAGGTTTGTATCATCGAGCGGCGATAGGGTTTTTGCTGGTAGCTGACTTTGACCATGTAGACCTTGCATTCCAAATCAAACAGGTTGCAGGCAAACGCGAGCGCGCTGCCCCACTGCCCGGCCCCGGTCTCGGTCGACAGCCGTTTGACGCCCTCTTGTTTGTTATAAAAAGCCTGGGCCACGGCCGTGTTGGGCTTGTGGCTTCCCGGAGGGCTTGCCCCCTCGTATTTGTAATAAATCTGAGCTGGCGTCTCCAGCATCTGTTCCAGCCGCCGCGCGCGCATCAACGGCGTGGGACGCCAGAGCTTGTATACCTCGATGACTGGCTCGGGAATGTCGATGTAGCGCTCCCTGGACTCTTCCTGCTCGATCAAGGCCTGCGGAAACAGCGGCGGCGGCAAAATCGTCGGCTCCCTGGTTGCCGGGTGCAAGATGGGAAATTGTGTAAACGGCAGGTCGGCGGCGATGTTGTACCACTGTTTGGGCATCCTGGATTCGTCGAGCAAAAATTTGATCTTGTCTGACATGGTTCCTCCTCTAGATGAAATGATAGGTTAAACAAAAAACGCGCGTCCTATCCAAAAGGACGCGCGTTTAAAAACGCTCGTGGTGCCACCCTTTTTAGGCTGCCCGGTGGGACAAACAAAAAACCTCTGCCGTGATGGCAGAGGTTTTCACAAACCCAATAGGCCAGCCTCACTCAATGGGTACGGGACAATGCGCACATCAATGTTCACACTGTACGATACCCTTTGCCATGATAACGGTAGCAATTCCGGCTTGCATTACTTGAACCGGGTTGAGGGTTCGTTCACACAAACGACTCCCAGGACCATTCAGCCTTCACGTAAACACCGGACTTGCACCGACGCCGGCTCTCTAGAGTTTCGTTTAAAGGCTTACTTGACCTGTTCCACGTCTTTCGCGGGCATTTTATCATACAAGCATGGTCTTGTCAAATACTGTCATTCGAGTGATAGGGCGGGCCACCTCCTGTTCTGCCATTTTTGGGGGTTTTCCTGTCTCAGCCTCTGCTCTCGAAAAACACGTCTCATTCGTACGAGGCTGAGTAGATAGGCTACTTGGATTTTGGCGGCCTGTTCCGGGTGTTGCCTGGCCCAATCTGAATCGACAACAAGGCGCACGGTGCCCCCTTTCTCGTATTGAAACCCCACCACTCAATCAGCAGATACATGGTATCATAAATGCCCATAAATGTCAATTTTGCCGCCGAGTTTGTAGCCAAAGTTGACAAAGTTGGATAATCTCGTACAATCGAGTCTGATACTCTCAAATTGGACAAACCCCAGATTATGATTTTGAAGGAGTCGCTTGTATGCTAAAGACAGGTTTGATCGGAATGGGTTCGATGGGTGGCGTTCACGCCAAACGTCACCTGCAACTGCCGGGCGCAGAGCTGGTCGCCATTGCCGACATCCGCCCCGAGCGGCGGGCCTCCGGCGAGGGCGTGCAGGGCAACCTGGGCGAGGCCAGCCAGACCTTTGACTGGAGCCGGGTTGAAAAATACGGCGACGGCAAAGACCTGATTGCCTCGGCAGATGTGGATGTGGTCGACATTTGCCTGCCGACCTTTCTGCACGCCGAGTATGCCATCGCTGCGCTGGAGGCGGGCAAGCACGTACTCTGCGAAAAGCCGATGGCCCTGACCTTTGCCGACGCCGACCGGATGGTCGCCGCAGCGCAAGCGGCCGGACGAAAATTGATGATTGCCCAGTGCATCCGCTTTTGGCCCGAATATCGCTTTTTGCGCGGCTGCATCCAGGATGGCCGGTTCGGGCGGCTGCTGGCGCTGGAAATGTACCGCCTGGGCGGCCGGCCGGTCTGGTCGTGGGACAATTGGTTTCTCGACACTGCGCGCAGCGGCGGCCCGCCGCTTGACCTGCAACTGCACGACCTGGACTGGGTCAATGCCGTGTTTGGTCTGCCGGCCGGCGTGCAGGCGGCGGCCAAAAAGTCCCCGGCGACGGGCAGCTATGACACCCTCGACGCGCTGCTGACCTATGCCGATGGCCCGCAGGTACATGTGCGCGGCGGGTGGAGCTATGCCCAGATTCCGTTCCAGGCCGGGTTCGATGCCTGGTTCGAGCGTGGGTTTGTCCGTTTCGATGGCCGCTGCAAGCCGGCCTTGCAGGTTTTCAAAGACCCAGACAAGGTCGAAGCGCAGGCGGCCGAATATGAGCCGGGCGATGCTTATTTGAACGAAATCGCCTATTTTTTCGATGCCGTGCGCGATGGCGGTGATTTGGCCGAATGCACGCCGCAGTCGACGCGGGACTCGATGCTGCTGGTTGAACGGGTGATCCGGGCCGCCGAGTGCGGCGAAACGATTTGATGAATCAAGGGAGGATTCGAAATGGCAACACTCAAATTGGGCGTGATGGCTTCTTTGCCCCATGGGCCGGAAGAAGAACTGAAAAAGGCGCACGAATTTGGCCTGCCGACTTGCCAGGCGGTGTGCTGGGATCGCAGTCTGTTCAACGACGAGATGGCCCAACGCCTGATCGCCGCGTCGGCCAAGTACGAGGTGGAAATCACCACCGTGTGGGTGGGGCTGCCCGGCCCGTCGCGCTGGAATTTTCTCGAAGGGCCGGTCACGATCGGCCTGGTGCCGCCCCAGTACCGCGAAGAACGGGTGGCGACGCTCAAGCAGGGCGCCGACTTTGCCAAAAAGGTGGGCGTATCGACGATCACCACCCACGCCGGCTTTATCCCCGAAAGCCCGACCAACCCGCTTTACCCCGGTTTGATCGACGCGCTGCGCGAGGTGGTCGAATACTGCCGGTCGCTGGGCCTGACCTTTTGCTTTGAAACCGGCCAGGAGACACCGACGACACTGCTGCGCGTCATTGAAGACCTGGGCGGCGAAAACCTGGGCATCAACCTCGACCCGGCCAACCTGCTGATGTACGGGCGGGGCAACCCGGTCGATGCGCTCGACGTGTTTGGCCGCTACGTGGTCGGTGTGCATGCCAAAGATGGCGAATATCCCACCAACGGGCGAGAACTGGGCGTAGAAAAGCCACTCGGCGAAGGGCGGGTGAATTTCCCGCTGCTGGTGTCCAAGTTGAAAGGGCTGGGCTATACCGGCGCGTTGACCATCGAGCGCGAGATCAGCGGCCCGAAACAAATCGAGGACATCAAGCGGGCGATCCAGCTTTTGAGCGCGCTGGTCTAGCAGGTGTCGATGTGGAGAATGCCATGATGCGTTCTCGGTTCTGGCTGATCTTGTTCCTGGTGTTTGGTATGTTGGCTGGCTGCGTGCCGACCAACATACCGCTGCCCACGGCGACGGCGCTGCCGATCGAGACGCCGTCGCCCACACCGCTACCCACACATACGCCGCAACCGACGCCATCACCGACGCCCGAAGTGGCGACGATCACTATCGATCCCGCCATCGAATATCAGACCATGGACGGCATCGGCGCGAACAGCTATGCCTTCCCCTATGCCAACGACCTCGGCTGGGATTGGCAGGCGGTCCAGTTTGTCTTTGACGAGCTGGACATCGCCTACATTCGCCTGGCGCCGTGGTTGGGCTGGTGGGAAACGGCCAACGACAACGACGATCCCTACACGATCAACTGGGATGGCTTTGGCGCCGTCGTTGACATCATCAACAATCACGACCTGCCCTATGCGCAGTTTTTGCACCGGCGCGGCATCGAATTGGGGGTGGGGGTGTGGGATTTCGCCGGCGTGTCCGAGTGGTGTGAAACGTGCGAGGATTGGCTCGCCGGCGGCAAGCCGCGGCAGATTCCGCCCGAGTTGTACCCCGAAATGGCCGAATCGATCGGCGCCTACATCCTGCACCTCAAGAACAACGGCGTGCCGCTGGCTTTTGCCGAAGTGCAAAACGAGCCGGACATCGAAGCGGGGATCAAGTACCCCTCGCCGCAGGCGCTGCGCGATGCCGGGCGTGTGCTGGTCGATTCGCTCGACCACTTTGGTCTGTCCGACGTGGTTTTACACGCGCCCAACCTGCACTCGCCCAACGACAACGTGCGCTGGATCGAAGCCTGGTTCGCCGACGAGGTTTTGCGCGAGCGCACCGCCGCCGTGTCGTACCATACCTGGTGGAGCCGCGATTTCAAGACGTTTGACGCGATCTGGCAGGCAGCGCAGAAATACGGCAAACCGGTCTGGGCCACCGAGGTCGGCTATCACGAGGCCGGCAGTTCGATTGCTCCCGCCACCTGGCGCACTGCCTGGGATTACGCCCAAGCGCACTATTATGCCATCGCCTGGAGCCACGCCAGCCGCACCTACATCTGGACCCTGCTCGGCAACGACGCGCTGGTCGGCAAGGACGGCGAGCGCTATCCGATGTTTTATGTGTTCCGGCACTTTGCCAATGCGATCCCGGCCGGATCGGTGCTGCTCGAAAGCCGCGCCGATGACACACGTCTGCTTTCGCTGGCCTTTCGCCGCCCGGACGGCAGCACGCTTTTGATCGTGCTCAACGACAACCGCGCCGCACGCGCCTTTCGCGTGACCGGCCTGGATGCGCGCGCCGTCAAAGTTGTTGTGACCTCGGAAACAGCGTACGAGGCGCAACTCGACCCGACGCAAGTCAATGGCCCGGACGGGATTGCCCTGACGCTGCCGCCGTTGAGCATTGTCAATGTGGTGCTGAACAAATAGGCCGTCATTTGCCGCGTCGATCACCTGGCCTTTTCGAGCCGGAGCATCCTGGATTCCAGTTCGGCTACCTGTTTTTTCAGCGCCTGGATCAGCAGCAGCATCTGGCCGATGACCTGTTCGGCGGTCAAGTTGTCTTTGGCCCATTCCTGGATGATGTGTTCGATTGAATAGGTGCTCATAACCGGCCTCTTTTCATTAACACGAAATCGTGTGAACCCGGACAAAAAAAGACATCGTGATGGGTTCATTTTACACGATTTCGTGTGGTTTGTCAAGTCACCCGTCCGGATCGTCGCCACCAAGATGGTACTCAAACTCGGCGCGTTCGGCGATAATCTCCAGCAGCCGGGCGATGCCGCCGCGTGGGGTGTGATAGCCGCACTCCCAATCGCTGATCGTTTGCTGGCGCACGCCCAGCTCTTCCGACATTTGCTGCTGGGTCATTTGCAAGTGATCGCGCAGCGCACGAATGCGTTCCGGGTTCCAGTCGTATTGTGTTTTGCGTCTGGCCGGCATAGATGCATCCTTAGTGTATGAAATACCAGGCCATCAGGGCTTGCCCAAAATAGCGCATCAAGGCCCCGCCCAAGACCAGAAAAGGTCCGTAAGGGATGGCCGTGAAAGCCGAGTATTTGTGCAGTACCAGGATGGCGACCAGCAAATACAGGATCGACCCGATGCCGCCGAGCAAGATGCCGATGATCAGCGCCCAGACGACCTCCGGCGCGCCGACGATCAGGCCGATAAAGGTGATCAGGGTCACGTCGCCAAAGCCAAAAGCGACCTCTGAAACGGCTCTACCGCGCGCCTTGCCGACCATCCGGACGAACAAAGCGCCAAACCAGTACATGGCCAGGGCCAGCAGCAGCCCGATCCCGCCGCCGAGCAGGCCGCGCACCGGGCGGTCGAACTGGGGATCGACGAATGTGGCAATCAAGGCCAGGGCGATGGCCGGCAGCATAACCACGTGCAAAATCAGGCGGTGTTCCAGGTCGGTGACGAGGACGAGGATGAATATGGCCGCGTAAACCAGGTTGGCGATCAACGTGATCGACGGGCCACCCCTGACCCAGAGCAGTGCAAAGGCCGCCGCCGTGCCGACCTCGACCAAGAGGTGGCGGATCGACAGCCGCTGCCCGCAGTTGGCGCAGCGCGGCTTGCCGCTCAAATAGGCCAGCAGGCCGCTCCAGGCCAGGGGGGGGCGGGGCTGGCCGCACTGCGCGCAAAACGGGCTTTTTAGCGTGCGCTGCTCCGGCAGGCAGTCGGCCAGCCAGTTGATGGCGATGCCGGCAAGCAGGCCGAGCAAAATCAGCAATACCACCATAGTCTGCTCCTCATCAATGATAAGAACATTATACCACACCTTGCCAAGATGGGCCGTCTGTGCTATTATTGGCAAACCGTATCAAGTACATGCAGAGAAAGGACCACCATGTCAAACGAGAGAGACAAAACCAAGCGTAACTGGGGACAGAGTCAGGCCACCTATTTGATGGCATTGGAAAAAAGGTGGATCAAGATAGCCTTTCTGGATGGCAAAACGCTCAAAGGCATTCTGACCGGCGTGGATACCTATGAGATTTTTGTCAAGCCGCAGCGCGGCCCGGAGGTGTTGATCAGCAAAGGGGCGATCAAGTACATTCATCCCACCACGGCGGACGACGACGAGGAGTAAGGGTGAAAAAATTCATCGCCGTGGCTGGAAACATCGGCGTAGGCAAATCGACGCTGGCCCAGTTGCTGTGCGAGTTTTACCTGTGGGAGCCGTTTTACGAAGCGGTCGATGATAACCCCTACCTGGCCGATTTTTATCAGGACATGAAAACCTGGGCCTTTCATTCCCAGGTCTTCTTTTTGTCGCGGCGGCTCGGCCACCATCGACAGATCGTCGAGCGGCCGGGCACGGTGGTGCAGGATCGCACCGTTTACGAGGATGCCGAGGTCTTTGCGCGCAACCTCTACGAGCAGGGATCGATGAGCGCGCGCGATTACGGCAGCTATCGCGAGCTGTACGAGACGGTGATTGGGATCATGCCGCCGCCGGACCTGGTGATCTATTTGCAAGCCTCTGTGCCGACATTGATCGAGCGCATCCGCCGGCGCGGGCGCGATTATGAGCAGGGCATCTCGACCGAGTATTTGGAGCGGCTCAATCGCTACTATGAAGAGTGGATGGCCGCGTTTACCCTGTGCCCGGTGCTCACCGTGCCCACCGACGACCTCGATTTTGTCAGCAACGGCACGCACCTGGAATTGATCACCGCCCGCGTCCTCGACAAGCTGCACGGCAAAGAGACCGTCGTGTTTGATCGCTGATCGCTGGTGTTCAGCTATAATTAAATAGATGGAGGTTGTGCAATGAAGCGCACCATCCGCGCCCCACGAGGCGCACAACTCACCTGCAAGAACTGGTTGATCGAAGCGCCCTATCGTATGCTGCAAAACAACCTCGACCCTCAGGTGGCCGGTGACCCCGACCACTTGATCGTCTACGGCGGGCGGGGCAAGGCGGCGCGCAACTGGGCCTGCTTTGACGCCATTCTCGCTGCCTTGCGCGCGCTCGAAGCGGACGAGACCCTGCTTGTCCAGTCGGGCAAGCCAGTCGCCGTGTTTCGCACCCACCTCGATGCCCCTCGCGTCCTCCTCGCCAATTCGAACATCGTCCCGGCCTGGGCCACCCAGGAAAACTTTGACCGCTGGGAGCAGGCCGGGCTGATCATGTACGGCCAGATGACCGCCGGAAGCTGGATTTACATCGGCACGCAGGGCATTCTGCAGGGCACCTATGAGACGCTTGGCGCGTTGGCCCGCCAGCACGGCTGGGGCAGCCTCAAAGGCAAGTTTGTGCTCACCGCCGGGCTGGGTGAGATGGGCGGCGCGCAGCCGCTGGCGGTGACGATGAACGAGGGCGTCGGCCTGATCGTCGAGGTCGACCGCGCGCGGGCTGAACGGCGGCTGGCCTTGCGCCAGATCGATCAGGTGACCGACGACCTGGAAGAGGCCATGACCTGGATCGAGGCGGCGCTCAAGCGCCGCGAGCCGCGTTCGATTGGGCTGGTGGGCAACGCCGCCGAAATCCTCCCCGAGCTGGTGCTGCGCGGCGTGACCCCCGATGTGGTCACCGACCAGACCTCGGCGCATGACCCGCTGTACGGCTATATCCCGGCCGGGATGACGCTGGACGAGGCCGCTGCGCTGCGTGCCGGCGATCCCGCCGAATACCAGCGCCGCTCGACCGAGTCGATGGCCCGCCATGTGCAGGCCATGCTCGATCTGAAGGCGCACGGCAGCGTGGTTTTTGATTACGGCAACAACCTGCGCCAGCGCGCCCTTGACGCCGGGATAAAAAATGCCTTCGATTATCCTGGATTTGTCCCCGCTTACATCCGTCCCCTCTTTTGTGAAGGAAAGGGCCCGTTTCGATGGGTGGCCCTGTCCGGCGATCCGCAAGACCTCTATGCCACCGACGAGGCGATCCTGGAACTGTTTCCCGATGACACACATTTGCAGCGCTGGATTCGTATGGCGCAAGAAAAAGTCGAATTTCAGGGCTTGCCCGCGCGCATCTGTTGGCTGGGCTACGGCGAGCGGGCCAGGGCCGGGCTGCGCTTCAACGAGCTGGTCGCTGCGGGCCGGGTGAGTGCGCCGATCGTGATCGGCCGCGACCACCTGGACAGTGGATCGGTGGCGTCGCCCAACCGCGAGACGGAAGGGATGCGCGACGGTTCGGATGCCATCGCCGATTGGCCGCTGCTCAACGCGCTGCTCAACGCCGTCGGCGGGGCGACCTGGGTCAGCATCCACCACGGCGGCGGGGTGGGCATTGGCTACAGCATCCATGCCGGGCAGGTCATCGTCGCCGACGGCACGCCGGAGGCCGCGCGCCGCCTGGAGCGCGTGCTGACTACCGATCCCGGCCTGGGCGTTGTCCGCCACGCCGACGCGGGCTACGAACAGGCGGTCGAGTTTGCCAGGGAGCAGGGGATCAAGATGCCGATGGAGAGGAGTTAAAAGTTGCGGGTTGCAAGCTGCGGGTTACGAGTGGCCTGGCGTTTCACGGAATACGCAATACGCAGTACGAATTAGAAAGTTTAACATAAAATGCGAATTTTAATGTGCATCCCCAACATCAGCGAAGGCCGTCGTCCGGAGGTGATCGAGCAGATCGCCGACCAGGTTCGCCGCACCGAGGGCGTCAAGCTGCTCGACGTTTCGCCTGACGCCGACCACAATCGCACCGTGCTGACCTACCTGGGCGAGCCGGAGCCGGTGCTGGAAGCAACCCAGGCAATGGCGTACAAGGCCTTCGAACTGATCGACATGGCGCAGCACCACGGCGCGCACCCGCGCATCGGCGCGGTCGATGTGGTGCCGTTTGTGCCCGTGCGCGGAGTCAAGAGCAAAGAGGCGGTCGAGATTTCGCGGCAGTTCGGGCGGTTTGCCGGCGCACTGGGCGTGCCGGTCTATTATTACGAAGACTCGGCGACTCGGCCGGAGCGGGTCAGCCTGCCCGACATCCGCCGGGGTGAGTACGAAGGGCTGCCGGGCAAGCTCGCCGATCCCGCCTGGCTGCCCGACGAAGGCCCGGCCGCATTCAACGCCCGCAGCGGCGCGCTGGTCACAGGCGCGCGCCCACCGTTGGTCGCCTTTAACGTCAATCTGCGCACCGGCGACCTCGAGCTCGCCAATCAGATCGCCCGCGCGGTGCGTTATCTCAACGGCGGCTACCGCTACGTGCGCGCCCTGGGCGTCGAGTTGAAGGAGCAGGGCATGGTGCAGGTGTCGATGAATATGACCCACTATCAGAAAACGCCCCTGCCGCGCGTGCTGGAGACGATCCGTGCCGAAGCCGCCCGTTACGGCGTCCAGGTGGCGGGCACGGAGCTGATCGGCGCCGTGCCGCTGGGCGTGCTGGAGCAGGTGACGCAGTATTATTTGCAGGCGCACGAGTTCAAGACGGAGCAGATTGTGGAAATAGCCTTGTTGGAATGAGGCGTGCGGCGTAATGCGTAATGCGTGTGTACGCTATGCATTACGCATTACGCATTACAGAGTATATCTATGCAAATTGATCTGCTGATTTATAACATATCACAACTTGTCACTTGCAGTGGTTCTGTTCCCAGGCGCAGCGCGGCGATGCAGGATGTCGGCTTGATCTCCAGCGGCGCCCTGGCTGTGTCGGACGGAGTGATTGTCGCCGTCGGGCCAAGCGCGGATTTACGGGCCGATTACTTGGCGAAAGAAACGATCGACGCGGCGGGCAAGGTGGTCTGTCCCGGTTTTGTCGACGCGCACACCCACGCCGTGTACGCCGGCGACCGGGTGGGCGAGTTCGAGCAGCGCCTGCGCGGAGCGACCTACCTGGAGATTTTGCAGGCCGGCGGCGGTATCCTCAACACCGTGCGCGCCGTCCGCGCCGCCTCGCCGGAGCAGCTGGTCGCAGAGTCGCGCCGCCGCCTCGACGCGATGCTGCGCCTGGGCACCACCACGGTCGAGATCAAGACCGGCTACGGGCTGGACACTGCCAGCGAGATCAAGATGCTGCGGGCTATCGAATGGTTGGCCCAAACCCACCCGCTCGATCTGATCCCCACCTGGCTCGGCGCGCACGCTGTTCCGCCGGAATACCGCGGCCGCGCCGACGCCTATGTCGATCTGCTGGTCGACGAGATGCTCCCCGCCGTCGTCGACTGGTACCGTTGTTCTCCCTTGTCTACTTGTTCCTTGTCTCCTCTCTTTTGCGACGTTTTCTGCGAACAAGTCGCCTTTGACCTGGCCCAATCGCGACGCATTCTGGAATCCGCCCGCGCGCTTGGCCTGCCGCTCAAAGTCCACGCCGACGAATTCACCGCCCTCGGCGGCGTGGGGTTGGCGGTTGAGTTAGGCGCGACTTCGGTCGATCACCTCGACGTGACCCCGCCGGACGAGGTCGCGCGGCTGGCCCGCTCCGGCACCGTAGGAGATCGGAAGAGCGCGTGTAGGGAAAGAGTGTAGGATAGGGTGGGGTTGGGGGG